>CAMFHA010000005.1 GCA_945952115.1 uncultured Legionella sp. | reverse complement strand
AAAACCATAATAATACCAAATCTTATGGACATTTCAAATTTTAAATAACTATAAATAAGTGCCATGCTTTGCAAGCGCATTATATTTGCCAGCATAAGGGGATTCTGTGGCTTTATTGATAATAATTCGTTGTTCATTAGGAGTTAAACTCGCTGTTTTATCAAGATAGCTCATGAAATACTCCTAATGTTTCAAGGTGCAATTTGGGGTATAGTTAATGCGCTTGGCAAATTTTATCTGCTAAATAGCCCACTGCACCAGCATAATAAATAGAATTATTATAGTGCAAAATCATGCGATAGTTCGGAAATGCAAGAAAAGTAGGGCCACCATAAGGCTGAATAATACTGGCTTGTAGATTTTGATAAGGCAGCGCTTGACCATTTTCCATTCTTACTCCTAGGGCGTTCCATTCACTTACAGACTTACTAGTATTTTTTCCTTCGAGTTTCATATCAAATTTAGCTGGTAATTTGACTTGAACAGCCCAAGGCTCACCAGTTTGCCAACCATTTTGTTTCATATAATTAGCAATAGAGGCAAAAACATCCGGTTTACTTTCCCAAATATCTTTTCGTCCATCTCCATCATAATCCACTGCATATTTTACCCAGCTTGAGGGTAAAAATTGAGGTTGCCCAGAGGCTCCGGCCCATTCACCTTTAAAGTGAGCTAAGTCAACATGGCCGTCATTTAAAATATGTAAGGCAAGAAAGAGTTCTTTGCGGAATACTTCTTTACGCTGTGAATCATAAGCTAAAGTCGCTAAGGCTTTAATTACCGGGAAATTACCCATATAGGTTCCGTAACTCGTTTCCATGCCCCAAAAAGAAACAATAAAACAAGGGTTAACTCCATATTTTTGACCAATTTCATCGAGCAATACTTTATTTTTTTGATACTGCTTACGACCAATAGCAATTCTATAATTGTCTACTCGGGTAGTACGGTATTTGATAAAAGTCAGCCGATGTTCAGGCTGTGAGCGCATTAAACCTTTAATTTGACGACTAGGCTCATTAATGCCAGCAAAAGCTTCATCAAATACAGAGGGTCTAATTCCTTGCTGTAATGCTTCTTCTCGTACATTGGCAACCCATTGATTCCAAGGTTGTACCCCTGCAAAAGCTAGCTGTATTAATAATAACCAAACAGATACAGCAAGCCCCAATTTTTTCATTGTCTTCCCCTAGATCATGAGTATAATTATTTTTCTTCTTTTCATTATAAGACATGAGTTTAGACTATAACAGAAAAAGCAACTATAAAAGTTGATTATTATTTATTTCAAAACGTTCTTCTTCCTGTGGTTCTATAGATAATAGACTGGCAATTGAGCGAGAGACTAAAGAGCAAATCGTATAAGGAATGCTAGCGAATGCTAATAGACAACAAGTCACTCCAGTTATAATACTCGAACCCAAAAGAATGAGTGCATTAGATGCACAATCATAAGCATTGTTTTGCATCTTGGTGTGCAAAAATAATCCGGCAATAGCACTCACTAATAAGGATACTATACCCACGATAGCTGCTAAAAAGGCAAACATAAATGAAGTGGCTGACATCCCTCCTAATTGTAGAGGATGATGCACAGGTGCAATTAATTCTAAGCCAAATTCATTAATTGAACGATAAGGAGTAAAAAAAAGCGGTTTATATTCTTGACGAAAACGAGAAGCAATCCTAGTAAAATAGCTAAAATCATTCTCTGTAGAGGTATTTAGGATAGTACTTATTTGATCATCGTTAAAATGAAACATGGCAACCTTAATTTCACAAACTGGAATAATAATACACACAAAAATGAGCTTGGGTCAATTTGCGACCATTTAAAATCAAATATAGTCATATAAAGAAACAAATAGATTATTTTATGATATAATCTAAGCTCATTTTACTGATGAGTTGAACTATGTTTAATGTACAGTTTGCGTCAATCACCTGGTTTTTCCTTTGTCTATTAACAACCTGCTTAACTCGAGGTTATGCTGTAGAGGTGCCTGTTTATGATTTTCCACTCACTAATTATAGTCAAGACATTAACCTTTATCTTCCTCAAAACACGGAAGATTATAATAAGCCTTTATTAAGTGCTGAATATCAAAAAACTCAAGTTCAACAATTTTTTAGACATTATTATGCGAGTGATGAGCAAGGTTTGTCTCCTTGGAGTGCATCATTAATTCAAAGCATGCTTCTCAAGGTAAAAACTATTGAAATGGGTATTTTGGAAGGGTTTAATAATCAGAAACAAGACCCTCTTCATTATCATTATGCAGAAAACTTTAAAGAACATGATGCTTCTTGGCTTAATAAAATAAGTACTAACATGCATCTAGATGATTTAGATCATTCATTTCATGCGTCTCAACGAGCCATAGTTATTCAAAATACCTTTGCACGCGCCCTACCTGATAATGCACCTGATTTTTATCATTTTAGTTTGGCTGGAGAAGGTTTTCCTTTTGATAATTTACAGGAATCAGCTCTATGGCTAGGAACTCCTTTGTATGTTTTGCATGTATCTCAAGATAAAGCCTGGTCTTTAGTGGTGACACCGGATGCTTATTTTGCTTGGGTTAGAAGCAATGATTTGGCTTATGCTTCGTCTGAATTTATTCAACAATGGCAATCCAAGGCACAAGCAAGCTTAATGGCGATTACTCAAACTGAAGCTAGTGTTGTTGATGAACATCAGCACTTTCTTTTTTCTACTTATATTGGCGCTGTTTTTCCTTTAGCGGAGAATAATGGCCTTTATATACCTGTAAAAAATAAACTACAACAAGCGGTATTATCAAAGGGCTATGTAAGCTCTCAGGCTACTCATAAAATACCACTGCCTGCTACGAAAAAAAATCTCGCAATGCTCATTAAACAAGTACAAAATCGACCTTACGGTTGGGGGGGGCGCATTCTTTTTTAATGATTGTTCACAAGAGCTTAAAAGTTTATTTACTCCTTTAGGTATTTGGTTACCAAGAAACTCGGGTCAGCAAGCTGAATATGCTTCCTTAGATTTATCTGAAAAAAAAATGGAAGACCGGATTGCCAGTTTAAAAACGCAAGGACATCCCTTAATGACAGTTATTTATATTGGAGGTCATGTTATGTTGTATTTGGGTACTCAAGACAATGTCGTCATGACTTATCAAAATATATGGGGATTAGCGCCTGTCACTAAAGATAAACGTTATGTTATCGGTCAATCTGTCTTATTCCCTCTTCTTAATTATTATCCTGAATACCCTGATGCTAAATCTCCCGCTAATTCTTCTTATTTTAAATTAATTTTTTTAGATGATTTACCGAAACAAAATCTTACGCCTGCTTATTTTGTAAAACAATTAACGGCTTCTTATCTTTTAAAAGAGTTAGCACAATGAGTAAATTAAGTTTGTTTTTCTTCTGTGGAGCCTTTGTTTTAGTAGCTCCTGGTTTTGGGCAAAATGAAAACGCTCCTAAATCAGCATGCTCACAGCTAATTAGATTAAATCTGCCTTCTACTATCAAGCAAGTACTGGTAGTAGAATCTCAAAGTGGAATACAAGCCCAACTCAGTACGTGTATTTGGGATCAAGGGTGGAAACTTAGTTTATTTACTCATCCTGTTGCCGCAGTCATTGGTAAAAACGGGTTGGCTATTAAGAATACTAAAAAAGAAGGTGATCTAAAAACACCGACTGGTTTTTATCCCTTACAATGGGCTTTTGGTACAGAGCCTCTAGCGCTTAAAATGGATTTTAGATTTATTAGTGTTGATGATAAATTTATTGATGATCCTAACGATCCGCTTTATAACAGTTGGGTTGATGGTCCAACTTCCGCGCATAGTTATGAATTAATGATGCATCCTTTATATAAAATGGGCGCTGTCATTAATTATAATATGAATCCAGTCAAGCCAGGGGCTGGCAGTGCAATTTTCATGCATATTTGGCGTTCATCGAAAGAGGGCACCGCAGGTTGTATTGCTTTGAATGAAACTCACCTATTGCAAATTTTACATTGGCTTGATAAAAAGCAAAAACCTTATATTTATATCAAGCAATCTTAATTAGATTTCTTCCTGTGGTTCTAAATCACATCAGCATAAAGATCAATATTTGACTATGATGTAAAAAAGAATACAATGATTAAAAATAAATCTGTATAGAATATTTATGAATATAGAAGAATTATGTAGAGCCTGTGAGCTTCTAAAAATTACTCCTGCAGCTACTGAAAAAGAATTTCAAATTGCTGTCAATAAAGCAATGCAAGAAACTTTGGATCCAGGAGTAAAAGCGGAGATTTTTCAACTATCTAATCGCATTAAAAATGAATTTTCTTGCCAAAAAAGTAGCAATTTATTACATATTATTTTATTACCAGAAGATTTAAATCTAGTATTAATCAGCCTAAAAAATTCAATTACAAGAATTGAATCTTTATTAGAGACTATGCAAAATATTCCTGCTATTTCTCAAAGTATAACAGGGCAAGATATTGTAAATTTGGGTTCAGTGCTTGCTGCAAGTGCAATAGCCGGAATGGTTTTACCTCCAGCAATACAAGGCTATGTTTTTCGATATTGTTTATTTTCGCAAAACAAAACTATTCAAAACATGTACCAATTGACTAAGAATTTGTTTTTACTGAATGAGAAAACACAGTTAGAAAACATTATTCAAAAAGATAATAAAGCACTGGCAAAAATTTTAAGTGGTCTTTCTCCCGTATCCATGAGAACTGTAATTCGAGTATTAAGAACGACACAAAATTATCATGATAGTGCAACAAATGCAGTTGACATAATACGCTCTGATCTAGCCTTGAATATCAATGAAAACGCAAAGCAATATATCAAAAAAAATGTAGTAAAATCTGTGCCTGAGGTGTGTAAAAGTATAGTTAAAAAATCATTAGATTATTACCTGCCTACTGATGATCCTGAACGCATTATACAATTACTGAAAGAGAGTCGGTTATTAAATTGTATTCAAAATGAATTATATAGTTTATTTTTATCAGTATATAGAGAGGAACAGGCATCTGCTAAACCAGCTATTACTGCAATAACCCACTTGTTAATTATGTTAGAAAAAAATGCTTTACAAGAAAAATATGATGGAAATATAGAAGCTTTACGAGAAACCCGGAATAACATTTATAATTCGTACATGGAAATCAGAAAACTACATGCCGAACTTAAAGAGAAGTTAGTTACTCTTGACGAAAAAGCCAAATACGATGAATTAATGCGTAATTTACCTTGTGAGCTACATATCCAGTTTTGTAATGCTCTAGCTGATATTGATATTAATTTTTCATTTACAGAGTATATGAGCGCGAAACAATATGAAAGTTATCAAGGGAATGAACAGGTATCTTTGGATAATTCTGAACAACAAGAGATTATTAAATACCAACGTAAATTACATATTGATATAAAAAATCAACAAAATGTTGATATACCTATGATCCATGCCGGCGCTGTTGATGATGATTCTGATGAAAGCTCATTTTACGATACATTCAACGATATTATGCTCTCAAGCTTCGTTGAAACCAATGCAGCCCCATCATCAGTGGCAACGACTGACGTTGTTTTAGATCAAAGAATTGAAGAATTTAATAAAGTAAATTTCAAAAATATAGATAAGGCATATTTTGACGATCATATTGATATGATTATTGAACAATTAATTGCTGTTATTGATAAAATTTTGTTAGAACAAGTAGAAAAAGAAAAAAATACGCTATTAACTGATCGCGCAATACAATTAACCAAAATCAAATACTTAATTAAAATTCAATTAGTTCTGGAAAACATTAAGTGTATAGAAAATAAAGAGCAACAGATTGAAATTGTAAAAAAACTTTCCTATTTAACGTATGAAGTATGCTGTATTGAAACAAATAGGTTGGCTGATTTTACAGTGGAATTTGCGAGTCAAGTTGAACATCATCTACAACGGTCAGTTTTTAAAACAAAATCGCTCCAAAAGCTACTTAATGCTTTACACCATTTAAACCTTGAATTAACGCATTCTGCATTTCAAAATGATCCTGAAAACTTGAAGCAATCTCAAATGATTATGGCAAGCTTGAGTATGGATTTGTCACCTATTTTAGTGTGTGCACTTTTATTGCGTGGGGAAAAATTTAGTATAAATTATTCACCCCAGCAACCAACATCAGCATTGATTGGAATTTATTTCCATAACGCCTATGTACAGCTTTGCCAATATGGCCTATATGGAAGAGATATGCTTATCAATACGGTTAGAGAGGGGTATGCTCGATATAGTTTTATGAGAAGAGTACCGCCGCAACAAACAACGCCTCTCCCTGAAAAGCTTCCTTTAGAGAAGACTGATGCTATAGAAGAAACAACAATAGGTGCTTCCTCTTGTTTTGTGTAAAAATTATATTAATTGTGAGGTTAATTAATCGCATATTTTTTGCAAAGGAGCCTGAGTATCTATAGTATTGCCCACTAAGTTTTAGACAAGACGCATTTGAATGAGGCGATGGAGTACCAGTATATGACTGAAGCCGAGTGAGAATGCAATGAAGTATAAAGTTTAATGGGCAATGCTATATACCCAAAAACTCGCATCTTGAAAAATTTGGAGATATATTTATATCAAACAATCTTAATTGGGGCATTAACATGGCTGATTTTCAGTTAGGTGATTTGGTTTGGATCATCAGTTTTGAAGAGCAAGATGAATTTTATTTATTATCCAAGCAAACTATTACTGATTTTTTAGATGATAATACGGTGGAATGTGAAGATGACTTTAATACCTTCCATGTTGCTCATGAAGATATTTATCGAAATAAAGAAGAAGCGATTAAAGAAATGATGCGACGATTAACTTTATTATTAAACTTAGAAAACGCAGTTGAACAATCAGCCCAGTAAACATTCATAGCCGATTTAACGGTTTTTTTTCTAGATTAAATCATTAGCGTTTAAATAAAATTCGCCAAGGCTGGAAATGAGTCCAAATGTCCGCTTTTTTATATGCGGGTCTTGCTTGCATCTCTGAGAACCATTCTACTAATTCTTGAGATTGGATCAGATCAAACTCAGAGATCATGTTCAAACGACCCAATAAAACTACAATAACAATATCGGCTGAGCTCAATTTATTACCCATTAAAAATTTTTTTGGAGAAGGTAGTTTTTCTAAAAAAAGTTGAATGCTTTTTCGCTCTAATTCTAATTTAGAAAACAAATTTCCTTGAGTAAAAAAATTTAATCGTTGCCTATTTAAAGCAATTTTAGCATTCAATGCGTCTTTATTAGGGCTGGTGATTAACTCTTGTTCTAATTTTTTTATGATTTTATTGAGCATATGGGGCACTATAAAACGCAAAGGAGCAATGCTTGTTAATGCTTTAGCAAAAGTTAAACGTTCAATGCTTATACGATAATGTGCTTGGACAATTTGCTGCACGTGCAAACTAGCTTCCTCATCCGCATCCAACCATAGAGCCCCTTGTGCGCGCGCCGCATAATTTAAGATATCTTGACTATCAATCAAAATAAGATTGTCTTTTACTAAAGAAGGCACAGTCATTTTAGGATTGATTGCACGATACCAAGGAGAAAGTTGTTCTTTTGCCAGATGAATATCCATGCGTCTATTTTCAAAAGAAAGGCCTGCTTCAAATAAAGCATAACGCGCAATCATAGAATAATAAGAGGAGGGGGCGTTATATAAAATCATAAGCATCTCAATAATCTTGACCTTACGCAGAAATTAGGAGTTTTTCGTAAAGCGTATAGTTTATTTTTATATTAGACCATAGCACTATTTATGCAAAAAATCTTATTCGTTTTCGTTATACAGAAAAGTTATGAGCTCCAATTAGCTTGTAATGCTTTTTTCGCTCTATTTTGCATTTCTACATTAGGGGTATATACCCAAATTTCTTCAAAATGCTATGAGCAAACAAAGCGATAAGCCAAAAATAGAATTCTGAAGGAAATTGGATATATATATATATTAAAAAATTTAAAGCAACTCTTGCTATCACCCTAAAAGTAATGTAAAAAAATTATCTATCAACTTCTTAGATGCGTTTACCTTGATGCTATTACTTTATTTTAGCACTAAAAAATAGCCAAGTATTTTGTTTCTACTCACTTCGTAAAGAAACCATAGGCTCCAATTTAGAGGCTCTATGGGCTGGATAAAATCCAAAGAAAATCCCTGTTGCGGCAGAAACTAAAAAACCCGCTAGTGGAGGTAATAAATAGATTGAAAAAGTCCAATGACTAAAATAGGCAACTATCCAGGTAAAAATTAAACCTAAAATAACACCAAGGATACCACCTAATAAAGAGAGCATCACAGACTCTACTAAAAACAACGCTTGAATTTCACTATTTTTTGCACCTACTGCTTTTCTAATACCAATTTCTTTTTTACGCTCACTGACCGAAACCAACATGACATTCATGACGCCTATTCCACCAACCAAAAGTGAAATACCACCAATTACAGCAAGCAATAAGGTGAAAATACGGCCTTGGCTTTCCATACTAGCAATAATTTGTTTTGCAGAGCGTGGGAAAACGCTCAGTTTTGGATTAATGGAATGAATTAACTGCTTAATATCCTCAATGACCTCATCAATAGGGCTATCTGGCTTTAAAAGTAATACCGCATTATTAATTTTTGCATCTTTACTCACCAAACGCATGCCACCTAAAGGAATTACCGCCGCTTGATTTAAGTCTTCATTAAAAAATCCATTTTCGCGCCAAGGTGCTGCAATACCAATAATGGTATATAAGGCTTGTCCAATGCGAATTTGTTTACCAATAAGATCATCCATGGTGATTGCTTTAATTTGTCGGGCTAAACCATGGCCAATAACGCAATAATGCTCAAATGATTCTAAAAAGGAAACAAAGTAACCTTCTTTTAAATGTACGTGTACAATGTTGGCCAAAGATTCATCTGCGCCAATGATAGCCCCTTGTAAAGTTTTTCCTTGAAAACTAATCGGTTGATACGCAGTACTATAAGGTGCAATATTAATGATATAAGGAATTTTCTCTGCTAATTGATGCCATTGATCAGGAGTTAAAGAGTCGTCCTCAGTATGCGATTTACTCATTTCTTTTTGATAAACAGAGATGGCTAATAAATCGGTTCCCAACGATTTAAATTCTTCTAAAGCTTTTTCGGTAGCTAATTGCCCACAACTGATTAAAGCAACGACGGCAGCAGTTCCTACTAAAATGCCTAAAACAGCAAGGAAAGAACGTAATTTGGCTGAAGTTAAATTAACTAAAGCTTGTTGACAGTGGTTAATAAAGTTCATTAACCTGACTCCGCAACAACTAAACCATCAACTAAAGTAATGGTTCTTTTACATTGCTTAGCAATATGCTCATCATGAGTTACCATAATAATGGTTCTGCCTTCTGAATTTAAATTTAAAAATAAATTCATCACCTCAGTGCCTGTTTTAGAGTCGAGTGCGCCTGTTGGCTCATCGGCCAAAATAACCTCGGGCTCTGTCACCAAAGCGCGCGCAATAGCCACTCTTTGTTGCTGCCCTCCTGATAATTGTGTCGGGCGATGATGCGCATACTGGCGCATTCCAACACGTGCGAGGGCATCTAAGACACGTTCTTTAATTTCATCTGCTGCAGTACCTCGATAAGTTAAAGGTAAAGCCACATTGTGCATCGCTGTAAAACGAGGTAATAAATTAAATTGTTGAAAAACAAAACCAATATGCTGGTTTCTTAATAAAGCAGATTCATCATCTGTTAAAGACGCCACATTTTTTTTATTAAGAAAATAAGTACCAGAATCTGCTTTATCTAATAAACCAATAATATTCATTAACGTTGATTTACCTGAACCTGAGGCACCAACAATAGCTAAAAGATCGCCACGATTGACATTAAGGGAGACGTTTTTTAAGACAGTTGAGCTAATACCTTCTAAGTGATAAGACTTTATGAGATTGCTAATTTGAATTAAAGGTTCAGTCATAAACAACAACATCTCCTTCTTTAAGGCCTGTTTCAATCACGACTGAATCTGCTTGTGCCGCACCTGTAGTAACTATTCTTTTTTCAATTCGTCCTTGTGAACTTTTGATACGTACCACACTATTTCCTTGTTCTCGCTTTACTGCCGCGATAGGAATTAATAATTGTTTCTCACTATCAACAGTTAATTCAATGGCTGCACTCATTCCTACTTTTATCCATTGTTGTTGTCCTTGAGTAAGATGTTTTACTTCTACTAGGGCTGTAAAAGAAGGCAAGCCGCCAGACGTACTATTAGATGCTTGCGCATTAACGAGGACTAAAGAACCATTTAAATGGTGTTTACCAAAAGCAACTCCACTAATGTTTGCCTTCATTCCAGGATGAATTTTATCAATATCGACTTCAGGAACATCAATTTCTACACTGATGCCTTGTAAATCGCCAATTAATGCAATGACTTGGCCTGATTTAACAGCCGAGCCAACATTTATACGTGCTGCTTTATCTTCTCCTGATTTGGGCGGATAAAGCATTACTCCATCGCCCGTGGCTTTTAAATGGATTAAATTATGATTGGCTGTTAAGATTTTCTTAATTTTATTAAAATCAGCCAGACTCAAATTAGATAAATGTGATGAGTTATTATTTTCATCCATTTTTTCTAATAATTCTGTAAGCTTTCGTGAAGCCTGCATTAAGGTAACTCGAGCCGTATCTACACTTGATTTTTCACTTAAGTAGTTATTTTTAGACAGTAGCCCGGCATCCCATAACTCTTCAGTGCCTCTAAATTTTGCTCTAGTAATTGTATAATTATCTTTTGCTTTTAAATAATCTGTTAGAATATCGTTGTACTGTTTTTGTAATTCATTCGAGTTAAGCGTGATAACCACTTCTCCCTTTTTTACTCGTTGTCCATAATGAAAGTTCATCTTATCTACCACTGCTTCCATTGGGCTTACAATACTGTGCTCTCGAATAGGTTGCACGGTTCCTGTAAAATGAAGCAATTTATGTAAAGATTTTGCAGTCACTACATAGGTTTTTAATTTATTTTCATTAAGTTGTTGCGCTTTTTCTTCGCCACAACTAGTTAAATTAATCACCATTAAAATGACACTGAGCAATTTAAAAAAATAATTCATCCACCGTACCTTAATTTAATATCCCAATAATCCAAGGTTGTACCTAACAACCGTTGTAGTGATGAGAGTTGATTCAGATAGGCAATTTTTGCCCCTATTAATCCTGATTGCGCTTGCAATAACTGATTTTGTGTATTGTTAACATCCAATGCTGTAGAAATTCCAGCTTGAAGTTTTTTCTTCTCTAAAGCATAAGACTGTTCGGCCAGTTGCACTTGTTTTTGTGCCAATACATAGCGTTTCGCCACACTTTCAATAGTTCTAATAGTATTGGTTACATTCGTTATTAAAGCACGTTTTGCTGCTAATAAATTAATTCTATCTTTTTCGAGACGTATTTTTGCATTAATTAGCTGGCTACGTCGATTTAAATCATGCAAAGGAACGGTTAAAGTAAGTCTTGCAGCTTCCGTAGTATTATTTCCATTATAAATACCTTGTAAGCCGCCATTAATCCCTGTCACATCATTAACGGTACCGCTTTGTACTGTTCCCGAAACATCTAATTGCCATAATTGTTGATTTTTAGCGACTGTATAAGCACGCTCATCGGCTCTTAAAGCCATTTTTTGCGCCAAGTATTGCACATTATGATTCAGTGCAAGTTCTATAGATTCTTGCAGATTAGGAACAGTAGTTTCCTTTAAAGTTACATCACTTGGAACAGATAAATGCATTTCTGGATCAAGACCAATACTTTGTAATAAATCTTGAGCCGCCATGTTAAATTCATTTTCTCCTTGTTCCACTAATAGATTCAAGGATTCAATTTGATAAGAATGTTGAATAGTTCCGGAAGGTTCTAATTGACCCGCTTTAATTCTTTTTTTATTAATCTCATAGGATTTTTGTGATTCTTTTAATTGTGAGCGCTGATTTTTTAAATTATTAGCACTTAAAATTAAAGTACGATAAGTGGTTATTACTTGAGTGATTTGATCTACTACCGATTGTTGAAGATTTAATTTATTAAGCCATTCATTATCTTGAGCATCTAAAAGTGCTGCTTCATTAGCGCTACGTCCAAAACCTCGTAATAACGGCTGTGTCACGGTTAAATTTAATACGGGATTATAATTATTATTTGCTCCCACATTATTATCTATAGATAAGGATCCTTGAGTGCCTAATTTAGTTTTTAAATTTAATTCGGGACTAGCAATAATAGAGCGGCTTGTATCACTTCCTACGCCATTATAAGTGCTTTTTTGAATAGTCCCAGAGGCGCCTAAAGCATATTGAAGCTCAAATTCATTATTGGCTAGACGCAGTTGATAATATTGTACGATACGATCTAATTCAGCATTTTGAATATTAGGGTTATAGCGTAAAGCCAATAAAATAGCTTCGCGTAAACTCAATTTATAGATCTTTTTTTTCTTTGCATTTGGTGAGGTAGGCAATTCAATCCAATTATGCAACATAAATTCAGGATTGCTCATTGCTTTGCGCAAACGAATTCCTGCATCATTTACTTGCCTGGCTTCATTGTTAGGATCATCAACCCACTTATAAAGTGAGCTATTATTGGCAGCCCAAGCATTCAAAGAAAACCAAAGCCCTAACATCCACATCAGATAAAGGCTTACTCTTCGCATTAAAGGCTCACTCCGGCTACAGAAAAACGTTGTTTATCTTGCAAACGTAAAGCCGTTAAATAACCACCCCATAAGCAACCTGTATCCAAGGCATGGATATGGGGATTTGGGCATTTGCCCATTAACGCTGCCCAATGTCCAAAAAGGATATCTGCAGGTATTTCTTTACGTTTAGGAACTGAAAACCAAGGGAACAAATGATTCGGAGCTTGGTTTACTCTTCCTTTGTAAGCTAATTCCAAATTTCCTTCCTTATCACAAAAGCGCATACGAGTAAAATAATTAGTAATTAATCGTAAACGATTCATCCCTTGCAAATTAGAAGACCAGCTATTGGGCAAATTACCGTACATGTGTTTTAAAAAATCAATATAATCATCATTAGCAAGCACTTGCTCTAACTCTTGGCCTAAACTTAATGCCTGATTTAAATCCCAAATGGGGGCAATTCCTGCATGAGACATCACATAATTAAGTTGTGAGTCATAATAAATGATCTTCTGCTGTCTTAACCAATGTCCTAATTCTTCGCCATCTTCTGCATGCATAATTTCTTGAATTGTATCATCATGTTCCCGCCAAGGACGGCCACCAAATAATGAACCCAAAAGGTGTAAATCATGATTTCCTAAAGTAATTCGTGGAGCAATGGGTAACTTTTTAATAAAACGTAAGACTGCTAAAGATTGAGGGCCACGATTAACTAAATCACCTACAAACCACAAGCGATCTTCCTTTTCATTAAATTGGATAGCATCTAATAAGCGTAATAAAGGCTCATAACAGCCTTGAATATCACCAATAGCATAATCAGCCACTGCTTTTCACCCCATGAGTTATGATGGGAGCTTCAGTAAGCGTCAGACCCCATCCAGAAGAGGATAGTTTTTCTATAGGCCTAGTAATGATTGCATTGCGCGGAACAAATCCAGTGTTTTCTTGAGCATTATGAATGAACTCCACTGCCGACATCGTTTCTATTGTTCCTGTATGTGGGTTATACACATGAACGACGTCAGTTAGAGCTACGGCATATTCTGAAAAAACAAGCCCTTGATGCATTTGTTGATTCTGAGTTTGTTCAAATCGGTTAAGCAAGGAGCCATCAGGAGCAATGCGATGTAAATTAAGTGACACAAAGGCTTTTTGGATTGCTTGCCAATTTTTATATTCAGGGTGTTCTCGTACAAACAATTGAAACATTTCAGCACTCATAATAAAACCACCAGGAACCATCCATAATGGCGCTTTATTAATCATAATTAATTTATTTGCCAACGCATTCATTAACCATTGAATAAATTCAGCACCAATAGCCAGTTCTTTTTCAACAAGTGATTCTGGAGTGCCTCCTGCAAAAGTTCCTGCTCGACCAAAAGGCCCGCTACTGCGACCTAAGTTTGATTTTGCTAAAAATTCAGCTAAATAACGTTGAATAGCGATCGCATCTGCTCGAATTAAAATAGCCCCTAAAGTACCCGCTGAGCTTTGATCTTCATTTAGTAAAGCAAGCCAAACTGCTAAAACCTTTTGATCAGAAGCAATCCAATTAAACCCACTGACTGGCATAATCGCTTTTGCTAATAATAAATTTAAACGGCGACGGAAACCTAGGTCACCTTCTTTTTGAAATTCATAATTATAATAACTACCTATATTGTTTAGGCTTTCAAGTAAAGGATTCCATTGCTTAAGTAATTGGCCATTAATATCAAATAAATTAACTTGATAATCAACCAATAGCTTTCCGATTCCTTGTAATAATGCAGCCGAATAAAGGGCGTATTGCCATAATTTTTGCTCTTCTGATAAACCATCATGTCCTATTACCATAAATTCTTGGAATAAGCCTAAAGCAGCTTCTGTTCTATTTAAAGCATAATCAACTAAACCGCCGGCTTGAGAATAATAGCTATTTGACGAATCTGGTAAGTTTTGACAATAACTAATTAAATTAGTAATAAGGCTAGAACATAAGCTTTCGTATCGTGCTGTTTCCAGTCCAGAATAACTCTTGATTTTTTCTAATAAACCCTGTCTTTTATTTTCCATTAAAAAATGAGAAGCCGTAGTTAAAGGCAATAAATCTTTTAATGATTTAATCGATGCGGATACTGTATTTTTACGTTGGCGATGAAACAAAACAAACTCCTTGAGATATTTTACTTATTTTACACTAAATGGAAATAAATTTCGCTAGTTGGACATATTGAGTAACAGAAATTTGTTCTGGTCTCAGGCTACTGTCTATTCCTAAGCGATCTAAATCCGTTGTGGATATAATTCCTTTTAAATTATTATTTAAGGTTTTACGGCGCATAGCAAAAGAAGAGGCCACAATGCGTTCTAATGCTTTTCTATCAACTAAATCAAACGGTGAGTTAATATAAGGGGTGAGACGTACAATAGCTGAATCTACTTTTGGTGGGGGATCAAAAGCTTCTGGCGGGACATTAAACAAGTGCTCTACGGCACAATGATATTGAATCATTACACTTAAGCGTCCATAATCTTTAGTTCCTGGAGAGGCGGCCATTCGTTCAACTACTTCTTTTTGCAACATAAAATGCATGTCTTTAATAAAAGAGCAATAAGCTAATAAATGAATCAATAATGGAGTAGAAATATTATAGGGTAAATTACCAATAATCCTTAGCTGAGCTCCTAATTGGCTATATTCTACAGTAAGCGCATCTGCTGCAATTAAATTTAATTTACCTTGAGTTGCAGGATATTCTATTAAATGTTTTTGCAAATCACGATCAATTTCTATGGCCGTTAAATGCTTTATTTTTTTTAATAACGGAAAAGTTAAGGCACCTAGACCCGGTCCAATTTCCAAAAGATTATCGTCAGTTGCTGGATTAATAGCTTGTAAGATTTCATTAATAACATTGGCGTGATGTAAAAAATTTTGACCAAAGCGTTTACGTGGATTGTGCTTCACCTTTGTTCACCAGTTTTGAGCAAAGGGTGAATTATACCTTGATTCAGAAAAGTATACTAATTGCTTTTTCTAGGAGTATTCCATTAGGTAAACTCACTGCCATTAAGTTAAAACAGTGTTCTTTAATTTATAATTAAAGAACTTTAGTTGTTTTTTTAAATTGTTATAGCGCCTTTTTCTTATTGTGGTGTAAAATTGTCATCCTGTAGGATTCAATTTTAAGAGCGGTTTTTTTATAAGCTCGTCATCCTGAGCGTAGCGAAGGATCTCCTGATTACTGCTTAATGTTGCTTTATGACGGATAGCGAAGAAAAACCGCACTTTTAATCACACTCTATCCTGTACAAATAAATTGAGTAACTCTAGAACTAAATTAGGAATAAAAATGACTTACAGAAGAATGCTCAAATCTAAAATCCACAGGGCCTGTATAACCCAGGCTGATTTAGATTATGAAGGAAGTATCACCATCTCTCCGGAATTATTAAAAGCAGCGGATATATTAGCGTTTGAAGCCGTACAGGTTTGGAATGTTACCGCAGGAACTCGCTTTGAAACTTATGCTATTACTGGTGAAATAGGCTCTACTGATATTTGTGTTAATGGTGCTGCTGCTCATTTAGTAACGCCGGGCGATCTCATTATCATTGCCACTTTTTCACAAGTACTTGAAGAAGAATGTGCACATGTAAAACCCACGGTGGTTTTTGTGGATGAATTTAATCGTCTTAAAGAAATTCGACCAGAAGTATTAGGAGTGAAAAAAGTCAGTCCATGTTTTAGTTAACCAAGAAGAAATCTAATAAATAATTTTACTTATTATTGAGAATATTTTATGAAAAAAAGTATAATTTTTTTATTAAAGATTTATCTGGTTATTTTTACTACTCTTAGTGATGCTGCTCTAATGTTACCTCAAGATTTTGTTTATTTAAAAGATATTGCTCCGACCATTCAACAAGATATTCGTTATGCGGAAAATAATAATTTTGTAGGTAAACAGTTAGCTGGTTATGAAAGTCCGGTATGTATTGTGACAAAACCCACTGCGTTTGCATTATTTAAAATACAAGAGGACTTAAATCGAAAAGGCTTAGGTTTAAAAGTTTTTGATGGTTACCGACCTCAAATGACAGTGGATGAATTTATTGCCTGGAGCAAAGACAGTAATGATCAAAAAATGAAGCAGGAATATTATCCGCATGTGAATAAGGCAGATTTTTTTAAATTAGGTTATGTGGCTGCAAAATCAGGGCATACCCGTGGAAGTACTGTTGATATAACCATTATTAATCTCAAAACGCATCAAGAACTCGATATGGGAACGCATTTTGATTTTATGGATGAACTATCGCATCCATTTAATCTGAAAGTAAGCGAAAAACAATATCAAAACCGTCAGTTATTAAATCAGCTGATGTCTCAGTATGGCTTTATTCCTTTAAATCAACAGGATACTGAATGGTGGCATTTTACCTTAAAAAATGAGCCTTATCCTGATACTTATTTCAATTTCCCAATAAAAAAACCTGCTTAAACATAGCTGTGATCACAGATCTGCATTGCAAGCCAAGTAAAGTGATTGCAGAATAAACTTAAGGCGCATTATTTATTCAAGATTTGTTTTGATTGGCCGATATAAGTATTAAATGCTATTAATACAGGCAACTATCATGAATAAAATTGCTAAATTTAATATCGGAGATTTGGTTATCCATAGACGCAGTCGTTATAGGGCAATAGTTGTTGATATAGACCCTTTATTTCAAGCTTCTGGCCAATATAATCCTCAAGCACATAAACATGACTTTGCCACTCGTCATCCCTGGTATAGACTTTTAGTAGATGATAGTGCGCAAGTCACTTATGTAGAAGAAAATATGCTCATTGCTGATCCTTGTTCAGATCCGATCACTAATCCTCATATTCATCATTATCTTAAAGGGCAAGAGGGTGATTACTCTACGGCTTGTGCCCAACATTAGACATACTGTAATTGCTTTCTGGAGGGCAATTACAGTATGTCTATTAGATTAATACTTACGAAAAATTCTCAATCTTTTTTCTCAGATGCGACGTAAACGAATACACCTTATTTATGACCTACAATCATTGCTTCATCAGCTAAATATAATAAATAATCATAAGACATATAATAGATTCCTTTATTACCTGCATAGGGTCCCCAAGAATTCATTAAGATCAATAATCCTTTACTTATTTTCCCATCATTACCACGAGCGGTAGCAGTATCATCATAACCAATAACTATAATCTCATGACCAGCATTTAAAGTTCCAGTTTTGGCTTTATTTAAAATGCTAGAATTTGTTACCCAGGTATCATACCTAGTGCTCTTAGTGCCTACTGCTCCAGCGTTTCCTTGATTTTCATCTAATAAAAATCCAATAGTCACTCTTTTTCCTGCTGCTAAAGATTGTTTGATTTTCATTAATGTTGTTGAAGGATTATAGCTCGAACTAAACGTACTGTTTGAATCAGCAAGAACGCTCGTGACTACAGAAGAGGGAAGGGCAGAAGATACAGCAGTATAAGCTGCAATAGTCATTGATTTAGACGTAATTGAACTATTTAATATGGGGTATTGTTTAACATTTTGAGGACAGCCATATTTTAATTGATATGCTTTACTCACAATACCATAATTTAATAATAAATTTCGTACATAAGTTCCCCAAGATCCATTCCAACCTGAATAGGGATAAGGCGGTTTTTTAATATTCACTAAATAATTAGCTAGTTCTAAAGAGCATAGCTGACTTACATAATCTCCTTTACCTAAAGTAGCATCAATAGCTCCAGTTATTGCAAAAGTGACGCAAGTACCATGCTGGCCTTGATCTAGTACTGGAGTTTTATTCATCCCTAAATTGACTCTTAGAGGAAGGCTCGCCGTCGTTTTATAAATTTGATTGCCATAGGTTTGCAAGTCATTAATACGTGCTTTTAGCACTAATTTTGCATCTGAGGATAGTTTAATTTTTTGTAATAAGATAGTTTTAGGCGCAGCGACAGATTTGCCTTGATTATTATTAATTATTTTAGCAGGAGTTTCACCGATAATTTCTATAGCATCAGCTTGTAGAGCGCTTGAAAACAATAAAGATAAGAACAATAAGCCGTATTTGCTCATCATAACTCCTGGATATAAAGAAAGACACCATAGAATTTCCCCTAAGCTTTATCTTTCATTGCATTCTCCCTTGGCCTTGTGTGTACTGTTGCACATTTCGCCTTGTTCCAATGCATTTCTCTAACACTTAAGGGCAACGCTACAAGAAGAGTTACATTTTTAATAATAGTTCAAAAATCGACCAATTGCTAGGAGTTAGAAATAATAACCTGAGCTTCATCACATAATGCTTTAAAATAATCGTAAGAAATATAAAAATTTCCCTCATCGCCCGCTTGTTTTCCCCAAGAATTTCTAACAAGAAAAAGCCCTTTGCTCATCAATCCATCTTTGGTCCAAGCCAAAGCCTGATCATCATAGCCAATAATAACCATTTCATGTCCTGCTGTTAGTTTACCCTGTTCAACTTTTTTCATAATTTCTGGAGTTAATACCCAAGTATCGTAATTTTTTTTGAACCGAGCTAAAGCACCAGCCTCTCCTACCGTTTCATCCAATAACATTCCAAATGTCACTCGTTTGCCTTCTCTTAAATGCTTTTTAACCTCCCCTAGTAGCGCTGTAGGATTAAAGTTATCCGTTAAAATCTCTTCGGAATCCGCTAAGATTCTCCATGAAGCAAAAGATAAGGGTAAAGCGTTTGAGCTATATTCACTGATAGACATAGGTTTTCCGGTATTTTTTTCATCTTTTAAAGGGTAAAGTTTCACACCGGCACAACCATATACGTGTTGATAATTTTGAGTAATGATTCCATAAGTATTTAATTGCTCTAACACGAGGGGGCCTGTAGAGCCATTCCAACCGCTGTAAGGTAGGCGTCGCTGCTTATAAAGATAGCTACCTAGTTCTAAACTACATAATTGGCTAATATAATCTCCTTTTCCTAATACAGCATCAAAGGCAGCAGTTATAGCAAAAGTAACGCAACTGCCATGTGCACCTTGATCTAAAACTGGCGTGCCATTCATTCCCAAATTAATGAAGCTAGGAACTGCCGCATCTCCTAGTTCAAGGATTAACTCTTCAGAAATATGCTCTATCCGTTTTTTTAATATTTGTTGGGCTTCTAGAGATAAGCGAACATTCTGGACATAAACAATTTGAGTTTTAGTATAAAAAGAGTGGGCTTTATTTTCAGTAGAAATAATTAAAGGAATTGTTCCAACAACTTCTATCGATTTGGCTTGAAGAGAAAAAGATAAAATAAAACTTAAAATATACCCAAGAAGGTTAAACATAAAACAACTCCATTTATTCATCATATACTCCTAGTAAAAATATTGTTTAGTGCGAAAAACACACAATCTCAGCGTTAAAAGAATGTTTTAATTCGGTCCTTTGTACTTCTAAAAGCCTTCATTCTTGGCGTTTTTCGTAAGTCCTGCCCTTAATGATATAGTACAAATAATAGTCAAATGAAACATTTAATTCTCTTTTTTGGGTTTCTTTCCAATTAATTTTATCTGAATTGAAGAGAAAAAAAGTTTAAAAACTGGAATTATCAAGAGTTTACTATTAATAATTAATAAAAGGATTTCATTTAAATAGAATAAATTCAGGACGTACGAAAAACCTCAAGGTCGAGCAAAGAATGTTTTAATGAAAGCGTTTAGGGATACTAAATGACCAAATTAAAACATTCTTTTAACGAAGAGTTTGAAGTTGTTCCTCAGTCCTGAAGTAAAAATAAGGAGCTTGGAGATGGATTACTCCTCTACCCTGCATGAGCTTTTTGAATTACAAGTACAAAAAAGTCCTAAAAAAAGTGCGCTTATTTTTAACAAAAAAATAATGTCTTATGAGCAATTAAATCAAAAAGCTAATCAACTTGCATATTATTTAAGAGCACAAGGAATAAAACCTGATATGCCTGTTGTTGTTTGTATGGAGCGATCTTTTGAGTTCTTTATTGCTATCTTGGCAGTATTAAAAGCGGGAGGCGCTTATATCCCTTTAGATCCAACTCATCCAGAAGAACGGTTATTGCTTATTTTAAAAGAAAGTGCAACCACTATAGTATTAACTACAGAGAGTCATCAAAAAAAATTTACTCTTTATTCAGGCTGTGTTCTATTACTTTCGAGCACTGCTTTTGAGCATTACTCTAAAGACAATCCGAATAGTGCTGTCAGCGCTGAGAATTTAGCTTATATTATCTATACATCAGGTTCTACAGGCACACCAAAAGGAGTCTTAATTGAGCACCAAAGTGTAGTAAATTATGCTGCGTGGTTTGCAAAAGAATGTATACAGGGTGCTAAAGAAAAAATTGATTGTTCTTCTAATCCAAGTTTTGATTTTGCATTAACCTTAACTATTGTTCCTCTAACCTTAGGATTAAGCGTAGTTATTTGTGAAGAAATGATTAAAAAAGATCCACGTCGTTATATTGATTATTTACAAAACAATAATATCAGCCTTATTAAAATTACTCCGAGTTATTTCAAAGTTTTATTTTATGAAATACAGAATAAAAAAATATCTTTTCCTCATTTAAAAAAAATAATGCTTGCAGGAGAAAATTTAGCAACTATTGATTGTAAGCATTGGTTAGAACACTATCCACACCATCGCTTATACAATGAATATGGGCCTACAGAAGCGAGCGTTGCAGTCAGCCTATTTGTAGTGGATAAACACAATGTAAATCAATTAAATGATACCGTACCTATCGGTTATGTAATGCCTCAGGCTTCTTTCTATATTTTAAAAGAAAACTCTACTATCACTCATGATATGGAAGATGGAGAGCTCTGTTTAGGTGGTTTATGTCTTGCTCGTGGTTATTTAAATAATCCGGATTTAACCGAACGTTATTTTATTCAAAATCCTTTTGAGCCAACTGATAAAACAGCAAAATTATATAAAACAGGAGACTTGTGCCGTCTTTTACCCTCAGGCGCAATTGAATGTATCGGTCGTATAGATCATCAACTAAAAATTCGTGGTTTTAGAGTAGAATTAGAAGAAATAGAACATCATTTAACGGCTCATCCAGCAATTAAAACAGCGCTAGTAATCGCCTCGGACAAATATTCGAAAGAAAAAAGATTAATAGCCTATTATTTATTAAACGAATCAGCAAACAATTTAGATCTACAGGAGCTGCGCACTTATTTACAACGATTTTTACCGGAATATATGATTCCTGCCTTATTTGTAAAAATGGATTTTTTTCCATTAAATGCTAATGAAAAATTAGATAGGGCGGCTTTACCAATACCTCAAGAGCAAACCAGTACCAGCTATAAAGCACCTAAAAAACTTTTGGAGAAAAGATTAACTAAGATTTGGTCTGAAGAGCTAGGGATTAATTGTATTGGTGTTGACGATAATTTTTTTGAGTTAGGGGGGCATTCTTTATCCGCGGCTCGAGTTATTTCTAAAATTAATCATCTCTTTAAACGCGAAATTAATTTACAAAATTTTTATCAATCACCAACTATTGCTCAATTAAGTATATTAATTAAGAAAGCTAATCGAATCAAAATTGAAGAAAGAGATCCTCATAAAACCATAGATAAAAAAATACTTCCTCTAAGTGATTTTCAGCTCATGCTCTGGCTCGCGGATACGTTTGAACCTAAAGCTAAAAAACTTAATATTTTTACTCGTAAACGTATTCAAGGACGGATTGATATAGCTACTTTAAATAAAGCGTTTACAGCGCTTTTGCAAAAACATCAAATTTTGTCTTACCGTATTTCAAAATTTCACCCTAATCATTATTTACAGAAATATAAAGGATATAAAGTAGTCGAAAGAAACCTTGCTTTACTTTCTGATGGAGAAAGTGAGCTTATTGTAGAAGATTCGTTTGAACAACTTAAGAATTTTTATCCTTGGCCTAAAAATAAACCTCAAATTATCACGCGCTTGTTTTATTTAAAAAATGGAAGTACAGAATTGCAAATTACTATGCCTCATCTTATTGCAGATGATCTATGCCCAGATATTTTATTAAAAGATCTTTCTGATTTTTATGAGCAATCAGCTAACGAGATATGCAAAGAAGAGAATATATACCAGGAGTATATTGCTCAAGAGCAACATTATTTTAAAAATCACCTAAATGAAGATTTAAATTTTTGGGATAATTATTTAAAAGATACTCATCTTTTTCCTTTTCCTGAGCAATACATTGTCCCGGATATGCAAAAACAAGCTTTAGCTTATTCAAATTATATTGAATTACCTGAAAAGGCTCTTAAGCAATTTAAAGAATATTGTGCACATCATCATATTAGTATTCTTGATGGGTTGTGCGCAGTTTTAATGCTCGCTTTATCCAATTGCACTCCAATTAAAGCGAATGTGCCTATTTGCCTGAATCGGGTAAAATCAACGCGCGATCATGAAGAATATGATCAAACCATAGGATGTTTTTTAAGATTAGAACCTATTAAGCTAATTTTAAAAAAAGAGGCAACACTTAATTCTTTGGCGCAAGAAATTCATGAAGAAGTAATGAAAACAACGCCTTTTCAAAAATGCTCTAATCTAGTCAAACTAGCAAGCCTGCATACTTTTCGCATACAAAGAAATCTTATAAAAGAATATTCTATAAAACTAGGAATATGGGTTTATGCTACACTTACTCGTTTAAAGTTAAATCGCAACATTTTGAATTTAACAGGACGATTAAACACAGTTAAAGGCCCTTATTTTCTAATTAATATTAATGTCCAGAACAATTTTATTGTTGAGAAAAATAAATCGGATTCCGAAGCTATTTTTGGTTTAAAAATAGAACCCTTGCAAGATAAGCAAAGTGATTTGTTACAAATTGATAATTTATTAGATATATGTTTTTTAAAAATGGGTAAAACGTCTTATCTTGTTTTATCAGCTAATCTGACTTCAGAATTTAAAAATAAATTAGGGAAAGAAATGCTTAGACTCATTAAATTGTGTTAATAGGATTGATTTTAGGGCGGATCAAAGGTTGAAGACAAATCCTGTTTTATATTTATAATAGCAGAATTTAAAATGGTTCTTAATTCTTGCAAGCAGCTTTTTAATCCATCTGATTGTTGTTTATTGGATTTTCCTGGATTTTCTAGGTTATTTATTTCATTTAAAAGATCTGTTTCTTGAGTAATTTTTCTATTATCAATGTGCATTAGGATTTTAACCAAATCTCGCTTACCAGTTAATTCTGGCGAAACAAAAAATCCATCAGGGCCGGCTTGAGAGTTGGTAAGCCTACTTACATATTGTTTGATAATTTCTCGTGCTTGTAATAGAGCTGAAGATAGCTCGGAAGAAGTTAATTCTTTGTTTTGTGCTAATTTAGTATCTAAAGCTTGTTTATCACTCATTATTTAGAAAAACCATTTTCGGCACACCCTAATTAATAATTATAGACAATGATGCGCATTTATCAAGCAAAAAGATAAATTAAGAGCGTATTTTGGGGGGTAATGACTTAATCGTCTATTTCTTCACAGCAGCATCATTGATAGTTTGTTCATAAATCAATACTAGGATAGCGCCTTGGTGAATTTCCAAAGCGATTTCTGTTGAAATGGTTCGATTAAAACATGATGTTTTACCCGGAAAAGATAAATAGGAATGATTAAGGTTCCATTTTAATCCCTGAGAGGAAATTGTTGCGCTGGGAACTGCGATAAGAGAAATTTTAGTTTGAATAGGCAAGGATAAATGTAATGTGCTACCTTCTTTAAGAACAAATCCTTTAATAGGTGGGGAGTATAAAAGAGAATCACTTTCTATAAAGATGTTAATATTATTCAAAATATGATCTAAATAACCACCATTGATGCCAACAATAATAGCTGGCAATAAACCTTTATCCTGTAAATAGCCCATAGCTTTTTGATAATCACTAAGCTCTTGACTTGCGATATGTAAAAAAGGGTAGTGGTCTAACAGTTCAGGGCGGACAGAGTCTAAATCTCCAAGAATTAATAGAGGATGAATATTTCGTTGAAATAAGCTATTAGCCGCCCCATCAGCAGCAATGACAGGTAAATTAACTTGCGTAAAGAAATCGGTCTCAGGTAATTCACCATTAAGACATAAAATAGAACGATATCCGGTAAAATGAATTAAATCATGCATTTTAATCAAGTTTGTCTAAGTAATAGGATTAATAAGGCAACAAAAGCAATCAAACCTAAGGCCAAAATACCCATAGTCAAAAAACTTTTACTCATATTTTCTTTAGTAAAATAATCTGGTCTATTTTTTATAGTTTGATATAAAAGAAATAAAATGAGAACCGCAGCAGCAATCCCCATTATTTGGTAAAAAGTATGCATTTTTTATCCATAAAGAACGTTAATTTGTATACCCATTCTACCTGAAGATCTTGGTTTTTTCGCGACTGCGGAATTTAAAAAAGCAAGTAATAGCCAGCCCTATTGCGAGCTTTTTTAAATTCCGCAGGCGCAAAAATCAAGTCGCGAAAAAACCAAGATCTTCAGGTAGAATGGGTATGCTACTATTTATCATACAGGATTTGCTAAAAACTCCCAATAGAAGTCTACAGAACGTACGAAAAACCCAAAGGTCGAGGAAAAAAAATGTTTTAATGAGGTCTGCTTCGTTAGCTAGATGGGCCTAAGCTATTCTTAAATTGTTTAAGTTCATTCGAGTCATCTATAAGTTCTTTTGCTTTGCTCCTAAAGAGCCCAAACCTATTATCTTGCCGTTGTGTTACTAATTTTTCCATTACATTATAAGCATTGATACAGGCATTTAAAACGGGCCGAATCCAATCCCATAGAGTCCCTTCATTTTTAAATTGCGTTTCAGCTTGTTTTAAACTGTGCTGACATTTCTGTATAAATTCTTTTTTGCTAATTCTATTTTCTGTATAGCTAATACAATACTGGTTAAAATCATTAATAAAATGGCTTATTTCTCGTCGATGTCTATGTTTGATTTCAGGATGATTTTTAATATTATTTAGGGAAGATATAAAAGTCTGACAAGGTTCAATGTCTTGCTTTTTCATTTCTTGTCGTTGCCGTTCTCTTTCTAATCTAATTTTCTCTAACTCTTGCTGATGCAATTGATATTTTTGCTGCTGTTCCAGTTTTTCCCGCTCCAGCCGTTCTCTCTCTAATCTTTCTTGTTCTAGCCTTTCTTGCTCACGTCGTTGCTGTTCTAGTTTTGCTTGTTTTAACTGTTGTTGTTGCAACTGTTGCTGCTCATAGCTAAGCGAGAAATTCCAATTGATAGGCCGTTCAGGGTGATGAATAAGCACTACTTTTTCTTGTCCTTGAGCTTTAAATTCTTGTGAAAGATCTTTAAATAAAGCTTCTTTTGAACCTGCTGGTTTGCAGGCAATTTGAATATTTTTCAAATAATTACCGTGCTTTAACAGTGCCGTTTTAGCCTCTTTAGCATATGACGCGAGATAATATATATCATTTTTATTTGCTGCTTGAGAATTTTTGGGTGCTATCGCAAAATTGATAATATTTTTCCCCCATTCTGTATCCAATTGCTTAATGATTAGAGAAGGAGCCTCCATGTAACCTATCTCGTTTGAAGCTCTTTCTGGCAGGGTAAGAACCAAAGTTGAACAGCCTTGCTTCTTTGCAAAAGTTAAAATACTTTGCAATTGTTGTTCATCTTCTGCCAAAAAATCTTTTGATAGGTGTAATGTCAGTCTCTTGTGAGCATCATTCCATTCAACAAATTTAGGAAGATTGCCCTTTTCATAAGTTTGAATAGTATTCTCTACAATAGCGTTTCTTTTTTCCATCAAAGTGATAATTGAACCAATAGAGCTTTTTAAAGGAGATTGCTCAATTAATGAGTTATCCATGATTTTTAATTGTTCATAAAATTTGGATGGATTAGTGCGTATTCCCTCTAACAAAGCTGTTTTAACTTGGAGTAAATCTGCATGATTTTGAAGACTTGTCCTACTAGACCAATCTTGTAATTGTTCTAATGCTTCAGGATTTTTTGCTATTTGATCTAAAAATAATCTTAATTTAAGATTTATTTGCTCAACAAAATCATTTTTAAGCGAGCCATCACTTGTTTTAATTTCAAATTCCTGTAATAGGTTGTCATTTTTATCACTTGTTTTTTTTATAAAATGGAGCCAATCCTCTGCTGCCTTAAGACGAGGACAAGTCACTTCAATTCGCTCAAAAAAAGTTCCCTTATTTTTTAAGGCACCAATAAATGAATCATTAGAGTAAATTTCATTTCCTAGGAATAAGGAGCAAGTTTTTATTTCTTGTCTTTGTGCAGTCATTGCCATGATCTTGGGAATCACTTTAGAATAGCTGCTGCAGTTAAACGATACTTCATGAATAGTACTCTTATCCAAAAGCTTATTAAGCTCTTTTAAATGTTCATCATTAAATAAGGCTTCTACAAAATGATCATAATTGATGGTTAATTTATTGTTTTCTATAAAAAAAATTCCATTTTTAATCCAATGATCTAAGTTCTCTTTTGGAGATTGTCCTATTTGGCTATTCTTGAGTGCAATCATTTTTTGCTGCATGTCTGTGGTAAGGTAATAAGCCTTCTTATCCAGCTCAGTTAATTTATTGATATAATGTTGAGTATTAAATGAAAGTGTGTTGCCATCAAACGATTCTAACCAAGCATCAACATCTGCTGCCCCTGCAGAAACTCCTTCTCCTTTTTGATATCTGGCTGGTTTACGCAAATCTCCTAAGAGCGCATAAACCCCACTACTTGTTGAATGTTCTGCGTGTAAGGCTACTACAGGATCTGCACAATAATTAAGTTGGGTTTTAAAGCAATTGATTCTTAATTCATCTTTTTTCTTATTTATTTCCGGTGTATGTTTTTTACTCTGGTGCAAGACCAATTGATGTTTTCTGATATGAGGATATTTGTTAATAACGGCATTTCGTGCGATATCTAAAAGAATAGCCTCTCGTTTTTGATGATCAGTCATTTCAAAAAGATCTTTAGCAATTTCGCAAGTGACGCTAAATTTTTCTTTTTTACTGGTTACAGAAGCACGATTTAATATAAAGGTTCGAAATGAATTCCAATTATGAGTCGTTCTTGTAACTTGAGGTTGAGTTTGCTTCAGATCCACTTTAAGTTGAATTGAAGCATGATAACCAATTTCATCGTCCTGGATGTAGTTAATTTTTTTATTAAAATTCTTTTCAATGCAGGTTTTTGAGTATTGTTGCCCTCCATCTGTTCCCAAAATATGACGACAATAATAGTCATTTTTTTTACCTGTAGATGTATTTTGAATAGAGATAAAATGTTGATCTCCGTCGGGCACAATATCTAATAGTTCATCTTTATCTAAATAAACAACATTCACATTAGAAGGTATTTTTCTTCGAAGAAAGGCTTCTAAATCTTTAAGATTCGTCTCATCGTCCGCTCTATTGGACGTGGATGTTCTTGGTAGCACATTCAGATCTTCTGGATCATTGGTTATCAAACTGCGAACAAAATTAGCCGTCTCTTTAAGATAGACTGCTTGTTGCCTGATAGGAGTAGATCTTTTTTCAAAAGCTACAAAATTAAGATGGGGATATTTTTGAGCTAGTTTAATTGCAGCGATGAGCCCTGTAGGGCCTAATCCAACAACACCAACAGCGTATTCAGAATTCATATCATCTCTCAAGAACTATATATGTTCATTATAGAACAATAAGATCCGACATTCCGCAGCTTCGTCTTTTTTGCTAAAAAGTGAGTAAATTTGAATTTTAAATGCTCATTTACTTGTATGTAAACTGCGCTTTAAAATTCAAATTTACTCACTTTTTATCTAAAAAATACTGTGCTGCGGAATGTCGGATAAGATGTCAATGAGTTTATTTTTTGACAGGTTTAATAGGTAGATTCTTAGCTTTCAAAACTAAATGCATCAGAAAATAATTGTGCTCTTGGTATTCCTTGCTCTAATAATACATCACGCATACTATAAATCATTTCAAAAGGGCCACTTAATACTATTTGCCATTCCTTCAGATCTTGCGTATGACGAATTAATAAATTGGATAATAAATTTTCTCTGCTGGCGTCAGTAAGGAAGGAATAATATTTAAAATGAGAAATATGAGTTTGCCAAAGAAGTACTTTTTCATCTAAATACAGATCACTTTGTGAGCGAGCACTCCAAAATAACTCAAATACTCTGGGATCAGAATCAGCTAATAATTGTTCTATCATGGCATGTACTGGAGCAAAACCAGTACCTCCAGCAATAAATAAAATAGGGCGATTCGTATCCAGTTTATCAATAGAACATTCACCTAAAGGCAACTTTAAAGTAACACGCCCATTTTTTTTAATGGAGGCAAATAAATTTTGGTTATATGGATTTTCAAGACTATGCCGAATGTGTAATTCATAGTGTTGAGCCCCTAAAGGAGCATTAGCAATGGAATAACTAAATTCTTGTTTCTCACAGAGAATATTTAAATATTGGCCGGCTTGATAGGGTACATATGTATTTGGTTTCAGTATTAAATGTATAATACTATCAGTCAACGGAGCAATACTTTCAACCTGTGCTTCGACTATTTGCACCTTCATTTATCTATTCCTAATAAACACCAATAGTCATTCACTTTTTTAATAATTTCTTCATCCATAACAATAGGAGTGCCCCATTCTCGATTAGTTTCCCCTGACCATTTATTGGTTGCGTCTAATCCCATTTTAGATCCCAATCCAGAAACTGGTGAAGCAAAATCTAAATAATCAATTGGAGTGTGTTCTATCATTACTGTATCGCGAGCGGGATCCATCCGTGTAGTCATCGCCCAAACCACTTCTTGCCAATTTCTGGCATCCACATCGTCGTCACATACAATAACAAATTTAGTATACATGAACTGTCTTAAAAAAGACCAAACAGCCATCATGATCCGCTTAGCATGCCCCGGATACTGTTTTTTTATGGTAACAATGGCTAAACGATAAGAACAGCCTTCTGGGGGTAAATAAAAATCAACAATTTCTGGAAATTGTTTTTGTAATAAAGGGATAAATACTTCATTAAGTGCTACACCCAAAATAGCCGGCTCATCAGGAGGTTTTCCCGTATAAGTACTATGATAAATAGGATCAGTGCGATGAGTGATGCGTTCTACAGTAAATACAGGAAAAGATTCTACTTCATTATAATAACCAGTATGATCGCCAAAAGGCCCTTCTAGTGCGTCTAATCCCGGCTCTAAATAGCCTTCAAGAATAATTTCCCCACTGGCAGGAACATGTAGAGAATTACTAATACAACGAGTTAAACGAGTCCGTTTCCCTCTCAATAAACCCGCAAACGCATATTCAGATAAGGTATCAGGAATGGGTGTTACTGCTGCGAGCATGGTTGCAGGATCTGCACCTAAAGTTACTGCAATCGGGAAGCGCTCACCTGGGTACTCTTTTTGCCATGCTTGGTAATCTAAAGCTCCACCTCGATGAGATAACCAACGCATGATCAGCTTATTTTTGGATAAAAGCTGCTGCCGATAAATACCCATATTTTCTCTATCTTGATACGGCCCTTTAGTAGTAACTAATCCCCAGGTAATAAGAGGGGCTACGTCATTGGGCCAACAAGTTTGGATAGGAAGTTTATTTAAATCGACGTCCTTTCCTTCTAGAACATGAGTTTGACATTCAGCTTTGTTCACATAATGAGGTGCCAATGTAAGAGCACGTCGTAATAAAGGTAGTTTATTAAAAAGATCGCTGAAGCCTTTTGGCGGTTCAGGTTCTTTTAACATCGCCAATAATTGCCCAATTTCTCTTAGTGCAGAAACAGATTCTGCTCCCATGCCTAAGGCAACACGTTCAGGTGTCCCAAATAAATTAGCTAATACCGGCATAGAGCTATTTAGGGGACTAGTAAATAATAACGCCGGTCCACCTTGCTTTAATACTCGATCACTTACCGCAGTCATCTCCAAATAAGGAGAGACAGGGTAATCAACACGCTTTAATAAATCGCGTGTTTCTAATTGGCTAATGAAGTCTCTTAGATCGCTATATTTCATGAATAAGGAATAGATTACTCTTGACGCTTCATTGCTTCAAAAAACTCAGCATTGGTTTTGTGATTTTTCATACGCTCTAACAAAAACTCAATAGCATCACATTCATCCATAGACTGAAGAATTTTGCGAAGAATCCAAGTACGCTGTAAATCTTCCGGCGAGAGCAAAAGATCTTCACGTCGAGTGCCAGAGCGATTAATATTAATTGCAGGGAAAATACGACGTTCGGAAATATTGCGGCTTAAATGGATTTCCATATTACCCGTACCTTTAAATTCCTCGTAGATCACCTCATCCATTTTAGAACCCGTATCTACTAGAGCGGTAGCAATAATAGTCAAACTACCTCCTTCTTCAATATTACGAGCAGCTCCATACAAACGCTTAGGTCTTTGTAAAGCATTAGCATCTACACCACCTGTTAAGACTTTACCTGAAGCAGGTACTACTGTGTTATAAGCACGAGCTAGACGGGTGATAGAATCTAATAAAATAACAACATCTCGTTTATGTTCTACCAGGCGTTTCGCTTTTTCAATAACCATTTCAGCTACTTGGACATGACGGTTTGCAGGTTCATCAAAAGTACTGGCTACAACTTCACCTTTAACAGAGCGTTGCATTTCCGTGACTTCTTCAGGGCGCTCGTCAATTAATAAAACAATGAGATAGCATTCAGGATAATTTTTCTCAATGGAACGAGCAATATTTTGTAACATTAAGGTTTTACCTGCTTTGGGCGGAGATACAATCAAGCCACGTTGTCCTCGGCCGAAAGGAGCGCATAAATCGACAACCCGAGCCGTCAGATCTTCTGTACTACCATTACCTTGTTCCATCACCAAACGCTCAGAAGCAAATAATGGCGTTAAGTTTTCAAATAAAATCTTACGCTTCGCACTATCAGGCGTGTCATAATTAATTTCATCAACTTTCAATAAAGCAAAATAGCGTTCGCTATCTTTTGGGGGACGAATTTTACCAGAAATGGTATCACCTGAGCGCAAACTAAAGCGTCTAATTTGACTAGGGGAAACATAAATATCATCTGGGCCTGCTAAATAAGAGCCATCTGCAGAGCGTAAAAATCCAAAGCCATCCGATAGCACCTCTAAAACGCCATCTCCGTGAATATCTTCACCTTTTAAGGCATGGGCTTTAAGGATTGCAAAAATAATATCTTGTTTACGCATACGAGAGGTATTTTCTACTCCCATTTCTTGAGCGATATTAACGAGGTCGGCAATAGGTAATTGCTTAAGTTCACTAAGATTCATACTTCTCACTTGATTTGTTATTAAAGAATTGAATGTCCGGGAAAATTTTTATTAGGGAATAGCAGCTAAGACTTGGCTGCCTATGCAATACATATTGCTATACACTGCATATTCTCATAAGGCTACCACAGCTTTATAAGAATATCCAACTTTTTTTGAATAAAAATTAGTTTTTTATAACGTAAGAGCCAGGATCTTCTGGTCAAGCCGGAAGACGACGAAAGAGTAATTATTCATCCCGTCATCCTGAGTGGTTACTCTTAAGATTAAAATTCATGTTCTATTATCTTCCGATTTGATAAGAAGATCTAGGAACTCTGCTATTAAGTTAAAAACAATCCATATTTTCATCGTCTTCCGGCTTGACTGGAAGATCCAGGCTCTTGCTGAAATCATGGATCCTCTGGTCAAGCCGAAGGACGATGTAAACTGAGATCATGGTCTTAATTTAATGACATGTTCATTATGTTGTTCTAATGCGAGTTATAATTCTGGATTTAAACATGGCTTTCAACAAAAGCACTTAATTGCGATTTAGTGAGCAAGCCCATTTTTACTGCTTCAACTTGTCCATTTTTAAATAGAATAAGTGTGGGAATACTCATTACGCCAAATTTAGAAGGTGCTTGAGGATTTTCATCGATATTGATTTTTGCAAAAGTCACATCTTTACCATGAGTTGCAGCAACTTCTTCAAGAATAGGCGTTAATGCGCGACAAGGTCCACACCATTCCGCCCAAAAATCAACTAATACTGGCTTAGTAGATTGAATAACATCTTGCTCAAAACTACCATCTGTTACTACTTTGATATGATCGCTCATAAAAAACCTCGGTTATTATAGATTTCTCTATTATAGATCACCTCCAATAGCTTGCAACAGACTTAATGCACTAAGAGCAGCAGTTTCAGTTCGTAAAATGCGTGGCCCTAGTGATAAAGGAAGGCAATGATTGCTTGCAGCTAAAGAAAGCTCTATTTCACTAAAGCCACCTTCTGGACCAATAATTAAAGCCATATCGCGTGTATTAAAAGCATATTCTCGCCAATTTTTAGCATTTTGAGTATGAAGAATTAATTTAAAATCTACTTTTATAGTTTGCAAAAACTGTTCGAAATGGATCGGATTATGAACTTGGGGAATGGTATTGCGCCCACATTGTTCACAAGCAGCAATCGCTATTGCCTGCCACTGTTGAATTTTTTTTTGCATTCTGTCTTTATCTAATTTGACTACACAACGTTCTGTGATTAAGGGGGAAATACTTGCAACACCTAATTCTGTTGCTTTTTGTATTACCCATTCCATCCGCTCTCCTTTCGAAATAGCTTGCCCCAAATGAATTAACACAGGTGATTCGCGATTTATTGGACGCATGGAATTTAAAGAAACAAAAACCTGTTTCTTTTTTATCATTGTAATAAAGCTTTCAAACTCATAATTCTGACCATTAAATAAAGTAAGCTTATCACCTACCTTCATTCTTAAAACAACAGCTACATGTTGTCCTGCCTCTTCAGTTAATTCGAGCTCTTGTCCTACCGTATAATTTCCCGCTTGATAAATTCTTACTTCTCTCATAGGTAATTTGATAATAATTAATTTAGTTGCATCATAACATAAGGTCTTTTAGTGCGTCTAAACTCCCTCCTTAAAACAGACTTCTTTCGAAACTCTACTGCAGAGGCAAATTGCTTCGTCGATTCGGTGCTCGAATCCTCATGTACTTGCGTGTACACTCCGGTTCTCCGCTCCGAGTCTCCTCGCACTTTGCTCTCTGCAGCGAGTTTCGAAAGAGGTCTAACGTTCTTTTGCTTCGATCTTGGGGTTTTTCGTAGGTCCAGCTCATGTTAAAATTTTGCAATTAATTTTGAGGAATAATAAAAATGAGCGAAGCACGTATTGAATCAGATAGCATGGGTGAAATTGAAGTTCCAAGCAACAAATATTGGGGGGCTCAAACAGAGCGCTCTTTACATCATTTTAATATTGGCAACGATCTAATGCCTATTGAATTAATGCATGCTTTTGGGATCTTAAAAAAAGCTGCTGCGTTAACTAATTTAGAACTGGGTAAATTGCCTCAAGATAAAGCAGATTTAATAATTAAAGCGGCTGATGAGGTAAGTCAGGGCCTGCTTGATGCGCATTTCCCTCTACATATTTGGCAGACAGGCAGTGGCACTCAATCGAATATGAATGCTAATGAAGTAATTTCTAATCGCGCTATTGAATTAGCTGGCGGTGTTATGGGAAGTAAAACACCAATTCATCCTAATGATCATGTGAATATGTCACAATCATCTAATGACACTTTTCCTACGGCAATGCATATTGCAGCAGCAGTAGCTTTTAATAAAAAATTAATTCCTGCAGTACGTAATTTAAGAAATGCTTTAGCAAATAAAATGATTGCGTTTAAAGATATTATTAAGATCGGTAGAACGCATTTACAAGATGCAGTCCCTTTAACCTTAGGTCAAGAATTTTCTGGCTATGTAGCACAATTGGATTCTTGCATTAAACGTTTAGAAGAAGTTTTACCAGAATTATATGAACTTGCAGCAGGTGGAACTGCTGTTGGGACAGGGCTAAACACTCATCCTCAATTTGCAAACAAAGTAGCAGAGCATATTGCACAATTAACTGGTTTGCCATTCATCACGGCGCCTAATAAATTTGCTGCTTTAGCTTCTCATGATGCTTTAGTTTTTGCTCATAGCGCGATGAAAACTTTAGCTTGTGCTTTAATGAAAATTGCCAATGACATCCGTTGGTTAGCCTCTGGCCCACGATGTGGTATTGGGGAGTTAATTATTCCTGAAAATGAACCAGGCTCTTCTATTATGCCAGGCAAGGTTAATCCAACCCAAAGCGAAGCCATGACTATGGTTTGTGTTCAAGTATTAGGAAATGATACTGCTGTTGGTATTGCTGGAAGCCAAGGGAATTTTGAATTAAATGTATTTAAGCCTGTGATTATTTTTAATGTAATGCATTCTTTAAATTTACTTGCTGATACCTGTCATTCATTTCAAGAGTTTTGTGCGGAAGGGATAGAGGCAAATCATCCCGTAATTGATTATTATCTTAACCATTCTTTAATGCTTGTTACTGCTTTAAATCAACATATTGGGTATGACAAGGCTGCTAAAATTGCGAAAACTGCACATCAGGATAATAGTTCATTACAAGAAGCGGCAATTAAGTTGGGATTTTTAACTGCTGAAGAATTTGCTCGTTATGTAAACCCAAAAGAAATGGTCAATCCACAATAAAAAGGTTGTAAAATAGCCGAGCGTTGGCTCGGTTATTTTACTGTAGTGATATCCTGCTTATTGAATTACAGGTAATTGAGGTGCTGCCGCGTGCTTAGGGCCTGGAGTTGTTTTTTGCACAGGTTCTGTAGAAGAGCTGCTTGTTTTTGCGGCTGCGGTTTTTGTTCCTTTAGCCTGTTTTGCCATCTCTTGTTGATCGTAAGCCATAGGAGCATGCATTTGATCATTCCGCTCTTCAAACATTTGACAGCTCGCAATACCCCCCGCAATAGATAAAATAAGGCTCCATTTTATTGTTTTTTGTAACATGATAATTCTCCCTGATAGTACAACTCATTGTTTTAAAAATAATTAATTCCTTATAAAATATAACAGGACTTCTATAAAATTCAAAACTAGCATTTCCCACTAAGCTTTATACTTCGTTGCATTCTCACTCAGCTTCAGTCATGTATTAGTGTATACTCCTTCGCCTCATTCAAATGTGCCTCGTCTAAAACTTTGTGGGCAATGCTATATATACCCAAATTCTTTCAAAATACTAGGTTTTGGACGGTAAGCCAAAAATAGCATTTTGAAGGAACTTGGGTATATACTAAAGACTAGTAATTCACTTGTTTAAAGGGACGTATTATGATCTATGCTAACATTCTCGAAACTATTGGACGTACCCCCGTAGTCAAAATTAATCGCTTAGGTCATGAGCTCCAATGTGAACTTTATGCCAAATGTGAATATTTCAATCCTGGCGGTTCAGTTAAAGATCGTATTGGCTATGAGATGATTAAGCAAGCAGAGCTTGATGGTTATATAAAACCTGGTGATACGCTTATTGAACCTACCTCTGGCAACACTGGGATAGGGATCGCTCTAGCTGGTGCCGTCTTAGGCTATAAAGTAATTATTACCATGCCAGAAAAAATGAGCCAAGAAAAGCAATCTGTTCTGGAGCGATTGGGAGCAACGATTTATCGTACACCAACAGAAGTAGCTTCTGATCATCCTGATAGTCATATTTCTCTAGCTAAACGGTTACAAAAGACAATTCCCAATGCCTATATTCTTGATCAATATGCTAATCCCAATAATCCCAATGCACATTATAACGGCACTGCCATAGAAATTATTGAAGACTTTGGTAAAGAGCTTGATATGATTGTTGCTGGTGTAGGTACAGGAGGTACAATTTCTGGTATCGCAAAACGTCTTAAGGAATATAATCCGCACATTCAAATTATTGGGATTGATCCTGAGGGCTCGATCCTTGGGGGAGGGAATGAAGTTAAGTCCTATCAGGTGGAAGGTATTGGTTATGATTTTTTCCCTGAGGTACTTAATAATAGTTTAATTGATCGGTATATCAAAACCAACGATGCTGATTCTTTTCATACGGCAAGACAACTTATTCAAGAAGAAGGCTTATTGGTTGGAGGCTCTTCAGGGGCTGCAATGTGGGGGGCGCTACAAGCTGCTAAAAGTTTAAAAAAAGGCCAAAAATGCTTGGTGATTTTACCTGATTCTATTCGTAATTACATGTCTAAATTTGTTAATGATCAATGGATGATAAAAGAAGGGTATAGTGTATAACTATCCCTAGTTAACCAACAATTGAAATGGAATGATTTTTAGGTTGCTCATCACAGGCCTCAAAGAAATCATTGGCATTAATTTGTCTTAAACTTAAACCTCGAGCAAGAGCTGCTGTCAGTAATAATATGTATTCGCTATCTTTGTCGCCTGGTTCATTTACTATTTTAGTTGTACCGTAAGTTTTCTCTAGATAATTAAATAACTCTGGTTCTGCCTTATTAGGCAAGAACTGTATATATAGTTCAATAATATCTTTTTTAGTTAAAGAGAGATCAGCAATTAAGTTTTTTAGTACAACCAGCTGATGCTGATATTCTTTCCAGATCTTATGATTGTCCTCAGCAATGAGTTCAAGTTGCTTTGTAATAGTCTCTTCATTTCTATCAATTACTTGGGGTTTAGGTGCCACAATAGGCAATAGATTCATTGCAATAAAATCTTCTTTATTGTTGACTCTTGGAAGACAGTAATTTTCTTGGATTTGTAGCTCAATGGTAAATAGAAAATTTTTTATTGCATAGTCATAAATCTCTCGGTGTCTTAATTCTTTTTGTTGCTCTTTAAAAGATAAAATAAGATTAATTTTTAATGCAGTGGCTAAAGCAGTTAACGAGCTAAGATCCAAAAAAGTTTCTGACTGTCTTAAATAAGCTTGAGAAGTATTACTAGTAAAATCTTGAAACACTTTTTTATAAGCAAGAGGATTTTTTAATAATTCATCCACAGTTATTTGCCGCAAAATATAAGCGATATTAGCAACTATTTCACTTTTACGTGGGTTATTAAGCAACTGACGCATTTGTTCTAAAGGGGCTACATAAGTTTGATTTAATTTATATTCTGGGAAATAAGCAAAAAAATCATTTAAAATAGTTTTAATGCATTCATTAGGAAGGAAATTTCCATTTTTAAATTGATCAATAAAGGCTATCGTTAACGCATGAAAGGGTTCCCCTCCTACATCAATAATTACTTTTTTAGCGCCTGTTTTTTCTGGTTTTACACTAGTTGTTTTAAAAAAACTGGTACTTGGTAACATAATACCCTCCTGACCCTCAGATATAACTTCTATTCTAATGATTCTAGATTAAGGAAATATTAACTTTTTTACAGTGTAGTTTAAAAAAAGCAAAAGAGAAACTTATTGCTCACTCTGCCTTTTTAAATCAATAAATGAATAGTTAAATGAAGGGTTTATTTGGATACTTTCTTGCGCGTTTATTAAATATGAGTTAGTTATCAATGATTATTTATTATTAATCCTAAATATTCGAGCACAAACGGGAAAAAAATCAAAACTAATCCTATAACTAAATACAATGAAAATTGATCTTGAACTCGTTCTTGTTCTTGTTTTCTTGCACGAAGCAAACTAAAAGCCATTGCGAGAAAGATGATTCCAATGATAATAAATATAATCTGTATAAGTAAAAACATTGCTAATTTAACTCAAATAAGCGTCCTTTAATTATAGTTAAAAAATGAGCTTCGATAATGATAGTTAATCTAAAAATTAATTCTTTTTTTTATTCCTGGTTTTTTATTATTTTTTGCTTTTTTATGACATGCTTTCTTATTTCTTTTTATTATAAACAAAAACGTCAATGGCATTTCAATGCTTGGAAAAAAACATGGGGTTTGAATGAACATTTTCAAGTATTCCAAAAGCTTTATGAGCCCATTGATGGCTTTTCATTATCTCGTCAAGCACGTAGTCAAAATGATGCTCTTGATTATATTTATGGAGAAATCGAATTTTTTTCTTTTATTGCTTTATTATCGTTAGTAAAGCTCAATAAAAATACTGTATTTTATGATTTAGGAAGTGGTATAGGTAAAGCTGTTTTAGCTTGCGCTATGGTTTATCCTGTGCAAAAAAGCGTTGGAATAGAGCTTTTGCCCCTCCTTTATGCTGCTTCATGTGAGCAAGTAAGACATTTGGCTCATCTAGATCAATATAAAAATCAAGCCAGCAAAATTCATTTTATTTTGGGTGATTTTTTAAAAACTCCTATTCATGATGCCACTATAATTTTTGTGAATTCAAGTACCTTATTTGGTAGTACTTGGAACAATTTATGTCAGATGCTTGATAAATTAGTACAATTAGAAATTATTATTACTACCAGCAAACCATTAATTTCTGAAAATTTTGTTCTTAAAAAAAATACTAAAGTTCAAATGAGCTGGGGTATAGTTCCCGCATATATTCATTACCGTATAGTATTGCCCACTAAGCTTTATACTTCGTTGCCTTCTCACTCAGCTTCAGTCATGTACTAGTATACACTCCTTCGCCTCATTCAAGTGCGCCTCGTCTAAAACTTAGTGGGCAATGCTATATACCCAAAACTTTAAAAATTACACGGTAAAGTTTTTTAGATATAAAACAATTTCATTCAAAGCAATTGAAAATATTGAATAATTTCTAACCCCGTCTATACTTATAAAACAAGAGAAATTTGTCAGCACCTGCTGTATTTTGGTAGCAGACTTAAGTTCACGCGACAATAAGAGGTGGGTATGATTAAATCCGAACTCATTGAACAGATGGCCGCCAAAATGACGCATCTAACTGAAAAACAAGTAGCTGATGGCGTTAATAAAATATTAGAGCTGATGAGCAAGGCTCTCGTTGATAATCAACGAATTGAAATACGGGGTTTTGGAAGTTTTTCTCTTCATTATCGTCCCCCCCGAAATGCTCATAATCCTAAAACAGGTGAGAAAGTGGTGACTGAAGCAAAACACAGCCCGCATTTTAAACCAGGAAAAGAACTTCGCGAGCGAGTGGATGCTTCTCGTGCTGAGTATCCATTGATGGAAGATAAAGAATAGAGCGTACTCGTTCATAGCGAACGATGACCGATAGAAAATAGCTTCAAAAATGTTCAAATACAGTTATTCTTTGAATGACTGTATTTGAACTATTCCTAAGTCTGAGGTAAGGTGACGCCTGTTTGACCTTGATATTTGCCGTCTCTATCTTTATAAGAAACCGCACATACCTCATCTGCTTCTAAAAAGAGCATTTGTGCTACGCCTTCAAAAGCATAGATTTTTGCGGGTAATGGAGTAGTATTAGAAAACTCTAATGTTACATGTCCTTCCCACTCAGGTTCTAGAGGAGTTACATTAACGATGATGCCGCATCGAGCATAAGTCGATTTACCTAAACAAATAGTTAAAATATTTCTTGGAATACGAAAATATTCTACTGTTCTTGCTAGAGCAAACGAGTTAGGAGGAATAATGCAAACATCAGATTGTACATCAACAAAGCTACTTTCATCAAAAGCTTTAGGATCTACAATTGCTGAATTGATATTCGTAAAAATTTTAAATTCATTTGAACAGCGTACATCATAGCCATAACTAGATACTCCATAAGAAATAATGCGCCCTGAGTCATTTTCTCTTACTTGCCCTGCTTGAAATGGAGAAATCATTCCATGTTCAAGAGCCATTTTTTCTATCCAACGATCTGATTTAATAGACACGATAACCTCATTTCTCTCAGTAAATTAAGAGTTCTATCATAATATTCAAAAAAACGAAAGTTAGAAATATACTCCTATTTGTGCAGAAACAGTATCCGCTCCTTTTCCAGTACCTATAGTGTTTAGATTTGGTGGAAAATTAGGAATTACAGAATTAGCACCATTCGCAAATTGACTTGTACCATAATCAATATCATGGCGATATTCAATACTTTCCACTGTATCTTTCCAAATGGAAATATTAAATACTCCTATAAACCGTTGTAGCGGTAAATTTAAAGCAAGTGCATCATGAGTCCATTGATAGCCAATACCTACAGAAGAGGGACGATTAAACGCTTTAAACGTGATGTCTGCTTCTAATTGACCTGCTTGAGCTTTTGCTCCGCGACCATTCATACTTAAATCCTGCTCTCTAAACGGTTCAGTTGTTGTAAGCCATTCTGCCGTAAAGATATAGCGATCAATGCCTATATTACCATGAACGTCAATGGCCGGTGTTTTTCGTACCCATTCATTTCCGTTTGTATAGGAACCAAAACCACCAAAGGTTGTTCCTGGAACAGACGTGGTGATTTGCATTCCTGCAGAGTCGTCTACAGAAGCAATGTAACTAACACCCACTTCTCCATTCAGATCATCTTTACCAAATATATAACCAAGGTTTACACCGCCAATACCTGATTTACCTAAAGTAGTATCACTTTTATAACCATATACCGCTGCAAACGGACCAGTATCTTCTTGGGATTTATAGCCAAAAATAAATGGTCTTGATTTAGTGCGAGCCATATTCATAGTCAAGGGAGCACTAATCATTGCACTTGAAAAACGCCCAAAAGGAACAAATAATTGTCCGGCAGTAAAATAAAAAGGAGTTTTGTCTAGGTTACCGATATTAACAAAACCCATATTTAAGTTAAACGCGGAGTTATTAATTCTTGGCCCTACAGAAGGCGGGCTGGCATCATAAGCAATGCCAATATAGGCTTCTACATTTTGATTTAATGAGGCTGCAAAATCAATTTCACTCGAACCGAGGGTGAAATCCCCATCTGTTCCTCTGCGATAGGTACGATTAATGACTGCTTGTGGCTCTGCTTTTCCACTGATGGCAATAATAGGCATTTCTGGCATAGGATAGCCTATCCGCTTATAAGCACGATACATATTCCGTCTTTGTTGCATTAAACGAATATCGCGGTTAATACTGGAAATATTGACTATATAGTCAGAACCATCAAAAGCAGGACGGGCACCTAAGAAGGGTGAGCTAATAACAGGAGTTCCTGCTATGTAAGTAACTACATGATTATCCGCTACGAGGGCTGTGGGATAAAAACCAATTGATTCAGGATGTATTTCAGGCGAGTGAACTGTTAAATGTGAGCTATGATAGTTTTCTTTATTATTTTTTGGTCGCACAACTACCCGTGGTGTTGATGGGGTATTTTCATGAGCTTCAGTAGTTGACGCTTCTTTTTTATTTTTTTTGTGCTCAACATTTAATTTATTTTGTAATTGAGCTAATTGAGTTTGTAACGCGTGCGTTTGTTTTTGTAATAAATGAATTTGCTGCTGTAATTGCTGATCGTGTTCCGCATAGAGTGGTGATGAGAAACAAACCATAGCCAATACAATTTTTTTTAACTTCATGCGGATACCCCTTGCTTATTATTTTTACTTCCTGACTAATGAACCAAGGATTATATCCCGACAAATAAGCTCTTGACTAGAACTAACAAACAAAAAATAGTTCATCATGGCAAACCTGTCATCAATTAGGGGGCTAATCCTGTAAAAAAATCTATAAAGTAGTCATTAAGCTTTAGATGAGCTTTATCTGTGAAGAAGTCTAATGAAAAATGAAGAAAATATAAAAAATATAAAGTTGAGTGCAAAATATCATAAAACTGAAGAGATAAAGAGATGATTAAAATAAAAAGCCCGTCCTAGGACGGGCTTTAGTATAACCTTAGTTAACTAAGAATTATACATTGCCAACATATTTCAATCCGAAATATGGACCAGTAAAGGCAACATCACCTTCACGAGTAAATGCACCAAAAGCAGAAGATTGATGAACACTTAGGTAATCAACCCACATGTAACCAGCATCAAGAGTTAAATCACCTTGAGCCATTGCGTAAGTGTAATTAGCACCTAACTTTGCTTCGAACTGAGGAACAACTGCTGTTTTAGAACCAGAGAAATATGCGCCAGAAGATGAAAGAAGAACTGCGTCAGTAAAACTACTAGTACCTACTAGTAAAGCAGCAGCGCCTTTTCCATAAATTCCAAAGCCATTACCAAAACCATAGTTCATGTCTAAACCAGCACGTGGACCAAAGCCATTGTATTCTTTATTCCAACCAGCTGTAGTAAGAGAAGCAAGAGATCCTGATGGAATAAATACAAAAGGATTAGCTTTAGAAGTTACGCGAGAATATTGAACACCACCATGAAAACGCATTCTGTTAGTAGCACTGAAATCAACAGTTTGGCCTAATTCAACATTCACTTCATCCCAGCTATTTTGGAAGCGACTGTAATCAGTTACAGCAGGAAGGTATAAATTTTTAGAATGATCTATATGATTCCAGTTAACGTTAACATCATTACCTGTACCATAGTGATAACCGGCTTCTAATGCAAATCCCCAATCCCATTTATCGTTGACTGCGCTAAATTCGCCTGTAGTGGGGTTCATAAAAGAGCTAAAAGGACCAGTGGCAACTGGTTGCATATATAATGCATATCCACCAATTTCCCAAGCAGTTCTTTCACAAGGAACTGTAACGTTACCTGGGGTGCATACTGGTCCCATAGTACCAGCGAATACTGCACTGCTACCTAAAGCAAGAACAGCTACTGCTGTTTTTTTCAGATTTAACATGCTTATCTCCACTTTTTTTATTATTAATTTCCGTTTGTTACTCATTGTATAAATGTCAGTAACAGTACTTGTTTTCAAGTCAACCGAAAACGTACTTGAGCGAATTATCCGGCTGGACTTTAAGAAAGTCAACAATATTACTGAAATTTATTAAAAGCTTGCCCTACTATATACGGCTAATATACTTTAATCCTACATATGAACCTGATGCTGCAAAACTACTTTCATCCATTGTACTTGCCTCCTAACTACAGATTATAAAACTTAATTGCACAGTGTTCGCTGTAATTTGTTTTAACCGAACATAAATAACTCAATAATATGAGTATTTGCACTGATTTTTAGGAAGTCAAGGAAATAAATAAAAAAAACTCAATATTTTCAAAAAGATACACACTATTTATTCACTATATTTATTTTTAAGTCATATTGGCAATAAGCGGCCTATTAGAGAAAATACACAATACACCAATTAGCAGCCATAAAATGGTCAATACGTTAAAGGGATTATTTGTGAACCTTGAACTCTGCAATCACCCTAAATAAATCTTTTCGTGTTATTCTTAGCTAAAATTCAAATAATAATTCTTTATATGCATACTTTAACCATTAACTGTCCAGATGATTGGCATGTTCATTTTCGAGATGGTGATTTACTTAAACATACCGTTTCTGCGACCGCAAAATATTTTTCTCGAGCATTGGTAATGCCCAACCTTAAACCTGCTCTAACTACAGTTAGAGCTATTAATCAATATAGAGAACAAATTATTGCTAATATTCCTCAAGAAAGTGCGTTTACTCCCTATATGACTTTTTATTTAAATGAATCAGTTCAAAAAGAAGAATTAGAAAAAGCAGCTCAATTACCTTATATTCTAGGTGCAAAACTTTATCCCGCAGGAGCTACGACTAATTCTGAAGCCGGGGCAAAATCTTTAATTGCGCTTTATCCTCTTTTAGAATTAATGCAATGCTATGATCTTGTATTACAAATTCATGGTGAAGTAACTCACAGTGATATTTTTGAAAGAGAAGCTTTATTTATTGAAGAATATTTAAAGCCTATTGTTAGTAATTTTCCTAAATTAAGAATTATATTAGAGCATATATCGACTAAAACGGCTGTTGACTTTGTTACTCAAGCGCCCTCAACCGTTGCAGCAACCATTACAGCGCATCATTTATTATATAATCGTAATCATTTATTGGTTGGAGGAATTAAACCTCATTATTATTGTCTGCCTATTTTAAAGCATGAGCACGATCAAAAAGCATTACAGCAAGCAATAATTAGCGGAAATCCGAAATTTTTTGCAGGAACAGATAGTGCGCCTCATCCGATAAATGCAAAAGAAAATGCTTGTGGTTGTGCAGGAATTTATTCTGCTCCGTATGCCTTAGCTTGGTATACTCAAATTTTTGATCAGTTAAATAAATTAGATCATTTAAATTCCTTTATGAGTCATCATGGCGCAGAATTTTATCAACTACCACCTAATACTAATCAAATTGAATTAATAAAAAAACCACAAAAAATTCCTTTAACTATGCCTTTAGGTCCTTATACTGTAGTGCCTATGGCAGCAGGAGAAGAGGTAGAATGGAGTATTTGTAATGAAACTACGTAAAACTATTTTAAGCTCTAATATTAAAGATCGTTTTCGTGGTTTTTTACCCGTTGTCGTCGATATAGAAACAGCTGGAATTGATCCTCAAAAAAATGCGCTGTTAGAAATATGTATTGTCTTTATTAGCATGGATGAACAGGGTTTATTAAAAAGAAAAGAAAGTCATTTTGAGCATATTATCCCGTTTTCTGGCGCTGAGTTAGATCAAAAATCCTTAGATTTTATTCATGTTGATCCTTTTCAACCCTTACGTTTTGCAATAGAAGAAAAGCAGGCTTTAGAACATTTGTTCCATTTAATCCATAAAGAATTAAAAGCCTCTCATTGTCAAAGAGCTGTTTTAGTAGGTCATAATGCTTGGTTTGATTTATTATTTTTAAAAGAAGCAGTCAAAAGAACTAATTTACATTTACCTTTCCATGCCTTCACTTGTTTTGATACAGCTACTTTAGGAGGCTTTATTTATGGGCAAACTGTTTTAGCTAAAGCCGTTCAAGCTGCTGGCTTACACTTTGATCCTAATGAGGCTCATTCCGCTATTTATGATGCAGAAATAACAGCAGATCTTTTTTGTATAATGGCGAATCAATGGCGTGGAATGGCTACGATTATTTGACTGTCTCCTGCACATCAAGCGCATGAAGCAGTCAATTGAACGTTATTTATGTTCAAAAATTAGAAGCATTTACCAGGTTCAATAAGCTCCCTGGATTATTCTCTTTTTTATTACTAGAATAAATCATTATAGAGCTCATTAAATTAAATATATTATGTTTTTTTTCAAATTTATTCAGAGACTTTCTCATGCATTAATAGAAAGGAAATCTTTTTCTCCTGAAGAATTAATAAAAAAACAAACCCAAGATATGTATCAGCAATATAGCAATTATGAGCAAAGACTAGACTATTCGTTACCACGGCTTAAAGCATACAGAAATCACCGCTTAAGACAATTACTCCATTATGCAAAAAAATATTCACCTTGGTATCAGAAAGAATTAGCATCCACTAATCTCGATTATTTTAGTGAGAGCAATTTATCCGATTTAACCCCCATGAATAAATTTACTCTTATGAAACATTGGGACGAGATTGTTACTGATAGACGTCTTAATTTAAAGCTAGTGGAGCAACATATTAGTAAAATGAATGAACGTATTGATAGTTTATATCTTTTAAATGAATATCATGTATTAGCTAGTAGCGGTTCCAGTGGTACTCGAGGAGTGTATGTTTATAATTGGGATGAATGGATAGCGTTTCATTTAAATGCTCGTCGTTGTTATAGGCAAAGCAAAGCGCCTAATGGACATAAAAAAATTGTTGTTGCTCAAGTTGTTATTACCAATACAGTGTATGGAATGTATTCAAACGCAGTATCATTCTTAAATGAACAATTAGAGCGTTTTTATTTTCCAGTTACTTTGCCAATGAACGAAATAGTTTTGGGACTTAATAAAACGCAACCTGAAGTTTTACAATCTACACCTACGATAGTATATAAATTATGCCAAGAAGTAATGTTGGGTAGATTAAAAATTGACCCAGTGTTTCTTTTTGTTGGAGGAGAACCTTTATATAAACCTATTCGAGCTTTAATTAAAAAAGTGTGGCCCAAAATTTATCTTTATAATATGTTTAGTGCTTTGGAAGGCTTATATGCTTTTAATTGCAAAGCAGACAGTCATGAAATGCATTTAACCGATGATGCTTGCATTATCGAGCCTGTAAATAAAGAAGGATTAGCTGTTAAAAAAGGTATCATGTCTGAAAAAATATACCTAACTAATTTATATAGTTATACTTTACCGCTCATAAGATATGAATCTGCTGATAAATTATTATTTTTAGATAAAGAATGTTCTTGTGGTATTAAGCATCAACTTATCGCTGAACCAGATGGTCGACCTGAATTTGATTTTTATTATAATGAAATTTATGTACATCATTTAATCTTTGTTACTCATCTTTTGCTGGAAGAAAATATTCGAGAATATCAAGTAACTCAAACTGAACAAGGAGCTAATATAAAAATTAAAACTATTGGATTAATTAATGAAGAAAGGCTTACAAATAGTATTACTACAGAGCTAAGGCAATTAGGACTTGTCCAGCCTCAAGTAAATCTTTTAAAAGTAGATCACTTTGATTATTTGCCTTCAGGAAAATTGCGTCGTTTTATTAAACTCAAACCTTAAGAAGATGTTTCTTATTTTTTTCTTTGGCGTGTTAATTGTTTAGTCAATAATTCAAAAAAATCATTAAGATTTTTACACCCTATATTAGGGTGGATATAAAATAAAGCTTGTTTTTTATTCGCTTCTAATAAGACTGGTATGGCATGTTCTCCTTCCAATGCTAGTACAGGAAGAGTATACATTTTTATTTTATTTTTCTTTGTCTTCATAAATACTCCACTCCCATGCCATGGCTGAACCGGATCTCCAAAAGCAGTTGTTGTTAATAGGGCTAATTGACCGGATTTAGCATGAATAGTCCACCGAATATATTCATCAAAACAAGTTCGTACGGGATCCTGCGATAAGTCTCGATCACTTCGAATTTCAGCTAAATAATGAATACTTGCATGCCAAGCTTCTTTCAGCATCTCTTGGCGAAGATATTCTAATAACGTAATTGAAGGCTGCTGCTTTATCCATGTTTTGTTATTAAAATTAACTTCTATTTTTTGATATTGTTTTTTATTTAGTTGAATATAAGGGATAAATAAATGCCGAGTCAGTTCTGCATATAACTTCACACTATCTGTCTTTTGTTGCTGAGTGTAGTCAGTTAATTTTTTATAATTCAAAGTATATATAATTGATTTAAATAAAGAAATAAAACGTCCTTCAGGATTACTTTTTTCGGGATCCGGATCTAGAGCAATTGCTTGTTTAATAGAGTCTAGCAAATGATTAGGATTTAGAATGGGCAATATAGAATTATTATAAGCTTTATTTACCTCATCACGAATAATTTTTTTTTGTTCTGCTAATTTATAAGGTAGAGTTTCTAATATAGCTTTCTTATAATCAACTAGTTTAATGTATTGATCTAAATAAAATTCTTGTGTCCATTGGGCTAAGGATTGAATATAAGTTTCTATTTGTTGATTAGTAACATTTAAAAAAGAGTTGAATCGCTTACCATCACAGATAATAGTAAATGAAGCCATAATACAATCTGTTAAATCAGGAAAATATTTTTTATACGCTAGATCAATACTTTTAGCTATTTCTACCAAACTTAATAAAAAATTAAGTTCGCCTATATCTGGCATAATTCCTCTTGTTTTGAGCGGAGAAAACACTTTAAATGGTAAAGCAGGAATCACCATTTTTATAGGATGTTTTTTAACAATAGCCTTCTTTATTTGTTCCAATAAAATAGGTCTAGAAATATGTGTTTTGGGACTTTTTAAAAATTGCCTATCACATAATAGTTCAACAATAGTGCTTGCTAAAAGCTCTTCTTTGGTATTATTTAAACCTCTTCTTTGATAATCTTTTGTGAGTCTTATTTCTGCAGCTGCAATTCTATTTAAAATAAACTCTTCAGATTTATTAATTATTATTGGCATGAGTTTTTCTATAAATAAGTGTGATCCAAGAACCCAGGCTTTATTATTAAATTCGTTTTTGGAATACATATGCAAATTACTAGCTTGATTAATTCTATGCATAAAATGAGCACTAATAACCGCTTCTTTCTCTTTACTTAGGCCTATCTGATATTCTGATGTTTTCATAATTTAATTTGACAAATATATTGTCCTAACTCTTTAATCTCTTGAATTGTGCGGCAACCCACTAATTTCATTGAAGTTTCAAACTCATGGCTTAACAAAGTTAATAGATTTTTGACGCCTAATTCACCCTCAGCTGCTAAAGCCCATAAAATAGCGCGGCCGATTAGAACTGCATCTGCTCCTAAAGCAATAGCCTTTAGAATATCTGTTCCACGCTCAACTCCACCATCCAAAAACACAGGAATACGTCCTCGTACTTGTTGAGTTATCCTCGGTAAAGCGTTAATCGACGCGATGGTTGTATCTAACTGACGTCCCCCATGATTAGAAACAACTATACCTGCTACTTGCAATTGACAAGCTTGTTCCGCATCCCAAGGATTTAAAATACCTTTTAAAATAATAGGCAAAGTAGTGAGATTTTTAATCCAATTAATATCATCCCACGTAATCGCAGCATCTAATTCTTGCGCCATAAAATTATAAATAATTTCTTTATTTATAGAGCTTTTAAAATTTGCAGTGGTCAATCCAATGGGAAGTTTAAATTGATTATGTAAGTCTCTATCTCGCTTTCCAGAAACAGATACACCAACAGTGATGAGTATTGCTTTATATTGTGCTTTTTCTGCACGATAAAGCAATTCTTTAGTTAAATCTCTATTTTTAAAAATATATAATTGCAGCCAAAGGTTGGGATTTTTAGAGCTAGTGGCAATTTCTTCTAAAGATTTATTTGCCATACAGCTAACAATCATGGGTATATTTAATAATTTAGCGGCTTTAGCAGTGCTATTTTCTCCTTCTTTATCAATTAATTGATGAAATGCAGTAGGAGCTATAAGTAATGGAGCACTTATTTCTTGATTATATAATTGAATTTTAGGAGAGCACTGAGACACATTTCTTAAACAGAGAGGAATTAAATTTATTTTAGCAAACGCATTTTTATTATTTTTTTTAGTAATTTCATCACATGCGCCAGAATCTATGAAATCAAAAATTTCTTTTGAAAGTTTCGATTGGGCCAAAAAGCGATAGTCAGCTACATTCACTGGATGCATGTTGTTATTCTTATATTTATTTATTCTATTTATAAGAATAGAGTAAAAATTCACTTTATTGTAACAATGAATTAACGCACTTATTTATTAGAGATTCTTTTTCAATTAGTTCAGGAACAAATTCTTCTTTTTTTACAATCATAAATCCATAATAATTAGTGGCTGCTGATACCGTATGCTCTTTTTTGCGCTGTTTAAACTCATCTTCATTGTTTGCAAGAGAACAAAGTATACCTAGTGAGAGTATTGCAACTCCTAACCCAAATCCTAATAAGACTCCTAGAGGAGCAAAAATTCCAGTCAATGTTAGTGCAATGCTAGTTAATGCAAGCAAGACCAGACCCACAATCAAAAACCCTTTATTACGCTCAAGAAATGATTGATGAATTTTTTTCTGCATCGCTTCAAAATCTATAAAACCATTTTTTTTAGCATAGTCTTCAAGTGCTTTGTCAAAAGAAGGTAAACTAGCTACTATAGGGTGTGCCTTGTAGTTTAATACTAGCGCTTCAATATCTTCTTTACTTTTATGTTTAAAAAAATCTATCTCTGTAAATGCACCAATCATATAATTATTAAGCTCATTTAATAATTTAATCTTGTCTTGAGTTTTTGAATTATCCATCATTAGACGAAGCCAAATGGTATATACATCCAGCAACGTATTAAGTTTAGTGTCTCGATCATCAATATTTAGATTAGTTTCTATACGTTTATCTAAGTTTTGGAATTTAGGAAAATTAATAAGGCCATTGCTATGAAATAGAGGTATCAAAAGTTGTTTTATTGATTCTGAATTTAAAGCTTCAACCAGTTCGTTAATAATACAGCGACTATCAATTACTTGGCCACCTTCTATGGGTGAACCATCAGAATTAGTCATAAAAATAGGATGTGTAAAAAAAACTACATTTCGTTCAGGAGAATGCTTATTGACGTCTTTAATTATTGCTAAAGCATAATTTAGAGGGCGTTTCTCAACGAGAATACTTAGATCAGAATCATCTCTTAAATAAGCTAGAGAAAACCCGCAAAGAGTTCCATTATCATCTATATAAGTAAATTGAATTTGTTCGTAACAGTGATCTTTTGTTTTGCTATCATCCGCTTTTACTAGGGTTGGAACATAGATATAACTTGAAGCAATCTTGCTTTCGGTAAATATTCCAGCAAAAAAATCGCCTTGAGTATAAGATAACTCATCTTCTTTAAGATGGTTATTATTGGCTAAACGCCGCTGCATTCCTTGTACATTACCTCCAAAATTTACATAACAAATTCTAGGAAGATCTTTTTCAATCTGAGCTTCATAAGCTTCTCTTGTCTGAATCTCATAAAAACTTGGAGGAAGCTGTAAAGCATTCACTATTTCAATGTAGTTGCCTTGGAATTTTTTTAAAATAGTCATAGTAAGGCTTTTTATTCTATCTATGTAATTAAACCTAGAAAACGCAGTAGACATTCTCGCTACAATTCAACTGAGTTTTCTAGGTTTAATTATAAAAAATCAGCCTTAAGGAAATATTATTAGGGATAGGGAGTTAATACAATAGAATAGTTAGGTTTATTACACTGATCTCATCGCTTAAAATTTCAACAATAACAAAGAGTTTAAAAACGAGTATAACATGGCTTACTAAGCTTTATATTTCATTGTATTCTCACTCTGGTGTCTCATTCAAATACGTCTCGTCTAAAGCTTAGTTGGTAACTCTATATACGTCTATACCCAAAATCTCACATTTTGAAACATTTTGGGTATATTTAAAAATTATAGTTTTTCAGAATGTGATGCTAAATATTCTGCAACACCTTGAGGAGAGGCTTTCATACCAGCATCGCCTTTTTTCCAACCAGCAGGGCAAACTTCACCATGTTCTTCAAAAAATTGTACTGCATCAATAGTACGAAGAAGCTCATCAATATTACGGCCAATAGGCAGATCATTAACAATTTGTGAACGAACCATTCCTTTAGTATCAATAATAAAGGCACCTCGGAATGCAACTCCAGCCCCAGGATGTTCAACACCATAAGATTGACAAATACTATGATTAATATCAGCAGCCATTGTATAGCGTACTGGGCCAATTCCGCCATTTTGCACAGGGGTATTCCGATAAGCATTATGAGTAAAATGAGAGTCAATAGAAACAGAAATGACTTCAACATTACGAGATTTAAATTCATCCATACGATGATCTAAGGCAATTAATTCTGAAGGACAAACAAAAGTAAAATCTAGAGGATAAAAAAATATTAATCCATACTTTCCTTTTAAATGTTCATGCAGGTTAAATTTATCAACAATCTCTCCATTTCCCATTACAGCAGCCACAGTAAAATCAGGCGCCTTACGACCAACTAATACGCTCATTATCTATCTCCATTGAAATGCAGGTATAGCATTTCCCACTAAGCCTTATACTTCGTTGCATTCTCACGTAACTTCAGTCGTATACTAGTATACACTCTGCCGCCTCATTCAACTGCGCCGTGTCTAAAATTTAGTGGGCAAGGCTTTTTAACCTGCTTATTATTAATTAAGCAGCTACAGCGTCTCGTAATATCGTCTCTAACTCTCCTTGCTGAAACATTTCAGCAATAATATCTGAACCGCCAATTAACTCTCCTTTAACAAACAATTGTGGGAAAGTAGGCCAATCAGAAACTTGAGGCAGCATTTGACGAATATCTGGATTAGCAAGAACATCTACATAAGCAAAATCAACACCACAGGCCTCTATGCACTGAACAGCACGAGCAGAAAAACCGCATTGAGGCATTTTAGGTGAGCCTTTCATGTAAAGAATAATTGTATTATCTGCAATCTGTTTTTTAATTTTATCTAATGTATCCACGGGGGCACCTTATGATTAGAACAGGACTTACGAAAAACGCTCATCTCTTCGTTGAAAGCATGTTTTAATTCGGTCATTTAGTGCCTCTATGCGCCTTCATTAAAACATTCTTTTGTCTCGACCTTGAGGTTTTTCGTAAGTCCTGTAGAAATAAAATGTAGCATTATGGCGAAAACCTAATAAAGCCGCAACTAATGTTTGTTTTATTAAGATCAACTTAAAAATTCACCACAGCAAATGAATTAATATTATACATTATTTTTACAATCCCTCAATGCTCGTCATCCTGAGCAACGCGAAAGATGACGGGTATTGAGCAAAAACCGCAGTTTTAATCACACCCAGCAAAATCTATTTTATTGCAGATTGAATATTCATCCTGCTACACTTAGCACATTTTATTATTTCATATTTAGGGAGATTTACATGGCTTTTACCTTACCGGAGTTACCTTATAATAAAAATGCTTTAGCACCGCATATTTCAGAAGAAACTTTAGAATATCATTATGGAAAACATCATCAAGCTTATGTAACCAATCTAAATAAATTGATTGCTAATACAGAATTTGAATCAATGAGTTTAGACGATATTATTAAAAAATCTACTGGTGGACTATTTAATAATGCGGCACAAGTTTGGAATCATACTTTTTATTGGCATTGCCTAAGTCCAAAAGGCGGAAATGAGCCTATAGGAGCCTTAGCTGATGCTATTAATCAATATTTTGGCTCTTTTGCCAATTTTAAAGAGCAATTTACTCAAACAGCTATCAGTACCTTTGGTTCGGGTTGGGCTTGGCTGGTACAAGATAGTGAAGGGGCTTTAAAAATTATTAGCACCAGTAATGCGGGAACACCTATGACTGAAAATTTAACCGCACTATTAACTTGTGATGTATGGGAACATGCTTATTATATTGATTATCGCAATGCGCGTCCTAATTACATTAATGCATTTTGGGCATTAGTCAATTGGGAGTTCGTTACTAGTAACATGCGTTAAAATATACTTTATGTGCGGTCACAAGATGTGGTTTTTTGACCGCAGAAAGTCTATCTCTAAAATGTTTCAAGATGCGAGGTTTTGAGCGATAGACCAAAAATTACATCTTGAACATTTTGGGTATATTGTACATTAGGGAGAGAAGTAATGGCTTTAATTACTAGTTATAATCCAATGCCAATAACCTTTACTCATGGAGAGGGGGTTTGGTTATATGATGATGAAGGAAAAAAATACCTCGATGGTCTTAGTGGAATAGCAGTATGCGGATTAGGTCATGCTCACCCTGATGTCACTAAAACAATACAAAAACAAGCCGCTAGACTTTTGCATACTTCGAATACTTTTCATATTAAAGAACAGGAGTTGCTTGCAAAAAAGCTGACTAAAATAGCGGGTATGGAACAAGTTTTTTTTGCTAATTCAGGCGCTGAGGCGAATGAAGCTGCAATTAAGTTGACTCGTTTGTTTGGTCATAAAAAAGGAATTGAAACGCCCTCTATCATTGTGATGGAGCGCGCATTTCATGGCAGGACAATGGCTACATTAACCGCGTCAGGAAGCCGTAAAGTACAAGCAGGCTTTGAACCTTTGGTCCCCGGATTTATTCGTGCGCCATTTAATGATTTAGATGCAATTCATACTATTGCAGCAAATCGAGACGATGTTGTTGCAATAATGTTAGAGCCGATTCAAGGCGAAGGAGGTATTTATCCTGCCGAAGAAGGGTATTTAAAAGCAATCTCTAAAATTTGTGACGAAAATAATTGGCTTTTGATTTTAGATGAAATTCAAACCGGAAATGCGAGAACAGGAAAAATGTTTGCTTGCATGCATTATAATATTCAACCCGATATTTTAACCACTGCTAAAGGTTTAGCTAATGGCGTACCTATTGGTGCTTGTTTAATGAGTAAAAATGCTGTTGATTTATTCAAGCCAGGCAACCATGGTTCTACTTTTGGTGGTAATCCTCTAGCTTGTGCTACAGCTCTGACCGTTTTAGAGGTATTTGAACGCGATAAAATTTGTGAGCAAGTAGCTAAAAATAGCAAGCTATTAATGGATAAATTAATTAGTACTTTAGGTGAGCATCCGAATGTAAAAGCTATCAGAGGTAAAGGTTTTATGCTTGGAGTCGAATTGGATCGTCCGGCAACAGAAATGCGTCTTACTGGTTTAAAACATGGACTTCTATTTAATATTACGGCTGATGCTGTGGTTCGTTTATTGCCCCCATTAATTATTAATGAAGAAGAAATGGATGAGTTAGTAACGCGACTTAATAAAACAATTAATGAATTTACTGGGCTTTAAAAAAGCAACAGGATTAAATATACCCAAAATGTTTCAAGATACGAGATTTTGGTCTATTGCCCAAAATCTCGTATCTTGAAACATTTTGGATATAGAAATTTTCTCTTTCATTTCAGGAGGATTGTCATGAAAAAAAACTATCAAGTTCTTTTCAATGTCATTTTAAGTTTTTTTCTTTATGTAGTTACTTCTTCAGTATGTGCTGATCCTCCTTCACAGGTCATTCGTTTAGGTTATATAGATGGAACAGTTACTTTTTCTCCAGCAGGGATTGATCAGTGGGTAAATGCTACTACTAACCGTCCAATCGTTACTGGTGATAAATTATGGACGGATGCCGGATCTAAAGATGAATTGCAATTCGGTTCAGCTGTTCTTCGTATGAATGAATATACCAGCATTAGTGTTTTAAATAATGCAAATAATTCACCACAAATTGAGCTAGATCAAGGCAATATTAATTTACATATATGGAAAATGTCCTATTATAAAAGTTTCGAAATTGACACGCCTAATCTTGCATTCTCTGTCAATCAGCCTGGGGATTATCGAATCGGTGTAAACCCTAGTGATAATACTACTACTATTACTGTGCGTGAGGGTACAGCTGTAGTGTATGGAGAAAATAACTCTTATCAAATTAATGCAGGACAATCATTTCGCTTTAGTGGAACTCAGCTAAATTATGTGGTTTTAACACCAAGCGAATTAGATACTTTTGAACAATGGTGTGCTAGCCGAAATGTGCTGCATGAACAATCCATTTCTAAACGATATGTTTCCCCTATGGTTATTGGTTCTACTGATCTAGATAATAATGGTCAATGGGTAGCTGATGCAAACTATGGGACTATATGGTATCCATCAGCAGAAAATTCTGGATGGGCGCCATACAGCCAAGGTCAATGGGTGTGGATAGAACCTTGGGGATGGACCTGGGAAGATGATCAGCCTTGGGGGTTTGCTCCATTTCACTATGGGCGATGGTTTTATGGTAATCGTGGTTGGGGATGGGTTCCAGGCCCTATTGATGTAGAACCTGTTTATGCGCCTGCATTAGTTGCTTTTTATTTGAATAGTTTTAATCGTTCATCTGGAGGAGCTATTGGTTGGTTTCCATTAGGCCCAGGGGATGTTTATGTGCCTTCATATAACTACAGTAGGAATTACTTTAGTTCTATAAATGTAAGTAATGCTTATATTAACCAGACTGTTATAAATAATTTTTATAATAATCCCAATCAATCGTGGGCTTATCGTAATTTAAATGCTCCCCATGCCGTAACGGCAGTATCAACAAAAGCGTTTGTAGCTTCTAAGCCAACAGTTAAAGCGGCTATAGCCTTACCCAAGTCAGCATTAACTAATGTGCATCCTAGTCATATAGCTGCTGTTGCTCCAATCAATGCCAGTGTTATAGGGAATACAAAAATTGCTAGTGCTAGGCCTTCAGCCAAAGTGCTTGCTATGCCTATAATTGCAAAAACAAAACCACCTGCCGCACCAATTCCTTTTGCATCCAAGCAAGGTTTGTTGGTGAAAAATCCGGGTAAACCGCTTGCGCCTTCCTCTTTATCGGCATTGAGTGTGGCTTCTAAACCGAGCGCATCTGTAGTTAACGTAGTTCACGGTCATTCAACACCTGTTTCAATTGTTACGCCAAAGAATGGAGCGCTTATTAAGGGCACAATAAAAACTATTCCAACCAAGTCTATGACACCTCATCCTATTATAACTGCTCCTCAAGTGATACATAAACCATCAACACCAGGAGAATCTGCTAAGCCCCTAGTAATTAATCCCAAGACACCGATTGTAAATCCACATCCAGCGGTGGTAAACCCACATCCGACGGTGGTAAACCCGCATCCGACGGTGGTAAATCCACATCCTGTGGTGGTAAGCCCGCATCCTGTGGTGGTAAATCCTCATCCTACGGAGGTAACTCCGCATCCGGCGGTTGTTCATCCACATCCTGCGGTAGTAAACCCGCATCCGGTGGTTGTTCATCCACATCCTGCGGTAGTAAACCCGCATCCGGTGGTTGTTCATCCA
>CAMFHA010000004.1 GCA_945952115.1 uncultured Legionella sp. | reverse complement strand
TCAGTGATGTCATTATTTGAAGGTTCGTGCATCTCAGTGATGTCATTATTTGAAGGTTCGTGCATCTCAGTGATGTCATTATTTGAAGATTCATGCATCTCAGTAATGTCATTATTTGAAGAGTCAATTTGCTTTAGTTCATGAGTTTTTTGCTCTTTTTGTATATGTTCAGCTACATTCACAACAGTTTGTAGCTCATCAATTTTATTCATTAATAAATCAAATGGTTCAACTTCTAAATGACTCGCTGGACAAATAGCCTCAACGAATAAAGAAGGTTGTTTTTGAGCAAAAGATAATTTATCTCCTTCATGAGTTAATAGCTCTTCTCTATCTTTTTTATATTGCGTATAAGTGCTTTCATATTCATCTAGTAGTTTAGATTCGGATGGATCATTAGGTTTTAATAATTGATAATGGCCTTCTTGTGCATCAAAAGCTACTTCTAATAAAGGATAGTGTTCAGAGCCCTTATTATCATCAATCACTTGAGCATTAGTTTTATTATAAAGAATAAAGGGTTGTTTTAAATGTTTAATAACAGGAGCAACATCGAAATACGATAATTTAGTATGGGGGTTAGCGATATATTTGCAGTAATTAGTATAGCCTTCAGCTAACCAGAAATTTTGATAAGCAGTTTCACTATCTACATCAACAAAATAGTGTTCAAAACGAACATCTTTTGGGGCTTCAGGAGATTGACGTACAATGGCATATTCTAAAAATTCTTCATTAGCAAGATAAAGGACTCCTTGTTCTCCGCTAGTTAATTGTTCTTTATCGGTAAACTCTCTAAATTCAATATACGCTTTAAAGTTTATAATAATTTGTTCTTGCATTTTTTCAGCAATACTAATGTTATTTGCCATATGAGTTGCAAACCATTCTCTTAATAAAAATCCTAAAACTAGCGTTTTTTCAACAATAAAACTGGGTGTATTTTTTTCATGAGGATGTATATATTGATAGTATTTTTCAAATAAAGACAAAGCGGGATCATTAGCCAATTTATTTTGTAATACACTGGCATGGCTTTGTGAGCCAACAATTGATTTAAAAGTAAATAAGTCTTCAGGTAATTTTTGCTTATTTATTAATGCGTAGGTAGCATAAACATGAAAAAAACAATTATCAAAAGCGCCAGAGACGTCTACAGATTCTTTTATTCTTATAGGTAAACTAAGCATAATCTCTCTAATTCAAGGTATATATTAGCATTATAGGTTTAATAGATTAAGAAAATATTAGGAAAGGCCTTTCTAACCGACATTTCGCAGCTTCGTCTTTTTTGCTAAAAAGTGAGTAAATTTGAATTTTAAATGCTCATTTACTTGTATGTAAACTGCGCTTTAAAATTCAAATTTACTCACTTTTTATCTAAAAAATACTGTACTGCGGAATGTCGGTTCTAATTTTGGTGTTTTCAATAAGTCCTGTACAATAGAATTTTATTTAAAATAAATTTTATTATGTATAAACCACTAGCTCTCTTTATTGGCTTACGTTACACCCGATCTAAAAAGAAAAATCATTTTGTTTCTTTTATTTCGTTAAGTTCCATGATTGGAATTGGCTTAGGTGTAATGGTGTTAATTACTGTTCTCTCGGTTATGAATGGCTTTGATCAAGAAATTCATCGCCGTTTCTTTGGAATGGCGCCTGAAATTACCATTACCGGATTTGATGAACAATTAAGTGATTGGCAAAGCTTGGCGAAAAAAATACGAACTCTTCCTGGAGTTAAGGCGATAGCACCTTATGTAGGAGGACAGGGCTTATTAACACATGATGGTCAAGTATTACCTATTGTATTAACAGGTGTCGATCCTGCAATTGAAGAATCAGTAACTCATTTAAATAAAAAATTATTAGCGGGATCCATGCAAGATCTACAGCATTTTGGCATTATTTTAGGAAAAGGGCTTGCTGATAATTTGGGGGTAATGATTGGAGACAAAATTACAATTATGATTCCTCAAGCCACTGTTACACCTGCAGGTATGATTCCTCGATTTAAACGCTTTACAGTAGTTGGTGTTTTTTCAGCGGGTAGTGGATTTAATTTTGATACTAAATTGACGTTTACTAATATACAAGATGCTCAAAAATTAATGCAAATGGGGGCGAATATTAGTGGCATTAAGATAAAAATTAATAATGTTTATCAAGCACCCGAATTAACAGCCCAAATTTCTAAATTTATTGGTGAAGAGTATCAAGTGAGTAATTGGACACAACAATTTGGGGCTTTTTTTCAAGCGGTTAAGCTAGAAAAAACCATGATGTTTATGATTTTATTACTGATTATCGCTGTAGCTGCGTTTAATCTGGTTTCTTCCCTAGTAATGGTGGTCAATGATAAACAAGCAGAAATTGCTATTTTACGTACGATAGGGGCTACACCTGCTACCATTTTGCGTGTATTTATTGTACAAGGAATGATGGTGGGTATTGTTGGAACGATATTTGGTTTAATTGGTGGCTTAATTTTAGCAGAAAATGCGACAGCAATTGTGAATTGGTTGCAATCAATATTTCATATTAAAGTGCTTTCATCGAGCATTTACTTTGTTGATTATTTGCCTTCCAAGATTCTTTGGAGTGATTTATGGCAAATTTGTGCCATGGCTTTATTAATGAGTTTTCTTGCAACTATTTATCCTGCATGGCGAGCATCAAAAACCGTAATTGCGGAGGCTTTGCATTATGAGTGAGATTATTTTAAAAAGTCATCAATTACATAAAGTTTATAGTGATGGTGCTTCAAAGATTAATGTACTAAAAGAAATTAACTTAACTATACAAAAAGGCGATAGGATAGCCATTATTGGTCCTTCTGGCTCAGGCAAGAGTACCTTGCTACATTTGTTTGGTGGCTTAGATAAACCTAGCAAAGGAACTGTAAGCATTAATGATATTAATTGGCAAAAGATAAATGAAAAACAACGATGCCAATTACGTAATCAAAAATTAGGATTTATTTATCAATTTCATCATTTATTGCCTGAATTTACCGCTTTAGAAAATGTAGCATTACCCTTGTTGTTGGCAGGAATAGCAATTCCTAAAGCTCAAGAAAAAGCACACGACATTTTAGAGCAAGTAGGGCTTAAGGCCAGAACACACCATAAACCAGCCCAATTATCGGGAGGAGAGCGTCAACGTGTTGCCATCGCTCGCGCTTTAGTTCATCAACCTCAATGTGTTTTAGCAGATGAACCAACAGGTAATTTGGATCAAACTACAGCTCATAAAGTATTTGATTTAATGCTAGATTTGAATAAAAAAATGAATACGGCTCTTGTTATTGTTACTCATGATGTGCAAATTGCACAGCGGATGGATAAAGTTTTAGAATTACAGGAAGGAAGTTTGGTTGAGAGGTAATACGTACAATTTGAATTTTTATTACTTTTACAAAATTGACTAATAAAATTAATGAATTCTTATGAAAATATATTGGAAATGGAAAAGCTTTGATGAGTTAACTAAGACAGAGTTATATCAAATTTTGAAGGAACGAAATAAGACTTTTATTGTTGCATTAAAATGCCCTTGGGGAGAAATCGATGGAGAGGATGAATATGCGTTACATTTAATTGGGTATGAGAGCAGAGAAAATAAGCAAATAATGGCCTATGCGCGATTAATTGTACCCTCCATAAATAGTAATGAGCCTGTTCATTTTGGTCGACTTTTAGTTGTAGAACAATATAGAGGGCAAGGAATTGGGAGTGAGCTGGTAAGTCAAATTATAGATAAAATTTTATCTTTAGGTTATGTGTTCAATGATATAGAAATACTAGCGAATTACACCCCAATTACTAATAAATTGTATAATAAATTTGGATTTAAACAGATCACGCCTCCTTATTCTATTGAAGGTGGCACAGAGTTAGTTCCTATGCTACTAACATACCAAAATCGAGTACAAAACGATTATAAAAAAATAACTCATATTAAAGGAAAAGAAAATTTAATTTTCTTTAATAATTACGATCAAAGTTTAGAAAATGACTCATTGGGGTATGCGCCATAATAAAAAGCCAACTTCTCTGTATTAAAGATAAAGCATTTTTTGTCTATGGATTTCCTAGTAACTGTTCAGTGCACCAAGCAAAGTTCCTATTTCATAGATGCACAAGCCTAATACTCCACTCTATCTCATTATTTAATTCTTCTATTTTACGTGCACTAGTTGTCAGAGCGGGTTTGAATAGAGCGTGTCTCATTTCTTGCTTATTTGCAAAAACAGGTGTGTTGTCACCGGATAGGGTTTTATTTATTTTTTTGTTTAAAAAATTGAGTAAATTGACTATTAAATCTAGACAAGCACATAGTTCTCGTAAAATGGGGCAGTTTCTCATTAAACCACGATGAGTTGAAAATTCACTCTCTTTTTGAGCAGCTTTAATTAGTGCTTGGCTTTTTTTCAGAATACGAAGCAGTTCTTTAGAGTCTATTATTTTGTCACCAGAGAGGTTCACTTGCTTCATGATTTCAGTATGGACTGTAATCATTTTCCTAGCGATTAATTCGTATTTTTTATTAATGACTTTTGAATTGGTATTACCTTGTTCAAATGCTTTATTGTTTAATCTGCTTATAAGCTCATCAAGACGTTTTAGTATTGGTTGAAGATTATTTTTTGCACTTTTAAGTTTTTCTTGAAGCTTTATTAAATTGATTTCAGCGAATTTATTGTTTGGGTTAAGTTCTAGTGCAAGAGCGTATCCTTTCATTGATTGAGTATACTCACCTTGTTGTGCATAGATATAAGCCCGATTGGCTCTTGCGCTTGATTGATATTGAGTTAAAGTGGTTTTTGACTTTGCTATGATGAACAAGAACTCAAGAGGTTCTAATGGATTAATTGGATTGTAGTCAGGAAAGTTTATTACAAAATTATAATCATCTAATGCGGCTGACAAGTTCTTATTTCTTGCATACCAATCAGCTCGTTTCATTCTTGATTCAAGATCTGCAGGAGATTTTTTAATACACTCATTTAATGTGTTTAATACTTCTGCAGTGTAGCTGGGTGGATTAATATAAGTTATTTCGGATTTTTTAGTGGGCATGTTTTTTATTTCAAGAGTCAATCTGATTTATATTTTATCATAAAGCAATATTTAAAAACAGTTTGTTCAAGATATTTTAACTTGGCCTGGAAAACGCGGTTGGATCTACTATGAGTGTCTACGGTTTTCAAATAAGAAATAGTCGGGCTATTGCGAATTTTTTCAAAATTGTAGACGCTAAAAACAGGATAAATACATCTAAATTTTGAGCACTAAAAGCGTCTCTGTTGCCTACGTGCTGTGCTTTATGCACGGCATCCAGACCTGATTTATTGCAATCCATTTTCGTGGGGATACATCAGGTCTCGAAGCCTTTCACTGTAACGCTTCGAGACGTGTGCTTACGCACACTCCTCAGCGCGAACGGCTATAAAAATTCCTTAACTTAATGGCAGTGGTGCGCTAACGCGCCTCCTCAGCATGAACGGATTAAATCTAATAATTTGCATTACCTGGTGTACGAGGAAAAGGGATGACATCTCGCACATTGCTTACACCAGTTACATAACTAATTAAACGTTCAAAACCAAGACCAAAACCTGCATGGGGAACGGTTCCATAGCGGCGTAAATCTCTGTACCAGGAATAATGTTCTTTATCTAAATTGCATTCATCCATGCGTTTATCCAGAATTTCTAAACGTTCTTCACGTTGGCTTCCTCCGATAATTTCGCCAATGCCAGGTGCTAGAACATCCATTGCTGCTACGGTTTTACCATCATCATTAAGTCTCATGTAAAAGCCTTTAATATCTTTGGGATAATTGGTAAGAATTACAGGTTTTTTACATAACTCTTCAGCGAGATAACGTTCATGTTCTGATTGTAAATCAAGTCCCCAAGTGACTGGAAATTCAAATCGGTGTCCACTTGATTCTAAGATTTTAATTGCATCCGTATAAGTCATAATTTCAAAATCAGTTTTAGCCATATACTCCATGCGTTCAATACATCCTGGAGCAACAAATTGATTGAAGAATTGCATGTCATCCATACGTTCATCAAGAACAGTTTTACATAAATGGCCTAATAATTTTTGGCTTAAATTGCAAATATCATTTAAATCAGCAAAAGCGATTTCTGGTTCTATCATCCAGAATTCAGCTAAATGACGACTGGTATTAGAGTTTTCAGCACGAAAAGTTGGGCCAAAGGTATATACTTTTGACATCGCCATACAATAACTTTCTACATTTAGCTGCCCTGAGACCGTTAAAAAAGTTTCTTGACCAAAAAAATCTTTACTAAAGTCAACTTGGCCTTGAGCATTTTTAGGCACATTCATTAAATCAAGAGTAGAAATACGAAACATTTCACCAGCACCTTCGCAGTCGCTACTGGTTATAATCGGTGTATGTATCCAGAAAAACCCTTGTTCATCGAAGAAGCGATGAATGGCTTGAGCAAGACAATGCCGAATGCGTGTTACCGCGCTGATAGTATTAGTACGTGGACGTAGATGGGCTACTTCACGTAAAAACTCAAGCGTATGTCGTTTGGCTTGAATCGGATAACTGTCAGGATTTTCTACCCAACCTAGGACTTGAATTTCTTCTGCTTGTATTTCAAAGGATTGTCCTTTTCCTTGAGATGGAACTAAAGGCCCCGTGGCGATTATTGAGCATCCAGCGTTTAACTTGCTGACTTCACTAGTATAATTAGTTAATTTGTCAGTAGCGACTATTTGAATAGGAGAAAAACACGAGCCATCATGTAGACTAATAAAAGATAAACCGGCTTTAGAATCACGACGGGTTTTGACCCACCCTCTAACAGTTACTTGCTTATCAACATTTACTTCACCATCTAAACATTGTTTTATGGTAAATACTTCTGTCATTATGTACTCCCAAGTTGACATCTAAAATGCGATGATACACCAAATAAAATAAACGGGGGAGCAGATGAAGCAAAGAGTTTTGTTAGTAATGTTAATTTTTTATTCGGTTATTGTGCTTGCAGAGGATACGGTTTTAAAATTATACAGGCCTTTTGGAGAAGACGGAGAACAAAAAAAAATAATTACTAGGCAAATTGAAGGCCAATGCGACGTGCAGTCGAAAATTATACTACGCGAAGATGCGTGGCGTTGTCAGGCTAACGGTCAAATTTTTGATCCTTGTTTTGTAAAATCAAGCCCTAAACAAACCAGCCTTTTATGTCCTTCTTCTCCTTGGGCTAGTGATGCTATTCAAATTAATGTTCCTGTTCCATTAAATAATGAAGATCATCAAACCTTAGATATGTCACGAACTTTTCCCTGGGCTATTGAGCTGGTAAATGGCGATCGTTGTTTGGGTGTTGAGTTGGGTAAAACTTATGATTCAATGCCTATTCGTTATCATTGTTCCAATAATAATATTTTATTTGGTACTATCCAACGTTGTAATCCATTATGGAGTATCCTAGAGAAAACTCCTAGTGGTGTTGTAACAAGTGATTTGAAAAAAGCTTGGTTTTAGCTTTACTCAAAACTCATGTGTTTTGAGTATATTCAGGTGCTGCGTTTTGGAATGCTGATAAAGTTAAACAATAGTTATTAATTTGCTTAATTAAAGGATAGTTATCCATTGAAAAATTAAAGCGATTGGCATTATATACTTGAGGAATTAAACATACATCCGCAAGAGTCGGGCTGTCTCCAAAGCAGACGAATTTGCTGCGTTTAAGATGTTGAAGTTTTTCTTCAAATGCATCAAAGCCTATACGCAGCCAATGATGATACCAGTGCTGAATTTCTGTTTCATTTGCATGGAATTGCTCTTTTAAATGATTTAATACACGCAAATTGTTTAAAGGATGCATATCACAGGCTACTAATAAGGCTAAAGAACGTACTTGCGCTTTATCTAAAATGGTATGTGGAAGAAGAGGGTTTTCGGGAAATATTTCTTCTAAATAATCAATAATAGCTAGAGATTGATGAATAATTTGACCGTTTGCCTCCAAACTAGGAACTAACTCTTGAGGATTAATGTGATGGTATTCATTGCTGTGTTGTTCGCCGTTATTATTAACTAAATGAATAGGAATTTTGTTATAGTGAATATTTTTAATATTTAGTGCAATACGAACTCGATAGCATGCAGTAGAACGATAATAATCGTAAAGCTTCATTCAGTTTCTTTCCTATAGTGTTGTACTGTTTGATCAATAGCTCCAAAAAGAGTATTGCCTTGAGCATCGAGCATCTCGATACGAATACGATCACCAAAGTGCATAAAAGAAGTTTGTGGTTTACCTGTTTGCATTAATTCAAGCATGCGTTTTTCGGCAATACATGAAGAGCCTTGGCTACGATCAAGATTAGAGACTGTACCTGAACCAATAATCGTCCCTGCACACAAAGATCTTGTTTTTGCCGCATGTTGTATTAATTCTGGGAAAGAAAAAGTCATATCAACACCCGCATTAGGCTCACCAAATAATTGATTATTTAAATAACTCAATAATTTTAAACGAACTCGTTTGCCATCCCAGCTAGTACCTAATTCATCAGGTGTAATGGCTACTGGTGAAAAGCTGCTAGCAGGTTTAGATTGGAAAAAACCAAAGCCCTTGGCTAATTCATTTGGAATTAAATTACGCAACGATACGTCATTAACTAAAAGTAATAATTTGATGTGTTGTTGTGCTGTTTGAGCAGTAACATCCATGGGTACGTCATCTGTAATAATGGCGATTTCAGATTCAAAATCAATACCAAAGGCTTCATCACTTACTAAAATAGGATCGCAAGGTCCAATAAAATTATCTGAACCACCTTGATACATTAAAGGATCAGTCCAAAAATTTTCTGGCAATTCAGCGCCACGTGCTTTGCGTACTAATTCGACATGATTTACATAGGCGCTGCCATCAGCCCATTGATAAGCGCGGGGCAGGGGGGCTGTACATTGTTGTGGTTTAAAAAGAAAGCTATTATCTAAGTTTCCTTCATTGAGCGCTTGATATAGCTCTTGGAGTTTTGGTTCCACAATATCCCAATTATCAAGCGCTTGTTGTAAAGTGCTTGCAATTTCCGGTACTTTTATTGCAACGGTTAATTCCCGATTAACTAAACAAAGTTCACCATCTCGAGTGGATGTTTTTAAGCTGGCAAGTTTCATAATTTCTCCAAGAGTAAAATGTCACTCTGTATCAAGGAAAATTCACTTTTGACCTATTTTGAGAGAAAAACAAGTTCAAAAATGCTCAAATAGTCATTTATTCTGTAAACTCCTAGAGGCTTTCTTTCAAGGTTCCACGTCTTAATTGATCTCGTTCAATTGCTTCAAATAAGGCTTGAAAATTACCCTCCCCAAAGCCTTGGTTGCCTTTTCGTTGAATAATTTCAAAAAATACTGGTCCAAAGACATTTTCAGTAAAAATTTGTAGTAAAAGACCATGAGCAGGATCTTTTTCTCCGTCGATTAAAATTTTTTCGGCTTGCAGTTTATCTATGGGTTCTTGATTCCACGGTAGGCGATCATGAATCATTTCATAATAAGTGTTGGGAGTATCTAAAAATTTAACTCCTTTTTCCCGTAAACTATGAATGGTTTCATAAATATTACTGGTGGTAAGAGCCATATGTTGAATGCCTTCTCCCTTATAATCATGAAGAAATTCTTCAATTTGTGATACATCATCTTTTGACTCATTTAAAGGAATTTTTATTTTTCCACAGGGACTTCCTAAAGCACGACTAATGAGTCCTGTCATTTTGCCCTTAATATTAAAAAAACGAATCTCTTGAAAGTTAAAAATATTCTCATAGAATTGAGCCCATTTATCCATATTGCCACGAAAAACATTATGAGTAAGATGATCAATTTCAACCAAGCCATTACCAAAGATAGAAGCAGTATTAATTGTTTCTAAATGTTTTCCAAAAATTGGATGCTTATCGTCAATAAAATAAATGACGCTGCCGCCAATAGCTTGGATTGCAGGTAGATGGTGATGGGCATGAGTGCAGTCTTCAAAAGCAATTGCCCCATGATTTATAGCATAATCATAGGCTGCTTGAGCATCATGTACTTTAAAGCCCATAGCGCAAGCGCCAGGACCATGTGTTTTTGCATGATTTTCTGCTTGACAATGAGTTGCAGCATTAAGGATAAATTCAATATTTCCTTGTTTAAACACAGTGATATCTTGATCTTTATGCTTAGCTACAATTTGAAAACCCATTTCAGAAAATTGCTGATACAAGGACTCTTTATTAGGGCCAGAAAATTCTAAAAAAGCAAAACCATCTAATCCACAAGGATTATCATTTTTATGCATTAAAAATCTCCTTTGTGTTGTATTAAAAATAATCCATCCGCAATGGGTAACAAACTCACCAAGACACGTTCGTCTTGTTTAATAAGCTCATTGAGTTTTTTTATTTCTCTGGTTTGTGGGCTATTATCTTCTGGATCAATTACTTTGCCACCCCAAAATATATTATCAATGGCAATTAATCCACGTGGATTAATTAATTTTAAAGCCAATTCGTAATAATGGAGATAATTTGTTTTGTCCGCATCGATGAAGATAAAATCAAATTGTTCTTCCCAACCTTCATTAAGAAGGGCATACATTGATTCTAGAGCCGGGCCTATTTTCAGTTGAATTTTATGGGCTTGTTGGGCTTCTTGCCAGTAATGGCTAGTGTCTTTGGTCCATTGCTCGCTGATATCACAGGTTATAAGGCGGCCATGATCGGGTAGAGCTAAAGACATTGCTAAAGCACTATAACCAGTGAAGGTGCCTAGCTCTAAAACCTTTTCTGCACGAATTAAACGTAAAAGAAATTGCATGAATTGAGCTTGTTCAGGAGCTACTTGCATATTCGCTAACTCCATTTTAGAAGTCTCATGCCGTAACGCTTCTAAAACCGGGTGCTCTCTTAACGATTTATCTAGCATGTAATTATATAATTCAGATGTCATCGGTAAATGTTTCATAAATTCCTCAAAATTTAAGCCAATTTTTCTTGAGCAAGAGCATCTGCAATTTCATTTGCAGGAAGATTTTTTTGTGAGGATTGCTTGAATATTTCAGTAAGTGATGTATAAATTCCATCAATTTGTTCATTAATTTTATCTTCAGCTGTATGTAAATATTTTGCTGCAGCAAAAATTAATCCTCCTGCGTTAATGATGTAATCAGCAGCAAATAAAATACCTTTTTCATGAAGTTTTTTACCATGAACAGTATGAGCTAACTGATTATTTGCAGCACCTGCAATAATAGTAGTTTGTAATTGTGGAATAGTTTGATCATTAATAATTGCACCTAAAGCACAAGGGGCAAAAACATCACAAGGTATTTTATGAATTTCACTGGTATCAACAACTTTTGCACCTAATTCTGTAGCCGCTTTTTGTGTAGCGGCACTAGAAACATCTGCAACGGTTAAGGTTGCTCCTAAATCATGTAAATAGCGCGCTAAGTTATATCCTACTTGCCCTAAACCTTGTATTGCGACATGTACTCCTTTTAAATTATCTTTTTTTAATTTGAACGCAACGGCAGCTTGAATCCCTTTTAATACCCCTTTGGCTGTAGAAGGTGATGGATTACCATCATATTTGGAAAGACTAGCTACATAAGGAGTATGTTCTGCAATAACATCCATATCACCCAGTACAGTTCCACTATCAAGTGCAGTAATATATCGGCCATTAAGTTCATTAATAAATCGACCAAATTGATGCATATAAGCTGTTCTATCAAAAGCTCCTTTAGGTTTAATAATAACAGATTTACCACCACCTAAAGGCAGATTTACTGAGGCTGCTTTAAAGCTCATGCCTCGAGCTAGGCGCATTGCATCATTAATGGCTGTAAAAACATTAGGATATTCAATAAAACGACAACCCCCTAATGCAGGGCCTAATTTAGTACTATGAATAGCAATAATTGCTTTCATTCCAGTCTCAGGGTCTACTTTGAAATGCAAATCACCAAAACCATGTTTTAATGCATAGTCAAGAAAATCATCTTCTGTAATTGATTTATCATTCGTTCTATCAACGGCCATCATTTATTAGCTCCTGATTTCTATACCAAAAATTGCATCTTGATACATTTTGGGTATGCGTTTTTCGTAAGTTCTGAAAATAGTTTAATACTAGTATTTTTATTCGGTATTTACAATCAAAAGAGCTTGCCTGAGGTTTCGTTCTTGTTAGAATGATGTAAAAAACCAATGAAATTAATTTATGTCGCAAAAAATGGAAGTGCAACAATTAACAGTAGCTTTTCATGATGTAAAAAAAACAATTGTAGCTCTAGATCAATTAAATTTTAATTTAAATCCAGGAGAAACTTTAGTCTTACTCGGAGAATCAGGTTGTGGTAAATCTTTAGCATCCATGGCTTTAATGCGTCTTCTTCCTAAATTAGGAGTCTATGATGAGCAAAGCCATATAAAGCTTGATGGAAAGGATATTTTAGATATTCCGGAGCAGGAGATGCGGCAATTACGTGGACGTCGATTGGCCATGATTTTTCAAGAACCAATGACGGCTTTAAATCCCGTATTGACTATTGGTATACAACTTTCAGAAATACTAGTAAAACATGGACACTATTCTTCATCAGAACTTAATAAAAAACTTATTTCCTTATTAACTGAAGTAGAAATACCTCAGCCTGAAGTAAAAATTCATCAATATCCGCATCAATTATCTGGTGGTCAAAAACAACGTGTGGTCATTGCTATGGCTTTAGCTTGTAATCCCGATATTTTAATTGCTGATGAGCCCACTACGGCTTTGGATGTGACTATTCAGGCACAAATTCTAGCTTTACTGAAGCAATTACAACAACGTCATCAGATGGGGCTATTGTTAATTACTCATGATTTGGGTGTAGTGCGTGTGATGGCTCATCAAGTAGCTGTTATGTATGCAGGCCAAATAGTCGAGCAATCTACTGTAGAGCAGTTTTTTTCTCAAATAGGGCATCCTTATGTACAACAATTGCTCGCTTCATCTCCATCACGTTCTAAACGAGATGAGCGATTATCAGTGATTGCTGGTAGCGTACCTACCTTAGACAGCTTACCATCAGGATGTCGTTTTCATCCGCGTTGTCGCTATGCTTTTGTTCGCTGTCAGAAAGAAGAACCTCAATTACAAAAAATAAATACCCGCTTGATTCGTTGTCATTTATATCCTGAAATTCAAATATTGCCTTCTCTAGAAACAGATAAAATAACTTGGAGTATTCAACAAGAAAAAGAAGAGGTAATTTTAGCAGTTAAGGAGTTATCAGTTTATTTTCCCGAGAAAAACGGCTTATTAAATCGTAATAAAGCCGTATTTAAAGCAGTAGATGGATTATCATTTTCTTTAAAAAAAGGGTCAACTTTGGCTTTAGTTGGTGAATCTGGTTGTGGAAAAACTACCGCAAGTCGTGCTTTATTACGATTGATTCCTGCTGTAAAAGGTGAGATTTTTTTTAAAAATCAAAAGGTTTTTTCTTTAAAAGGACGTGCATTAAGAGAATACCGTAAAAAAATACAAATTATTTTTCAAGATCCTTTTTCTTCTATGAATCCACGTATGACTGTTGGAGAAATTATAGCAGAAGGAATGAGGGCTCAAAGAGTAAATGCTTCATTTATTGCTCGACGACAAAAAGAATTAATAGATCAAGTTAATTTACCAAGCACTAGTTTAGTCCGCTATCCTCATCAATTTTCTGGCGGACAGCGACAACGTATTTGTATTGCTCGTGCTTTAGCAATGAAGCCTGAAATTTTAATTTGTGATGAACCAACAAGTGCCTTAGATACTTCAGTGCAAGCACAGATTTTAAATTTATTGAAAGAATTACAGCAAGAAGCTCGAATTAGTTATTTATTTATAACTCACAATATGGGAGTCGTATCCTATATAGCAGATGAAGTATTAGTAATGAATCAAGGCAAAATGGTTGAGTTTGGTTCTTGTGATACTATTTTTTCTCAAGCGCAACACCCTTATACACAACAATTATTAAAAGCGATCTTGAACATAGAAAAAGCAATTGAATCGTAGTGAGAGTGTTTAATGTGCTGAATAGACTTCTTTCGAAAGAAGTCTATTGTTCAAGAGACACTCCTAGTAGATTCAACTGCGTTTTCTAAGTTGAATATCTGAGCCATGAGTTTTTTTTATTCGATGCTATTCTTATAAATAGGGAACTATTAATAAAAAGGTGTGTTTGTGCATTTAAATACCTTGAAAAAAGAAATTTTTAAAAGTGATATTTTGAGAGTTAAGATTTTAATGGCATTTTTTATTTTCTTAGCTCTATATGTAAATATATGGAGTTTTTTTAATACTAGGGATTCCGAGTTTCTCATTAAAAATAACATAAGTCATTGGATTCCTTTCACTCTCATATTATTAATTGCTTGTTATTTTATTTTACAACTAATGTTTTTTTTACATTATCAAAAAAAGGGTAAGTTTATATCATCAGGGTTTAAATTTTTTACTTTATTTATAGAAATTAGTCTTCCATCTTTATTTTTATTTATCTTTTTTCAATATAATCCACCAATGTATATTTTATTTTCTGCAAGAACCGCTGTTTATTATTTTTTTATTATTTTATCTGCTTTAACATTAGATTTTAGAATGAGTGTTTTTGCAGGAACGATTGCCGGTTTAGAATACGCAATATTGGGTTTTTATATTTTACATTCTCATAAATTTAGTGGATTAAACCTTTATAACTTAGATGTTGAGCATATTATTAGTCGTTCATTAATATTTTTTTTGATAGGAGCTGTTACTGCTTTCGTTACACAGCAAATAAAAAATAATCTTTTTTCCGCATTTAAAGCGACTGAAGAGCGTGAGCAAATTGCTTATATTTTTGGACGTCATGTGTCACCAGAGGTGGTGAATATGCTATTAAATAGAAAAAGAGATCAACTTAGCACCTCACAATTTGTGTGTGTTTTATTTTTAGATATTCGCAAATTTACTTCTTATGCAGAGAATAGAAATCCAGAAGAGGTTGTTAATTATTTAAATCATTTATTTAGTATTGCGATTGAGATTATTAATAAACACCATGGCATTATTAATAAATTTCTTGGTGATGGTTTTATGGCTGTATTTGGTGCTCCATTTAAAGGGGAACATGATATTGATGATGCTGTGGACGCAGCGGAAGCCATTTTAGCAGAGGTTGATAAAAAGATAGCTCAAGGAACAATTCCTAATACGCGTCTAGGAATTGGCATTCATTGTGGCTTGGCTGTAACAGGAAATATTGGTGATGAATTACGACAGGAATATACTATTATTGGTGATGTTGTAAATCTTGCTTCTCGAATAGAGCAGTTAAATAAAGTATATAATAGTCAGTTAATTATATCTGAGGATGTGCATGCATTGTTACAAAAACCAAGAGGCGAATTATTAGGTGATATACCTGTACCTGGAAGACAAAAGACCATTAGAGTTTACCAGTTGAAGTAAATGATTATTTAATAGAACTTCTTTCGTGACTGGCAGTTTCGAAAGAAGTCTATTCTAATGGCGCTTAATGCTGAGCTTCGCAAACTCAGTATAAGTCTACTTCAATTTCATTGATTAAAAAGCAAACTCAAATGGATTATCTTCTTCCATTAGGTGCTCGTCTTTGCTATCTCTCTTCTCGATGACGTTCAGTAAATTAGAAAATTGTTCCTCTTCATTGATAAATACTTCATCGAGTTTATCTGCTAAATCTTCTTTTGAGCCAGGAATAAATATTGTGGCATCTAGGTACCGGTACGGGTATTTGCTGTAAGTTGATGCCTCATATTGCCATTGCAATAATAATTGAGCATTAATAGTGGGGTTAAGAAAATTTAAACTCTTTACATAAGCTTCCATGTGCTTAGTTGTTTCCATTTTACTAATTAAACCTTTTGTATTCTTATGAAATGAGCTATTTAAGCTTGATAAAAAGCTAAAAAGTAATTGAGGCGTTAACAATAGAGGGTATTTTTCCTTAGCAAGGAATTTAAAACTATCACAATTAAATTGTTCATCAAGTAAGTCTGCTAATTTAAAAAAATCGAGTTCAATGGCTATATTTTTTGTAGAACCAGTTGTCGTTTTAGCTTCAATTCCTTTATGAGGATCATTTAAAAGAAAAATAAGTCGAGAAGTATTCTCAGCATAACCATACAACACTCCTTTTTTTATCTGGATTGTATTGAAAAAATCCAGAACTTCTTTCAAGATTTTATTTTTAGGAGATTGCTGCTCATGTCCATTAGTTATAAAGCGTTTAAACATAATTAACTCTCAAAACTATAAAAACTAAATTAATACATGGTATTAATTTAGTTGTCAACCATAAGGCCAATATTGATAAATACTAGCCAAATCAAAGTAATGGTTTAGAAAATAAAAGGAACTGCACCCAAAATAAAAGAACATGACTGCTTAAAAAGCTAGTTTATTTTTTTAAAGAATGAATAAACTCTATCCATTGATTAAATGGAATTAATTGTTTTTCTTCAGAGGTGCGTGCTTTATATTCTAAGCACTCATTTTCTAAATTTCGCTCACTTACTACAATTCGATGAGGTATTCCAATAAGATCATGATCTGCAAATAGAACGCCTGGACGATCTTTACGATCATCAAGTAAAACATCAAAACCTAATTGAGTGAGCTGTTGATATAATTCATTTGCTTTTTCAGCAACGGCGGTTGATTTATGTCCATTAAGGGGAATAATAACAAGTTCAAAAGGCGCAATAGCTTGTGGCCAAATGATGCCTTGTTCATCGTGATGTTGTTCAATCGCAGCCGCAACAACTCGACTGATCCCTAAACCATAGCAACCCATCATCATCACTTGTAATTGTCCCTGTTCATTAATAACAGTAGCATTCATGGCTTTGGCATACTTATCACCTAATTGAAATACATGACCTACTTCAATACCTCGGCAACAATGAAGAGTGCCAAGACCATCAGGACTTTTATCGCCTACTTGAACATTACGTAAATCATAAGTTTCGTAGTGTTTGACGTCTCTGTCCCATTGAGTATACATATAATGTTTATCTGCTTGATTTGCACCACAAGTGAAAGCAGGAAGCGCTAAAGCATGATAGTCAACAATAGTAGGAATAGAAAGATTAACGGGGCCTAAAGAGCCTATGGGTGCTTTTAAATTATTGAGAATACTTTCTTCATCAATAAAAATTAAAGGAGAGTGAACTAAAGGATGTTTAGTTGCTTTAACTTCATTTAACTCATCTGTGCCTTTTAAAACTAAGGCTACCATAGAATGCTCTTTTCCTTTTACAATTAATGTTTTTATGGTTTCATCAGCAGATATTTTTAAAAACTGAGCTACTTCAGCAATTGTTTTTTGTTGAGGAGTATCGACTAATTGGATTGGCGTATTTGGTTTATTTTGAGCTTTTTCGGGTTTTAAACTGGTTGCTTGTTCAATGTTGGCTGCATAATCACTTTGATCGCTATAGAAAATTAAATCTTCACCTGCATCAGCTAATACTTGAAACTCATGAGAGGCAGAACCTCCAATAGCACCAGTGTCTGCTTCTACAGCCCGGTATTGAAGTCCTAATCGATCAAAAATTCGGCTATAAGCCTCATACATGGTTTTATAAGTTTCTTGTAAACTTTCCAAACTTAAATGAAAGGAATAAGCATCTTTCATAATAAATTCTCGGGCTCTCATGACACCAAATCGAGGTCTTATTTCATCTCTAAATTTAGTTTGAATTTGATAAAAATTAATTGGTAATTGCTTATAGGATTGTAATTCTGTGCGCATAATGTCAGTAATAACTTCTTCATGTGTAGGTCCAAAACAGTACTCACGCTTATTGTTATCAATTATTTTAAGCAGTTGGCCACCAAAGGTTTCCCAGCGTCCAGTTTCTTGCCAAAGCTCCGAAGGTTGTACAGCAGGCATCAATACTTCCATAGCGTGGGCTTTGTTCATTTCCTCTCTGACAATTTGCTCGACTTTACGTAGAACCTTTAACCCCAAGGGCATCCATGTATAAAGACCGGAGCCTAATTTACGAATCATTCCTGCTCTTATCATCAGTTGATGTGATTTGATTTCGGCATCATTAGGCGTTTCTTTTTGAGTTGCTAAAAACCATTGGGATACACGCATTACTGCTCCTTTTTTATCTTAAACTGTAACTGCTCGTACGTCATCCTGAGTCGCTTGCGACGAAAGATCTCCGAATGAGGCGCTGTGCTTAAATTCAGGAGATCTTTCGTTCCACTCAAGATGATGGGATGAACAGTTATCTTAAATTTATAAAGCGCTTATTATACTCAAAATGTTTCAAGATGCGAGGTTTTGCTCTTCTGCTCTTTTTCTTGCCATCCACCGCCTAAAGCTTGAAAGAGCGCCACAGTATCCAGAAGGCGATTAGTTTGGGCTTGAATTAAGTTTAACTTTGCTTGTAGATAGTTTTGTTGATTAAGAAGTACAGTAATGTGATTGATATCACCTAAAGCCAGTTGACGACGTGAAATAGTTAAACTGGCTAAAGCAGCATGCTCAGAATTACTCGCAGCATGCAGTGCGATAGCATCTGATTGAATGGACTTTAAGGTATCTGCTACATTTTGGAAGGCATTAATTACTGTTAAACGGTATTGAGCTGCTGTTTGTTTGTAGACAGCTTCTGCTGCATATTGTTTATGACGCAAAATGCCTCCATCAAAAATAGGTTGCGTTATTATTCCTGCCAATGCCCAGAATTGAGTGTCTGATTGTAATAATGTAGTTAACGAAGTTGCACTAGTGCCTAAATTAGTTCCTCCAATAGTAAAGTTGGGCAAGCGATTGGCAATAGCTACTCCAATTAATGCGTTTGCTGCACGCATTTGCTCTTCAGCAGCTCGAATATCTGGACGATTCTCTAATAAGTTAGATGGAATTGAGATAGGAAGTTGCTCAGGGAGATGTAAGGAGTTTAAATGAAATTGAGGGGTGTGTGGATCATCAGGAAAACGCCCAGTTAACGCATTAAGTAAGTCGCGTTGAATAGCTAATTGTTTTTCTAGTGGGGGCAACATTGCTTCTGATGAGGCTAATGAGGCTTGCTGTGTTGCTACATCAAGGGGCGCTGTATCTCCTAATTTTAATTGTTGTTGAGTAATAGTTAATAATTTCCTTTGAATAGCAATAATTTGCTGAATAGCTTTTATTTGTTCTCGAAGCGCAGCTTCTTGGATGGCTGCACTTGCAACATTGGTAGTCAAAGTTAAGTAAGTCGCCTTTAACAGAACGCATTGTGATTCCGCTTGTGCTACTAGAGATTCAATTTGGCGTCGAACTCCACCAAATACATCAGGTGTATACGATACATAAATTTGTCCAGTATATAATGAATATTGATATTGATTATTTGCTAACACGCTAGTCAAAATGGCAGCAGTTTTTTGATCTGTTGGCGCAAATGAAAAGCCGGCGGTCGGGAGTAATGCTCCTTTTGCTGAATAAGCGGTTTCGAGTGCAGCCTGAAGCGCTTCTTGAGCAGCAGCCACTGAAGGATTAAAGCGTAGACTTGCCGTAATCAGTTCATTTAATGAGTTTGAATGAAATAACTCCCACCATTGTACAGGAATGTCTTTAGTAATTAATGATTGAGCATTGCCGAACTTTGTTTTGCTCGCTACAGTTTTCGAGCTTAATGTAGTATAGCGTTGAGGTAAAGGCATTACTGGCCTTTTATAATTAGGCCCCACCATGCAACTACTTAAAAGAAAAAAAATAAGACTCACAAAACCAATAAGTTGTATAGGGATCATCGCTTCTCCCTCCAATGATGTAATCTTTTAATACCATACTCAATAAAGAGCGTTAAACTGTAATAATAAGTGGGTAAAATAAACAAAGTTAGCAAAGTAGATACAGCGAGTCCTCCAACAATTACAGTAGCTAGTCCGCGTTGCACATCGGTTCCTACACCCGTTGCAAGAGCAGCAGGAAGCATCCCGAACGAAGCAACTGTAGCTGTCATAAGTACTGGACGAAGTCGTTCTGTGGCGCCATTAACTACTGCACGGCTTAATGATTTATTCTTAGTGCGTATACGCCGGATATTAGAAATCATAATGATTGCATTTTGTATTGAAACGCCAAAAAGAGCGATGAATCCAACTGCAGTTGCTACATTTATGGTTTCTCCAGTCAAGTGAAGTGTAATCAATCCGCCTAAAGTAGCCATAGGGACTACCCCTAAAATCAAAAGAACCAAATGCAGCTTTTGGAATTCAAAAAATAAGAGCAAACCTATAAGTATTAGCATAATACCTAAAATATAAACTAGTCTTTTTTCAGCACGTTCTTGGCTTTCAAATTGGCCGGCCCATTCCAAATGGTATTTTTTAGGATCAAAATGCACTTCTTTATTGATGCGGTATTTAGCTTCATTAAGATAAGAGGTTAAATCACGTCCACGATTATCCATGCGTACAGTAATTTGCCGATGTCCTCTTTCATGAGAAATATTGCTTTCGCCTGTTTTGTATTCCAAAGTAGCTAGTTCTGCCAAAGGTATTTTCGCTCCCGTGGCACTATTAACAAATAAATTACCTAAAGCTTGAGTGCTGCTTTTATCTGATTTTGGAAAACGTGCTGTGGCGCTATAACTGCGGTTGTCTACATAAATAGTGGTTACTGGTGAGCCATTAAGGCCTGTTTGGATTAAATTAGTTACATCGGCTACATTAATCCCATATCGTGCTATTTTATCTCGATCAATTTTAATAGTAATTTGAGGAATTGGTGGCTGTTGAAACAAAGAAGCTAATGCAGTGCCTTTAATTGTATTTAATACAGCAACAATTTCGTTACCAATGCGGCGGCATTCACGAAGGTCTGTACCATAAATGCGTAAGGCAAGCGGGCTATGAGCGCCACCAATGACATCATTTACCCCATCAACAATAGGTTGAGTAATTCCTATAGAATACCCTGGCATTTTTGCAAATTGTTGGATAAGCCTAGTAATAAATTCTTGTTTGGATTCCTTATCTGGCCATTCTGCATAAGGCTTTAAACCTACAGGCATTTCAATATGAGAGGGCGTCCAAGGATCTGTACCCTCATCGCTGCGTCCTAATTGAGTCACTACATAAGACACTTCAGGATAGCTTAGCAGCGTATCGCGTAGTTGGCTGGCCATTTTATCTGCTTTTTCTAAAGCAAGCCCTGATGGCATTTCGACTTGCAACCAAAGCGCACCTTCATCTAGCTCTGGCAAAAATTCGCGTCCCGCGGTTGTGCCAAGGATAATAACTAGAACTAAAGTCACTATTCCCAAAGCATAAGCAATAACAGGTTTTTTGAGTAAATTACGCAAAGCGATTTGATAATGATTGGTTAACCGGAGTAAGAGGTGATTTTTATGTATTTTTTGTGGTTGACGCAATGCAGTATAAGCTAAGCCTGGAATAAGTACGAATGAACATATTAATGCACCTAATAAAGCAAAACTGACGGTGTATGCCATAGGAGTAAATAATTTACCCTCTGCGTGTTCAAAGGCAAATAAAGGAAGATAAGCAGAGATAATAATTAAAGTAGCAAAAAAAATAGGGCGAGCCACCTGTCGTGTTGCATTCAAGGTGTCTTCTGGTGAGAGTATCTTGCCAGGAAACTCTTCTCTGCGACGTAGAATGGCTTCCATAACAACAATAGCACCATCAACAATTACACCAAAATCAATAGCGCCTAAAGAAAATAAATTAGCAGGCATCTGGGTGAGATTCATAAAAATAAATACTGCAACAAGTGCTGAGGGAATAGCAACAGTAACAACCACTGCACAACGAACATTTCCAAGAAATAATATGAGCACTAAGCAGACAACAATAATCCCTTCAAGGACGGTATGAGTTATTTTATCAACAGTTAATTGTACAAGATCATCACGATCAATATAAGGTACAATGCGCACATCCATTGCATTTAATTGTTGTTGTAATTTATCTATTTCTGCATGCAGACTTTCTAAAATCTTGCCAGCGTTTTCTCCTTTTCTCATCAATACAATCCCTTCAATCGTATCGGGATTATGGTTTTTGCCTAAAATACCTTCTCGTTCTTGATGTCCAAATTGTAATTGTCCAAGATCACGAACTAATATAGGAGTTCCTTGGTATTGTGTGACCACTACTTCCCCAAGTTCTTTTAGAGTATGTATTTGTCCTATACCTCTTATAATATAGCTTTGCTCACCACGTGAGACACACCCACCTCCAGCATAAGAAGTATTATTATTAATTGCATTGATTACATCAGTTAAAGCCAAATTATAACTTCGTAATCGTTGAGGATTGATTATCAATTGAAATTCTTTAGTGAAACCACCAAAATTATTTACATCTGCAATACCCGGAACCTGTTTAAAAGCAGGCATCACTATCCAACGTTGGATTTCTGATAATTCCATAAGCGTTTTAGTATTGGACTCTAAAGTATAACGATAAATTTCGCCACCAGACCCTGTTAATGGCGCAATTGACGGTTGAACACCAGGAGGGAGAGGAACTTGGCTTAAGGTTTGAAAAACTTGTTCTCGAGCAAAGTATTCACCAGCTCCATCTTTAAAAACCATAGTAATTAAGGATAGGGCAAAGGTGCTGCTAGAGCGTAAAACTGATACTTGAGGAATGCTGACTAAAGCTCTTTCTAGAGGTATGGTGATTTGTTGTTCTATTTCTTCAGCAGCTAATCCAGGAACTTGAGTTGTAACGGAAACTGTCACATCATCAAGCTCCGGATAGGCTTCTATTGTCATTTGAGTGCATGAAATATAACCATAAACTCCAATCAATAGAGTAGCGCCCCAAACTATATGACGTAAACGAAAACATTGAGCAATAAACTTATCAATCATTGACAAGTATTCCCCCTGCTACAGCAATGCGCTCTCCTGCCTTTAACCCAGAGGTAATACGTACATTGTTTCCTTCCTCAGTTCCTAATACAACAGCACGTCGTTTAAAAACCCAAGGAGCAGTTTCAATAAAAACTGAAGTATTGTCATTATTCATAAAGATAGCAGATAGTGGGATCATAATTTCTTTGCTTTGCGGAATTTGAGTATGTACTGTCGCAAACATATTGGGTTGCAATTTATTATCGCTATTAACTAAAGAAATTCGAGATTTATTACAACGAGTATCTGGATCAATTATATTATTAATAAAGGTAATTTTACCTTTCCAGTATTGATTAGGGTAGGCCGCCAAAGTGACGTGTACATTTTGATTTTGAGCTACTGAAGCAATCATATATTCTGGAATACATGCAGTGACCCATACTGAACTGATATTGGACAAGGTAAATAAAGCAATAGTTGGATCATTAATGTATGAGCCTTGTCCGTAATTCATTGCGATTATTTTGCCGTCTATAGGTGCTTTGATTTGAAGCTGACTTTCTTGATGAGCACCTAGCGACTGAAGTGTTGCCCGAGCTCGAGTCATTTCAGCATGAGCTTGAATGTAATTATTTTGCATTTGCTCAATATCTTTTATAGCATTGGCGCCTACATGATTGACTTTTTTTGCACGTTGTAAGGCTTCTTCAGTGAGTTTTAATGCAGCTTGAGCTTTAATTTTATCTGTATATGCTTGAGCTAAACCTGAGGATTGCAATAAAGCTAATGTTTGTCCTTTTTTTACTTCCTCACCTAACGTGACTTCTAAATGCTCTAAATGACCTGTTTGAGAAGGCAATATATTAATAGTTAAAGCAGGATCGGCTTCAACTACACCTGGAAAGCTTACAATTCGTGGAGCATTGGATAAACGAATAGTTTGAATATCCATGTGTGATCGTAATGAGGAGTCTTTTGGGATAATAATCGTATCATTTTTACGAACTAGTAAAGGCGGAGGTTTTATTTTTTTATGCTTATCTACAATAATCATGCAGCATGTGAGCATAATAAGTAAGAGAATCAGCAACAGTGAAGCAAAAAATTTTAGACGTTTTTTTTGAAATAAAGAAAGTTTTTTATAGCGAATTTTCCAGCGTCCAATCAATGTATTGATGTCCATAAAGCAAATTTTGAGTTATCTTCTTAGAAAAACCGTAGTGTTAATCACAGTTTTATACTTCGTTATGTTAATATCATTAACTAAATTCTAAAATTTAGCAACTGTTTATTCAGGGTAAACTCATGCTATGAAAATTTCCCGCAAACTGTCGTCATTGCGAACGAAGTATGCGTTTACCCTGACTGTTTATTGGTGCGATTAAAACTATGGTTTTTCTTTGCTACTCATCATCCTGCGCTTAGCGCAGGATGATGAGCTTATAAAAAAACGTACTTAAAATCGTATACTCTGTTTATCCAAATTTATTGCTCATTAATAAGAGCCTCTTTAATAACTTTACTTAATTTTTCAGCAAGGGTTTGTTGTGCTTTTTCACCTAGATCTTTGATTTCTTGTTCATAATCTTTACATTTCACAATTCCGCTGTGAACATCATAAAGCGCGCCTACCATGCCAATTTCGTCATTATCGATCATTTCTTTTAAAATATCGCTTTGTAAGTAAATATTTTTTAAAGTGTTAGCTACATTCAATTGAGTTACCTGAGAAACAAAACCTACATTGTTACCGTTTCGCTCTTCTTTTGTATGTTGCTCCGCTTGCACTGCAGGTTGAATCTTGCTTAACAGCTCAGTAATATGACCTTTTTCAATTCCATCACATGCTGATTGAATTGCACCACAGCGAGTATGCCCAAGAACCACTATTAATTTTGCTCCTACTACATTACAGGCATATTCAATACTTGCAAGAATATCGTTATTCACTACGTTACCTGCAATTCGAATACAAAATAGATCACCAAAAGTCATATCAAAAATAGTTTCTACAGGAACTCGAGAATCAATACATCCTAAAACTACAGCAATAGGGTGTTGTTGCTTTGCAGTATATCGAATATCAGTACGATTGGAACGATGAATGCGAGTATCCTTTAAGAAACGTTGATTGCCTTCATATAATACCTTCAATACATCGGCAGGGGATAGGTTAGCTTGTACGTCATACGTAGTGACAGTAATAAAATCAATATAGTTATGAATTTTATAACTGTCTTCTAATCCAATAATATTTAAAGCAATATGTTTATTTCCGGCTTCTTCTTTAAATTCTTTTAGTACTTCGAGAATTTCTTTATCGATATATTGAGTATAACGGGCATCAATAATCAGTTGAGAGTGTTTAGGAATAGAGTCTAATTCAGCAACTAAAGCCCCTTTATTTAAAAAGGTCATTTGTTGCGGTAAAACTAATCTACTTGTTTCGCCTGTAGGATACATTTCTTTGTAAATATCAATCCGCGCTTGGCTGTTTGATTTTAAAATATAAAAGAAACTCACTGTTAGACCAATAAGAATACCTGTTAACAAATTAAAGCTAATGATACTAATTACTGTCACTATAAAAGGAATAAATCGATCTAAACCTTGTGAATAAATACTCGTGTAGATACTGGGTTTATTCAGTTTATAACCCGTGTAAATTAAGATAGCGGCTAGAGAGGAAAGAGGAATTTTATTTAAGGCTTCAGGGATGAGCATTACTGCTAATAAGATAAATAGACCATGAAAAATACTGGCTATCTTAGTTTTAGAGCCTGCTTGAATATTGATAGAAGTACGTACAATTACTGAGGTAATGGGAATTCCACCAATAAGACCAGCTATTAAATTACCACAACCTTGAGCTAATAATTCTTGATTGGACGAACTATGTCTTTTTAGTTTATCTAATTTTTCACCTGCTTTTAGATTGAGTAATGTTTCTAAAGAAGCAACAGTGGCAATTATAAAGGCATATAAATAAATTTTTGGATTAACCCATGCATCCCACTTAGGATATTCAAGTTGACTAAAAAACTCATGTAAGCTGTCTGTAGTGGGGATATTTACCAGTTGTGGTGAGTTTTGTACCATTGGAGAGTTAGTCCAAATAAATAATTCGTTTAAAAGAATTCCTGCAATAACTACTAAAATAGGCGCAGGGATTTCTTTCAAGATTTTATTTTTAGTTATATCAAAATAAATAAGAAGTGATAAAGAAACAAAAGTAATAAGCATTGCACCAGAATTCAAATGATGGGTCAACGCTAAAATAGGACTTATCGATAAACTTTCTGTAGTCTCTAATAAATGAGTTTTTAACTCATTAAAATCAGAAGATAAGGTGAATGCTAGAGGTAATTGTTTAATAATTAATAAAATACCAATGGCGCAAAGAAGGCCTTGAACTACATTGGTTGGAACATAATCCGCAACGAATCCGGCTTTTAAGCTTCCTATTATAATTTGAATAATACCTGCTAAGGTTAATGCAAGTAAAAAAGTATTAAAATCGCCTAATTGAGCCAGTGCCGCAACGACTACGGCAGCCATTCCTGCTGCTGGGCCACTCACACTAACATGAGAGCCGCTAAGAAGTCCAACTACAGTACCTCCAACAATACCGCTTAAAATGCCTGAAAATAAAGGTGCTCCCGAAGCTAAAGCAATACCTAGACATAAGGGGATTGCCACAAGAAAGACTACAATTGCTGCAACGAGATCAAACTTAAGATATCGCTTGCTGTAAACTCTAAATAAGCGTGGATTAAGGATTGTATTTATAAGCATTTATAATTCCTTGTTTCTTACAGTTTATTATGATTTTTATTATCTCGATCCTAAGTGTAACATTCGAAACAGGTTGTAAAATTTTCTTGCCACAGGAACAAGACAGTTAAGTTTATCACAGAACCTTTCAGGTGTGATTAAAAAAATGCACTTTCTCATTACAACTTAGTCGGATCTGCTTAGCAATAAGGCTAAAACGAGAAATGTAAGGTAATTACGTGCATACGACATATCCACAGTTTCTGTGGATATGTTTGTGAATAGGCAGTTAAAATTCTTATTTTATAAGAGCATTATCAAATGATTGAATATATACCAGGCTGTTTTTGATTAAAATCAAATTAATTTTGATTTAATAAAGTTATATTAGGCTGCGCTCAGGATGAAGATTTTATAAAAAACTTGTAGTTTTAGTCACATTCTCTTAGAGTAATTCTTCACTAGTAAAAAGCTCTTCCTCATTCCTTGTTTCTGCGTTAATTAACTGTTGTTCCAAATTTTTAAAATCCCATAAAGATTGATCCATTAGTTGGCTTGGTTTAATGCCTTGGAGGGCATGAAGCATATTACTAGGCACTTTGGGATTTTCTAAAGCAAGCTGATCGATAAGCTTAGCTACTTTTTTGCGCATTAAATTTTCTTGTGAACCACATAAATTGCAAGGAATAATAGGAAAAGCCTGTTCTTTTGCATAAGTGATAATATCTTTTTCTTGTACATAAGTTAGAGGGCGAATTACAATATGCTTTTTATTATCGCTTAATAATTTTGGCGGCATCGATTTCATTACCCCATTATAAAGAAGTGACATCATTAAGGTACGAATAAGATCGTCACGATGATGACCCAAAGCGATTTTATTAAAACCATTTTCTTCTGCATAACGATAAATGATCCCACGGCGTAAACGAGAGCATAAAGAGCAATAAGTTTTTCCTTCTGGCACTTTTTCTTTTACGATACTATAAGTGTCACGAGTTAATATTTCATGAGAAATAGAATGATCATGAAGCCATTGTTTTAAAGCGGAGTCATTCCATCCTGGTTGTGCTTGATCTAAAGTAAAAGCAAAAAGCTCGAATTTATTACCAGAGCGACGACGAAGTTGATTTAAAATAGTAAGCAGGGTAAATGAATCTTTGCCTCCTGATAAACAGACCATAACTCTATCATTGCGTTGAATCATATTAAAATCCGCAATGGCTTTGCCTGTGTAATGGAGTAATTTTTTTTCAACAGCAGAAGAATCGGAAGACATATAAAAACCTAAATTATTTGGAGGCTAAATTGCTTTTACGAGGCAATCCATTAATTCGTGTAGTTGCTAGCCATGAATTGACTTGTTCTAAATCGTCAACATTTAAAGTGCCAGTGAGGTATTTTAAAGTTAAAATAGAATAAATCAAGTTGTACTGATCATTAGCTAATTGCTCTTGTGCTTCAAAAAGCTTTTGTTGCGCATTGACTACATCGACCATAGTACGAGTACCTACTTCAAATTGGGCCTCTGTACTTTCTAATGAATTTTGTTGTGAAATAATAGTTTGACGGTCTGCTTTAACCTTACTTATTCCATCATTAATAGTATTAAAAGCAATACGACTGTTAACTACTACTTCGCGGTAGGCTTGCTCTAATTGTTCACTACTTGCTTGAAAATTATATTGCGCTTGACGAGTTTGTGATTGAACCAAACCTCCCTGAAAAACAGGAAAATTCATTGCTAGAGCAATACCTGCTTGAGTTTGTCTTGATGGTACAAAAAAAGAGGCTGCATCTGCTTGATTATGCACTTGACTCGCATTACTTTGTATTGAAAAAACTGGCCAATTTCCAGCAGAAATGGATTTCATACTTTCTTTCGAGGCTTCTAAAGAATATTTTGCAGAAAGTAAATTATAGTTCTGTTTTAAGCCAGCATCGATCCATTCATTTACATCAGTTGGTTCTGGTTTAATCAAAGGAATTTGACTGTTTTTTAATGCTGCTAAGCTTTCATAAACATGATTAGTTAATTTTCTTAAATTTTCACTTTGATTAATTTGATTATTTCGAGAGGAAATAACAGTAGCAATAGATTGATCATAAGCAGCTTTAGCTTCGTAGACGGAAGTAATAGCATCTAATCCCACATTGAATCGTTGGGTTGCTTGTTCATATTGTCTTTTATTCGCTCTTTTTTTTGCTTCAGCAAAATCTAAGGTGTCTTTGGCAAAAAGCACATCAAAATAAGCTTTGGCTGTTCTTAAAATTAAATTTTGTGCGGCATCGTTAAAAGTCGCTTGTGCTGCTTTGACAGAGGCTTGTGCTTGCTTTACTTGAGCCCACGCTTGATAATTAAAAACTGCTTGAGAAGCGGTCACTTGCCATTGATTGCTATTATAGGTCATTCTGGTTCCAAACCCTCCAGCTTTTACATCTTGGAGGTCACGGCCTACCGCTGTATTAATGCCTAATTGAGGAAATAAAGCTGCTCGAGCTTGAGGTACTGCTTCAGCACTGGACATATAATTATCATAAGCTGTTTTGAATTGTGTATCATTTTCTAAAGCTTGCTTATAAATATCCATCAAATCAGTTGCAAATGTCTGTGTAACTACTCCCATCCATACACAGAAAAACAGTGCTTTTTTCATTACAACATCCCTAGAAAATAAATTCTTTAACTTTCAAATGATCAATTAGGGCAGGAATATCTGTTTCAAAAAGAAGGGATTCTGTCCAAGTATTTTCATGATCTAATGAATGAATATAAGCTTGCATGATAGGTGATTTTCCTTCTATAGAAAATAATTTGCCACCAGGTAAAATCTGCAATTTATGGTTTTGATTCAAATGCTCAAGAGATCCTGTAAACACTATTACATCATAAGGTGCTTTTTCTAACCAGCCACGTGAAGCATCTCCTGTTATTAATTCAACATTATCACAATGGTGTGCTTTTAATTTTGTTGTAGCAGAAGCAGTAAATTCTGAAAAATAATCAACGCTGATTACTTTTTTACATAGTTTACTCAATAACGCGGTAAAAAAACCAGAGCCGGTGCCTACCTCTAAAACAGTTTCATAGCCTTTGAGTTGTAGCCCTTGTAAAATTAAACCTTCTTCAACAGGGGTTAACATTCTTTGATCATGACCAAGAGGAATTTGCATATCTGAATAAGCAAAGGCAGCATAGCGTTCAGGCACAAATTCATGGCGAGGAACTAAATCATATAATTCAAGAATGGATTCATTCAAAATGTCATTAGTTCTTAATTGTTGTTTGACCATATTAATACGTGCGCTGTTATTATTCATTTCTTTTACCAGTTAAAAGCGTTGCGCCAAGTTTAGCAGGAATTTAGACTCTATTAAAAGGTATATACTCAAAATGTTTCAAGATGCGAGATTTTGGGTATGCAACTACCTACCTGCATTTTTTAGGATAATTTGATATTATTACAGACTTTATTAGTATTATGAGGAGCAAAAAGTGCTTGAGCGATTTCCTAATTTTCTACAAAATGAATTAGATAAGCTTAAAGAAGAGGGGCTTTTTAAGTCTGAGCGAGTTATTTCTAGTCAACAGCAAGCTGAAGTGATGGTAAATGCTCATGAAGTAATTAATCTATGCGCTAATAATTATTTAGGTTTAGCAAATAATCCAGAGTTGATTGCAGAAGGCCAAAAAGCTTTAGAGCAGTATGGCTATGGAATGGCTTCGGTGCGTTTTATTTGCGGTACACAAACACCTCATAAGCTGTTAGAAAAAAAAATTAGTGAATTTTTAGGTAAGCAAGATACTATTCTTTATTCTTCTTGTTTTGATGCGAATACAGGCTTATTTGAAACGTTGTTAAATGAAGAAGATGCTATTATTAGCGATGCTTTAAATCATGCCAGTATTATCGACGGAGTGCGTTTATGCAAAGCCGCTCGTTACCGTTATGCTAATAATAATATGCAGGATTTAGAGAAACAATTGATTGCTGCTAAAAATGCTCGTTTTCGTCTTATTGCTACCGATGGTGTATTTTCCATGGATGGCATTTTAGCTAATCTTCCTGCTATTTGTGATTTAGCAGACAAATATGATGCCATGGTAATGGTAGATGACTCTCATGCAGTAGGATTCATGGGAAAGACAGGTCGAGGTACTCCAGAACACTTTGGAGTTACTGATCGTGTTGATATTATTACTGGAACCTTAGGTAAAGCTTTAGGAGGTGCCTCTGGCGGTTATACTTCAGGAAATGGTGTTATAATTGAATGGTTGCGACAACGTTCTCGTCCTTACTTATTCTCTAATACTTTAGCGCCTGTTATTGCACATACTTCTTGTGTTGTTTTAGATAGGTTAAGTCAAAGTAATGAATTAGCTGAAAAACTAAAAAGAAATAGTCAATATTTTCGCGAAGCAATGACTCAGCTAGGTTTTAAATTAATTCCTGGTGAGCATCCTATTATTCCTGTGATGTTGGGTGATGCAAGTTTAGCTGGACGCATGTCTGCGCGTTTATTAGAATTAGGGATTTATGTTGTTGGTTTTTCTTATCCAGTAGTGCCTAAAGGATTAGCACGTATTCGAACACAAATGTCAGCAGCTCTTGAGCTAGCTCATTTAGATAAAGCAATTCAAGCTTTTGAGCAAGTAGGTAAAGAGTTTTCTGTTATTTAATGAACATTTACAGGACTTACGAAACGCTCCTATCTTTATTGTTAAGCCATTTTTTTGACAAAGAGATAATAGGACATTTCCCTAAATCCTAATTTAATTAGACTTTTTGCGCTCAAGTAAAATACACAGGTTATGCAAAAAGTCTATTTTTTGAGGTCTTTATGAAAGCACTAGTAAAAGCAAAAAAAGAACCTGGCATTTGGATGCAGGATGTTCCTGTTCCTGAATATGGTGTAAATGATGTTTTAATCAAAATTAAAAAAACAGCTATTTGTGGTACTGATATTCATATTTATACTTGGGATGATTGGGCGCAAGCTACAATTCCAGTGCCTATGACGGTAGGCCACGAATTTTATGGTGAAATTGTAGCAGTGGGCAAAGAAGTCAAAGGCTTAAGTGTTGGGCAGAGAGTTTCTGGAGAAGGCCATATTACTTGTGGTTTTTGTCGTAACTGCCGTGCGGGAAAACGTCATTTATGTCGCAATACTTTAGGTGTAGGTGTAAATAGGCCGGGATGTTTTGCAGAGTTTTTAGTAATTCCAGCCTCTAATGTTATTGTTATTCCTGATAATATTTCTGGTGATCATGCTGCAATTTTTGATCCTTTTGGGAATGCAGCGCATTGTGCTTTGGCTTTTGATGTAGTAGGCGAAGATGTTTTAATCACTGGAGCAGGTCCTATTGGCATTATGGCTGCGGCTATAGTTCGTCATATTGGTGCACGTCATGTGGTTATTACTGATGTTAATGACTATCGCTTAGAATTGGCAAAGAAAATGGGGGTTACTCGGGCTGTTAATGTACAACACACAAAACTAGATGCAGTAATGGCTGAATTGGGGATGACGGAAGGTTTTGATATTGGCTTAGAAATGTCTGGTAATCCTTTTGCTCTAAATGATTTGATGAAATCCATGAATCATGGAGGGCATGTGGCCATGTTAGGTATTCCACCCAAAGAAACTGCTATTGACTGGAATCAGGTGATTTTTAAAGGACTAGTGATAAAAGGTATTTATGGGCGTGAAATGTTTGAGACATGGTATAAGATGATTGCCATGATTCAAAGTGGTTTAAATATTAAACCAATAATGACTCATCATTTTCCTATAGATGAATATGAAGAAGCTTTTCAAATTATGGCTTCAGGACAATCAGGTAAAGTAATTTTAGATTGGTAGAACGGAGTATTTATGGCCCAGTATATTTTTACAATGAATCGTGTAAGCAAGATTGTAGAAAATCAACGATTTATTTTAAAAGACATTTCATTAAGCTTTTATCCGGGTGCAAAAATTGGTGTGCTCGGTTTAAATGGTTCAGGTAAATCCACTCTATTACGTATTATGGCGGGGGTAGATAAGCAATTTGAAGGTGAAGCCAGACCACAACCTGGTATTAAAATTGGTTATCTTGCACAAGAACCTGAACTTGATTTGACCAAAACAGTGCGCCAAGTAGTTGAAGAAGGCGTGGCTGAAATGAAAGATAAATTAGCTCGCTTTGATGAAATCAGTATGCGTTTTGTTGAACCGATGACTGATGATGAAATGAATAATTTGCTTGCTGAGCAAGGTGAATTACAAAATGAAATTGAAACAGGGGGCGGCTGGGATTTAGATCGCCGATTAGAAATTGCGGCAGATGCCTTAAGGCTTCCTGAATGGGATGCTCTAGTTGGTAATCTTTCTGGAGGAGAGCGTCGTCGCGTTGCTCTTTGTCGTCTATTACTATCAAGTCCAGATATGTTATTACTGGATGAGCCAACAAACCACCTCGATGCAGAAAGCGTAGCCTGGTTAGAGCATTATCTTGAAGAGTTCCCTGGAACAGTGGTTGCGATTACGCATGATCGATATTTCTTGGATAATGCAGCTGAGTGGATTTTAGAACTAGATCGCGGAGAAGGTATTCCTTATAAAGGTAATTATACTTCCTGGTTGGAGCAAAAAGAAGCTCGTCTAGAGATGGAGAAGAAGCAAGAAGATTCACATCAACGCACCATTAAAGCCGAATTAGAATGGGTACGTACTTCACCCAAAGGTCGTCATGCCAAAAATAAAGCTCGTCTAGCTCGCTTTGAAGAATTAAATTCGAAAGAGTTTCAAAAACGTAATGAAACTAATGAAATTTATATTCCACCAGGCGAACGTTTAGGTGATTTAGTACTTGAAGGTGAGAATTTATGTAAATCCTTTGGTGATCGTATTTTAATTGATAATCTAAGTTTTAAATTACCCAAAGGCGGAGTAATGGGGATTATTGGTCCCAATGGAGCAGGGAAATCTACCTTTTTGAAAATGCTCACTGACCAAGAGCAACCCGATAGTGGTACTATTCGTATTGGTGAAACAGTACAGTTAGCTTATGTTGATCAGATGCGTGATGAGTTAGATGGCACTAAGACTGTATGGCAAGAGATTTCTGATGGTCATGACATTATGCAAGTGGGTAATTTTCAAATGCCTTCTCGCGCTTATGTAGGTCGTTTTAATTTTAAAGGCTCTGATCAGCAAAAGAAAATGTCTCAGCTTTCTGGAGGAGAGCGTAATCGTGTTCATCTAGCTAAGCTTTTAAAAAGTGGCTGTAATGTCTTATTACTTGACGAACCGAGTAATGATTTAGATGTAGAAACATTAAGAGCTTTAGAAGAGGCTATTCTTAATTTCCCTGGATGTGCTATTGTTATTTCGCATGATCGTTGGTTTTTAGATAGAATCTGTACGCATTTAATGGCTTTTGAAGGTGATTCTAAAATTACCTATTTTGAAGGTAATTATAGTGATTATGAAGAAGATAGAAAACGTCGTTTGGGCGATGATGCGAATAAGCCCTCGCGAATTAAATATAAACGTTTAAAAGATTAGAGTCTACTGACCTTTAAGAGCTTGATGTCTCGTGAATAAGTCGCAGAATATCGAGCTCCTAAAGATGAAATGTCAACAAACTTTAATTCGCTGAATTATTTGGAGATAAAACTTAAATGAACAAGTTGTTTGGCTTAGCCCTATTACTGTTACTTAGTTTAACAGGGTGTGTGGAGTATGACGAATCTACTTTAATTACAGATGATGCAGGTTATGTCCATAGAACCATTCATTATACTAGGGATAAAAGAGGACGTAATTATTTTCCTGAGCAAATTAAATCAACGGGCGAACGATTATTTGTTTTTGATCCTAAAGCCTCTGCATGGGCTGCTTATGATGAAGAAGGTAAACGAGTATTAACTGGTTCTGGTTCAGCTGGAGTGGATGTTTGTGAAGAAAATCCCAATCAATCCTGTAGGACAATAACAGGTACTTTTAAAGTGTATAATAAGCATGGCCTTGATTGTCGCTCTGGGGAATATCCTGTAGACACTAAAGGGGGTGCAAAGATGCCTTACTGTATGTATTTCTATCAAGGATTTACTATTCATGCTGCTTATGAAGTTCCTGAGCATCCTTCAAGTCATGGTTGTGTTCGCGTATTTCCAAGTGCTGCTAAATGGTTAAATGAAGAATTTATGCGCATAGGGACTAAGGTAATTATTTTAGCTTACCCAGATCAAAATGGAGTGCAAAAAAAGCAATAGATTATTGGTAATCATTTATAAATATAAATATAAATTAAACCCCACTTACATGATAAGTAGGGTTTAATTAAAGTCTTAGCTGAAAGGATTATTTAACACTTTGCAATTCTTTTAGTTCTTTCTCAAGAATAGTAATTCTATGATCACGGCAAGCTTTTACTTTGTTTGCATCAACAGTAACATCTTTAACAGTTTGACCTAGCATAATAGGATGCATACACTCTTTCCAAAGTTTTTTGTCCCCACCTCTTGTGTAACCACCCGCTTTACACGCTTTAACAACATCGCGGCAGGATGAGTCCATCAATTGACTTAAGTCACCTGCAAAAGTAAGAGATGAAGTACAAAGAGCAGCGCTTAATACTGCTAGACCAATTATTTTTTTCATTTACAACCTCCGTGTTAATTTAATTCTAGTAAAATCAATATTTAGTATAGCTCAAATTAATTAATTTCAACTCAAGTTCAATCAAATAAAAATAAAATTATTTTTCAGGGATTAAAACAGCGTTTTAACTTGATGATAGTGAATATGCTATTGAAGCTTAATTGCTACACAAATGAATTTTGTGTTAAAATAAGCGGCAATTTGATTATAATAAGTCATTAATAGAAACTAATTTTAAGGTAGATTATGAGCATTATGTTTGAATTTTCTGTAGAACAATTACCACTTTATTCTATTGATAAGAATAGACAACTTTTTGAAATAAAAATTAAATGGACTGAGGAATTTAAAAACAAATATCCTTTTTGTAGAAGTCTTAACGAATTTCCTGGTAATTTAAATGATGAATTTACTTGTAGAATATTAACTGCGAAGTCAAAGAAAGAACTAATAGAACTTCTAACTTCTCTACGTGATGGAGGCGCTGTGCCTGGTCAAGCATATAATGCAATCGGTATTGCATTACTTTCGATAAAAACCAATAGTATTTGTTTTTATAAAGAAGGCGCTGATTTAGAAAAGGTTCATGAAGAAATGAAATATTTATCCTGGAATAGAATCGATTTTAGCTCAAAAGATGAGTTAGCGCCAGGCTCGGAGCTTGAATCATCCATGACATCGAATTTAGTGAATAATGATAAGCTTTTAGATAATCTTAAGCATGCTATGACCGCTAGATTGGATAATTCACATAATATTTAATGAAAAAGGGCTTGTTTTATTTCATTCGACAAGCCTCTTTTAAAAAAAGCATAATCCTCGGAAAAAAAATAAAGAGCAAATTGATAAACACAATAGGTGATAAAAGGAGCCGCTGCTACATCAATGCTGTAATGAATGTGGCCTGCTAAGACAATATAAGCAAAAAAGAGTGTGGTTAAAAGATAAAAATAACGTAAACGAGCTTGATGCCAAAAAATTAAAGCCAATAAAAATGGACCTCCTACATGCCCAGAAAAAAAGAGATCGCCATTGTAAATAAAAAAAGATGAAAAAGAAGGGATCGTTAGATTATTGATGGGCGCGCCGATATGAGTAAGACAAATAAAACAGCTTCTTACTAGAATAAATAGCGCTGCAGTTTTACTAATAAAAGGAATAGAGCCAGGCCGATAGAGAACTGTGTGAAGAATAAAAATGAGCCAAAAACTTAAGGCTGCATAGACATGGATGATACTGACATCATACATGTTGATGTTATCTAAAATGAGATCAGAAACAGCCTTGTTCGCCATTTGAGTCGCATAAAGACTAGCATAATTATTAATAATAAAACTAACAATTAATAGAAATAATCCGAGTATAAGATTATATAAATAGCTTTGCTCTTGTAAAAAAGGACTGTAGCGAATAACTAGCGATCTCATGATTTTACTATCTCTTGATATAATTGTTCATAATGTTCCACTGTTTTGTTTAGATCATGCTTCTTCGCAATAAGCCGGCTCTCAATAGCCATTTGCTTTCTTTGTTCATGGTTAGAAAAAATAGTGATAAGCTGCTGTGTCAAATTAGAGAGATCACCTGGTTTAAATAAATAGCCATTAGTACCTGGTATAATTAATTCAGGTAGAGCCATCGCTTGAGCTCCTAATAGAGGAAGGCCTGATGCAATAGCTTCTAGAGCAACAATACTTTGTAATTCTGCAGTCCCGGCATTAACAAAACACTCTGCTAAGCTATGAATCTTAGGATAATCTTCATCACTTAAATAGCCTGTGAAAGTAACCTGTTTCTTTAGATCTAAAGTGGATACCAGTCTCTCTAACCGAGATTGCTCTGCACCTCGACCTACAATAACAAAATGAGCATCGATGTTTTTACAGGCATGCGAAAAAGCCTGTAAAACAAAATCAAGATTTTTTTCTTTATCTAGCCGGCCTGTATACAAAAGAATTGGCTTTTGTGGAATTTTATAGCGTTTTCTTAGAAATTCAGCATCTTGATGAGGACGAAATTTTTGTAAATCAACACCACAAGAAATAACATGCACTTTTTTTTGAATATGTTCTTTATATAATAATTGAGCGGCTGTTTCTGTAGGTGTAGTCACTATATCGACATTATTGAGCATCTCAAGCACTATAGACCAGCATTTCTTATTAAACCATTGAGTATAATTTTGAGGCAAATAAGTATAATGGAAAAAATTTTCAGGCATGAAATGATTGGTTGCTATTAAAGGAATCCCCATTTTTTTTCCTAGGCGGTAACTCATTCCACCAATAAAAAATTTTCCTTGCAGGTGAATTACATCAGGATTAAATGCTTTAATTACTTGCTCAATCCCTTTTTTAATAAAAATGGGCCAGGCGATACGAAAATTTTTATAAATCAATACAGGCCAAGAACGAACACCAAATAAACGAACCCCCTCATAATCACTATAACCCTGTTTTAAGCTTCGTGATGGACAAATAACTAATAACTGATGGCCTTTTTTTTGTAAAGCTAAAGCTAATCGATGAGTAAAATAAGCCCCACCATTTAAGTCAGGAGGATAACTGTCTAATACAGTGATAATTCGCATGATTATATTTTGGACTAAATTAATTCTTGATGGTATCATTTGTTTTTTTTTCAATCAATAAAATTGTCCTATAAGATTATGCGAGCAGTTAGAGATTGGATTAAATTATTGGATGTGTTTGGGAGTAATCATGCTTGCTGTAAAAATAACTGGAATGGCGCAATACTTGCCTTGTAATCGAATTTATTCTAGTGATTTAGATAAACAATTAGGTTTAGCACTTGGGACAGTAGAAAAAAAATCAGGTCTTATCTCTCGCCACTTTGCTAATGAAGAAGAAACAACTTCTTACATGGGCGCTCAAGCTGCTTTGAAAGCTTTAAATAATGCTAATCTCACTACAAAAGATATTGATGTTATTATTAGTGCCAGTGGAGCCTATGAACAACTTATTCCTTGCACGGCCGCATTAATACAAAAACAGTTAGGTTTAGAGCATTCTGGCATTCCTTGTTTTGACATCAATAGTACGTGTTTAAGTTTTTTAACCGCTTTGGATACTGTTGCTTATTTAATTGCGAATGAGCGTTATCAACGAGCGCTTATTATTTCAAGCGATATTCCATCCGCTGGTTTGAATTGGACGGATATGGAAACCTGTACTATTTTTGGCGATGGTGCCGCCGCCTGTATTATTGAAAAAAGTCAGGGTTCAAGCAAAATCTTGGCTAGTCATATGCAGACATATAGTAGCGGCGTCGATTATTGTCGAGTTGAGGCTGGAGGGACAAGAGTTCCACCAGCCAAACCCTTTGATCACCAATTAGGCTTGTTTCATATGGATGGTAAAAAGGTGTTTAAATTAGCGAGCCAATTAGTTATTGATTCAATGGATCAATTATTTGCTAAAGCAAAAGTGACCTTAAGCGATATTGATTGGGTAGTCCCTCATCAGGCTAGTTTACTGGCCATGCATCATTTAAGAAAACGCTTAGCTATTCCACAAGAAAAATTAGTTGATATTTATAGTACTCATGGGAACCAAATGGCTGCATCCATGCCCTCAGCTCTAGCGCACCATTTGAATAATCATCAAATACAACGAGGTCAACTCATTTATTTAGTAGGTACTGGCGCAGGTATTTCTGCTGCAGGCATGGTTTTGGAGTACTAATATGCGTTGTATGGTAACAGGCGCAACAGGTTGTCTAGGGATTAATTTAACGAAGCGTTTGGTTAATGAAGGACATGAAGTGATTGCTTTGGGGCGCAATAAACAACTAGGAAACCAAGTCGCTCAATTAGGTGCTCATTTTTTTGCTCTTGATTTAAATGATAGCATCGCTTTACAAAGAAATATGGACAAAGTAGAGGTTATTTTTCATTGTGCTGCATTATCAAGTCCCTGGGGACAATATAAAGATTTTTATCAAACGAATGTTTTAGGTACACAAAATCTTATTAAGGCTGCGCCTAAAGGGGTACGGTTTATTCATGTTTCTACTCCAAGTATTTATTTTGATTACAGTGAACAGCACTCTATAAAAGAAAATTCTCTTTTACCAAGAAAACCTGCTAATCATTATGTAAAAACAAAATTATTGGCAGAAGCTTTAATCGATAAAGCCTTTGCAGAAGAGAATTTACGCGTAGTTACTATACGACCTCGAGCTATTTTTGGTCCTTATGATCGCGCTATTTTACCGAGATTACTTCATGCAGAAAAAAATAGTATTTTGCCTATAATAGGACGCGGAACTAATTTGATTGATGTGACTTATGTAGATAATGTAGTAGAGAGTTTAATCCTTGCTTCACAAGCAGAGGAACATTGTTTTGGCAAAAAATACAATATTACAAACGATGAGCCCAAAACTTTAGTTGAGATTATTAATTTATTATTTGCAGCTTTAGATCGCCCAATACAACTAAAATTTATTCCTTTCTCATTAGGAAAAACAATAGGCCAATGTTTAGAATACTTTTATAGTCTTCCTTTCATTAAAGCGGAGCCTCGTTTAACAGCCTACAGTGCGAGTGTTTTGGCCCTAGGACAAACGTTAAACATTGATGCTGCAAAAAAAGATTTAGGATATAAACCGATTGTACCTATTGCTGAAGGGATGAAGCTTTTTGCTCAATGGTATCAAGATGAACATTAAGTATCAGTTATTAGAAGCTGGATTTTGCACCCATTGTCAGCGAATGACATTAAATAAAGGTTTATTTCAAAAAAGTGAATATCCAGCTCTTTGTGCTTTAATTAAACACCCAACAAAGGGTTATCTTCTATTTGATACAGGGTATAGTCAAAATTTTTATCAAGAAACTCAGCATTTTCCTTTTTCCTTATATGCTTATTTAACGCCGGTCTATTTGCAAAAAACAGTAAAAGAACAGCTGATAGAACAAGGTATTCAACCAGAAGAGATTAATTATATTATTATTTCGCATTTTCATGCTGATCATATTGGTGGATTAATGGATTTTCCAAACGCTCAATTTATTTGTCATCCGCAAGCGATTAATGAAATAAAAGGTAAAAAAGGATTTAAAGCGTTAACTCAAGGGTTTTTGCCTGGTTTATTACCCAACGATTTTTATGAGCGTCTTGTCTTATTAGATCAGCAAGAGCAGAGTTTGCCAGCTAATTTAGCCCCTTTTTCTCATGGATTTGATTTATTTGCAGATCAAAGCCTTTACGCTATTCATTTGCCAGGACATGCCGCTGGACAAATTGGTTTATTTTTTCAAGCAGAAGAGGCTACTTTTTTAATAGCAGACAGTTGTTGGCATCAAGAAAGTTTCCAAAATTTACATTATCCTAGCCAGTTAACTTATTTAATTCATCATGATAAGAAAGCATACATAGAAACGATTAAAAAACTACACGAGCTTTATATTAATCATCCAGGAATTGATATTATTCCCTCTCATTGCCAACACATTCGTCAGCGGCTTAAGGAACAACAGCCATGTTAGCCCGTATTCTTTATTATTACGCTCATTCTCTTTATTTAAAAAAAAGAATAAACTCTGTGGAATGCTTAAAAGTTTATCAAGAGAAGCAATGGAAGCATTTAATTAGTAGAACTTTAATTAATTCTCCTTTTTATAAACCTTATTTAAATAAATCCCTACATGAATGGCCTATCATTAATAAGCAATTGATGATGACTCATTTTGATGAATTGAATACTCTAGGAATAAGTAAAGATCACGCCTTAGAAGTGGCTATGCGCGCAGAACAATCACGTGATTTTTCTCCTTTAATTAACAAGGTTGCTGTGGGTCTTTCTTCGGGTACTTCAGGGAGCCGTGGTCTATTTCTTGCTAATTCAAGAGAGCGTGATGCTTGGGCTGGGACTATTTTAGCGAAAGCCCTACCCGATGGATTAAGAACTCAAGAACGAATCGCTTTTTTCTTACGTGCTAACAATAATTTATACACTACGCTTAATAAAGGAAAAAAAGTTCAATTCTATTTTTTTGATTTATTAGCTGATTTTGATGAGCATTTAAAACAATTAAACACTATCAAACCAACGATCATTTCTGCTCCAGCCAGTGTTTTATTATTATTGGCAGAAAATAAAGAACGCTTATTTATTGATCCCAAAAAGATATTTGCAGTTGCAGAAGTTTTAGAAAAAGAAGATGAGTGCTTCCTTACTGATGCTTTTAAGTGTACTGTGTCACAAATTTATCAAGCTACAGAAGGTTTTTTAGCCATCTCTGATAAAAAAACTAATCGACTTACTTTAAATGAAGAGTTTTTAATAGTTGAAAAAGAATGGATTGATAAGCAGCGCTTTGTGCCGATTATTACTGATTTAGCACGTACGACTCAACCTATTGTTCGTTATCGTTTAGATGATGTGTTGGTTTATAGTGACACATCAACTGTATTTACTGAGTTAAAAGCAATTGAAGGTCGCATAGGAGATGTTTGTTATGGAAAAAAAGGCGAGCAATTAATCCCTATTTTTGCTGATAGCCTACGCCAACATCTTAGTCAAAATACTATTGATTTTGATGATTACCGAATTATTCAAAAAGATCTTAATGAATTTATCATTCAAATTACACCTAATTTGGAAGATAAAGAACAATTTTTAACCCATTTAAACCAATTATTTATGCAAAAACAATGTGAACTTCCTCGATGGCATTGGGCTGAGTATCAAAAAAATAGTTTAGATACTAAACGCCGGCGCATTCAATCGGAATTTAAACCTACAATTTAACCTAGAAAACGCAGTTCTCGAGTTTAGCCATTTTTCCCTAATCCGTTCGCCCAGAGGCGCGTGCGTAGCACGCGTCTCGAAGGGCTTTCTAAGCTGCTAAAGTGAGTTGATAGATAAAAGAATTGATTTTTTCTTTAAACACGCTCGCTACGATTCAACTGCGTTTTCTAGGTTTAAAGTTATTCAATAGACCTACTGGGCTTTTCAGCCCAGCTTACTTCTTTGAGATAGACAAGAACATGGATTGCCGGTTACTAGGAATTTGGTGAAGTCGTTGTATTAGGCTGTGGATTTACTGGTGCATTATTTGGTGTATTGCCGGGTTGAGCTGAAGGATTAGCTATTGTTGGTGCTCCTGTAGATGGAGTGGTGGGCATGTTATTAGGTATTGTTGTAACGGGTGCTTTTGTAGTGTCATTGGATGGTGTTGCTGCTTTAGTATTTGTATTGGTGGTAGTTGAAACCGGGGCTGTTGAGTTATTTGTTTGCGCTGTATTAGCACGTGGTGTTGCAATCATTTGAGTAATACCTAGATCACCGTTGATTTTACGACCAACTGTTAATTTAATAGTAAGAAGTTGAGTTACTTTTTCTTTATCATTTTGGTAAACAACTTGTAATGGTAGAGTAAGTTTCCATTGATTATCTTTCACTTCGTCCATGGTTGCTTGGCCATCAACCTGACTACTAACAGTTAGCTTTTGACCCTTGATCGCTTCTATATTTCCTGATTTTTGCAAAGCATTATTAAATTCAGTCCATCCTGGATCGGTAAAGCAATTTTTTAAGCTATTCATTTGATTATCTAACTGAGTAGGATCGAAATTAAACGCTTGGGCAGTAGCTTTTTCAGACCAGTTTAAAATCAATGACTGATCTATAACTTTGGTGGAAGCAGGAATTTTATAATCACAGTTAATAGTTGCTGCTTGAGCCGGCGCGCTCGTCGTTGTGGGTTGCGCTTGGATCGGAGTTGCAGGTTGTGTCCCTTGAGTCGCTGGTTGAGTAGCAGGGGTAGAGGTATTGGCTGCAGTGCTAGTAGTCGCTTGAGTTTCAGCCTGTGTTTGTGCACATAATATGGATAATAATGCACCAAACAGTATAGTATTCTTCATGAAAGACACTCCTTAATTGATATTCAATAATTCTGCGATAATCAACGCCGCAAGTCTAGCAGTTTTTTGCTCTTGATCTAGAGGTGGTGAAAGCTCTGCAATATCTAAACTTATCACTTTGCCACTTTGCATAATATATTTTAATAAAGGAATCACCTGCCAAGGACTTAAGCCTAAAGGTTGAGGCGCGCTTACTCCTGGAGCATAACACTCTGCTAAGACATCAAGACATATGCTTAAATAAATATAATCTAGATTTAACATAAAATCATCTAAAAAAGCGAATTGCCAAGCGAGGCTTTGCTGTACCAAGTCTTCTACTTTTAGATAAGAAACGTTTAATTCTTTTGCGCGATCAAATAAAGTAGCAGTATTACCAAATTGTTGAATACCAATACAACAATAATCAAAGGAGCGATTTTTTTCTTCACAAAAAGCAGCAATTTGAGAAAAGGGTGTCCCTGAGGTTCCTAATTGACCTTTTGTATAAGGTCTTAGATCAAAATGCGCATCAAAATTGATGATCCCTAATTTGGGATATTTTGTAGCCAACCCTTGATAATGTCCCCAAGCAATTTCATGACCGCCACCTAATGCAACAGTCCTATGATTGTGTTCATGACAAAAATCGATGATTTGTGCTAACTGCATTTGAGCCGATTCCAGTTTATCGTCTTCACAGTTTATTGCTCCTAAATCAATATAAGATGCATTGAAAGGACAAGGTAATTTAGCTAAAGACGTTTTGGTTTGATCAGGCCCGAGTTTAGCACCTGCTCTACCTGCATTACGGATAACTCCAGCATCGCTAGCAAATCCAATAAAGACAGTACTTTTTTTTGCATTTTTAAGTTCGTTTAAATCCTGAATAAAGGATATTTTTTGAAAAAAACGTTCTGGCTTTGTAGTATCTTTTCTTCCTTGCCATAAAGACGGTTTCGCTGGTTCGTAAAAAGGCAAATCAGAGAACATAATAGCTCCTTAGTAAATTCTATGTAAATTGTACAAGATTTAGGAAAAACTCCCAATCTCTTCTTTAAAACATTCTTTTGTTTCGATCTTGGGGGCAATCTGTATTGTTAAATCACAGAGTTGCTGTCACTGCGACTCTTAACTTCTTAACTTAATATCATTATGCTATGATGTGCAATTAGTTTAAGAATAAAATATGAGGTAATCGTGTTTATCATTACTGGCGGCGGAAGTGGTCTAGGAAAGGCCTTGGCTCTTAGCTTAGCCAATCGTGGTAAAAAGGTACTTATAGTAGGTCGACGTTTGTCTTTATTAGAAGAAACTGTCCGTTTATCTCCTTTAATTGAATTTCTTTGTGCAGATATCTCAACTTCAGAAGGAATTGATTTAATTGTTCAACACACAAAAACTCTATCGCAAATAAACGCTTTAATAAATAATGCAGGTTGTTTACAGCCAATTGCTTCTTTAATTAATATTGAAAAAGGAGATTGGCATAAAGCATTTAGCACTAATTTAGATGCTGCTTTATTTCTCCCTCAAAAGCTTTATAAGCAGTTAGCTAATGGTCGTGTGCTTAACATTAGTTCTGGAGCAGCTTATTTTGCTATAAAAGGTTGGGCTGCGTATTGCGTTTCAAAAGCCGCTTTATCAATGCTTACTCAATGTTGGCAATTAGAATCACAAGAGGTTGCATTTGCAAGTGTTATGCCAGGAATTGTGGATACAGAGATGCAGGCGCTTGCGCGCGAAGCAAAACATATGGATACTAAACAAACTGATTTTTATAAAAATTTAAAATATACAAATCGCTTGGTTTCTGCTGAAACAGTAGCTGAATTTTTAACTTGGCTTTTATTAGACTTGGATAAAAAAACTTATCAATCTAAAGAATGGGATATTTATGATACGAGTCATTATGATGCATGGTTACGCGCCCCACATGCAGTACCACATTGGGAACGATAATGTTTGCTTGTGATTATTTATTATTTAATGTAGCTATTATTAATGAACAAGGTCATCAACTTAATGATCAGGCTGTAGCAATTAAAGAGGGAATAATTTCTTGGGTTGGTTCAATGACTGAATTACCACAAGAGTTGCATGATCATCCTAAATGTAAAGAAGATTGTTATGGTCAAGTGCTGACACCAGGATTAATTGATTGCCATACTCATTTAGTTTATGCAGGGAATAGAGCTTCTGAATTTAAATTAAAATTAGAAGGCATGAGTTATTCTGAAATCGCCAAAGCGGGTGGGGGAGTTCTTTCTACCGTTAAACAAACACGTGCTGCTTCTGAAGAAGAGTTAATTGAGCAATCCTTACCTCGTATTCTTGCTTTGAAAAAAGAAGGAGTAACTACGGTTGAAATTAAATCAGGTTATGGTTTGGATTTAATCAATGAATTAAAAATGTTACACGTTGCTAAACGCTTAGGTGAATTGAGTGGTCTGCGAGTTAAAACAACTTTTCTTGGCGCTCATGTTGTAGGACCTGAGTTTAAAGAGAATGCATCAATTTATGTAGATCTTGTATGTAATAAAATGATGCCCGCAGTAAAAGAAATGGGCTTGGCTGATGCAGTAGATGTTTTTTGTGAGTCTATTGCTTTTAGTTTAGAACAAACACAACAAATTTTTCTTAGCGCTCAAAATTTAGGCCTATCTATAAAATGTCATGCAGAACAATTATCTAATTTAGGGGCAAGTGCTTTAGCTGCTCAAATGGGGGCTTTATCTTGTGATCATTTAGAGTTTCTAGATGCTGCTGGTATTGCTGCAATGGCCAAAGCAAATACAATCGCAGTATTATTGCCAGGAGCCTATTATTTTTTACGTGAAAAGAAAATTCCTCCTATTGATTTATTACGTTCAGCAGGAGTAGGCATGGCTATTGCTACTGATTCAAATCCGGGCTCTTCACCAACTACTTCCTTGCAGTTAATGATGAATATGGCTTGTCAATTGTTTTCATTAACTGTACCTGAGGTTTTGTCAGGAGTAACCTATCAAGCTGCAAAAGCTTTGGGTATTTCGGAGGAAGTTGGAAGCATTGCAGTAGGAAAGAAAGCTGATTTAAATTTATGGTCAGTTAATGATTCTGCCGCTCTTTGTTATTACTTTGCTTATCCTTTGCCTCATAGAACAATGATCAGTGGTCAATGGGCTAGTAATGATGAGTAAGCTCTTTCGCTATGATTCAACTGCGTTTTCTAGGATTATTTTAGGCCTTTGTTTTTTTATTCATGGAGTTTATGTTCATGCAATTAACTCTGTGCACATAAAAAAAGAAACGCCTGCATATACAATGAATGTGACCTATCCTCAGGGTTTTGAAGAAAAAAAAATAGATTTATTGATAAAAAAGTATATCGATGAAACTCAAAAAAGTTTTTTAAATGAACTTTCTGAAGATGAGGATACTCCTGCTGATGCCCCAGGAAAAACACATCTTAATGTGATCTACTCTGTACTTTATAACGCCAAAACTGCTTTAAGCATCCGCTTTGATGTTTCAATCTATCATCGAGGTGCAGCTCATCCTTTGAATACGATAGTAATAAACAATTTTTTAAAAACTGAACCTATAAAACTTGCTGATCTGTTCTTACCGCAGGCAGATTATTTACCAGTAATTGCCGCCTACTGTAAAAAAATAATTACTTCTAAAAAAATCTCTGATTCAAAATGGATTGAAGAGGGAACTAAAGTGAATTCTGATAATTATAGTGTGTGGTATTTTACAGATAAAGGAATAAGTGTCGTATTTAATACTTATCAAGTAGCCGCTTATGTTTATGGAGAGCAGATCGTAGCTATTCCTTTAGCGCTTATTTCTTCGCAGCTAAAACCTGAAATAATCAAAATGTTGTGGAATTATTAATGACTGAAACTCCTTTTATTAGTCCTGAAAAAAATGTAGCTGAATTAAGCTTTAGAGCTATTGTTTTGGCTATAATTTTAACTGTTCTTTTAGCAATGTCTAATGCTTATTTAGCTTTAAAATTAGGTATTTTGACTTCAGCGTCTATTCCTGCAGCTATTATTTCAATGGGCATTTTACGTTTTTTTAAGAACTCTACTATTCTTGAGAATAATGCTGTTCAAACTGCTGCATCTGCTGGAGAAGCGGTGGCTGGAGGTATTGTTTATACTATTCCTGCATTAGTCATTATTGGCTTTTGGCATGGCTTTGATTATTTAACTAATTTTTTTATTGCCGCTTCAGGTGGTATTTTAGGTGTTCTTTTTTCTATTCCATTGAGACGTCTCCTCGTCAATGATCGCACGTTAAAATTTCCAGAAGGTCGCGCTATTGCTGAAATATTAAAATCTTCTGCTGAAAAGGCCGGGATTAAAGATATTTTTATTGGCGGCATGGTTGGCGCATTTATTGAGTTATTACAATTGGGTTTCAAAGTATTGGCGAGTAGTTGGAGTTATGTTTTTTTAATAAAACGCTCTCTTTTGGGAGTGGGTGTAGGTTTTTCTGCAACAATGATTGGGGCAGGTTATTTGGTTGGGCAAGATATGGCGATTAGCATCTTATTAGGTGCAGTTATTGCTTGGTTAATTGCTTTGCCTGTAGTTAGTCACTCTTTTCCTGAGTTAATAAGCAGTCATTCAGTTGAACAAGCTACTTCATTATTATGGAGTAGTGAGATGCGTTATTTAGGTATTGGCGCGATGTTGTTTGCAGGCATGTGGACTTTTCTAAAATTAATTAAACCATTGTCTTCAAGTATAAATAATTCTTTGCGCTCTTTAAGCTCAAGAAAAAAGCAGTTGTTGCAACCACGCACGGATAAGGATTTGCCTTTATCTTTTATTTTGATGGGTACTGGTGTAATGGCAGCAGTACTTTTTTTATTTTTTCAATTTATTTTTCCTTTAGCTCAAGCCGGATTAGATAATGAGTATGCTCCCAGTATTGTTTTTTTAGGCGTTTTATATGTGTTATTTATAGGATTCCTTTTTTCAGTAATTACAGCTTATTTTTCTGGTATGGTCGGTGTAACTGCAAGCCCTGGGAGCTCTATTGTCATTTCTGGGATGTTATTTGCTGCGTGGTTACTTTTAGTTGTTACAGATTATTTATTACCTTTGCCTTTAAATCCACAACAAATTCATGCTGCAGAAGCAATTACGATTATTATTGGCTCTGTTGTGACTGGAATTGCCGCTATTGCTAATGACAATACTCAAGATCTAAAAGTAGGCCAATTAGTCGGCGCTACTCCTTGGAAGCAACAACTAATGCTGCTTTTAGGTGTTATTATTTCAGCGCTTGTAATACCACCCGTAATGCAATTATTGTTTAATGTCTATGGAATTGCAGGGGTTATGCCCCATGAAGGAATGGATCCGACTCAATCTTTACCTGCTCCTACCGCGGCTTTAATGGCAGCAATTACTGAAGCAGTATTTAGCAATACTTTGCCTTGGAATATGATGTTCATTGGAGCTGGAATCATTATATTATCACTTATTATCAATCGTTTATTTAATTTAAAACGAGTCCTGAACTTGTCTATTTTGGGTCTAGCAATAGGGATGTATTTACCTCTATCTTCTTCCGTGCCTCTATTTATAGGCGGCATGATTTCTTTAATAGTGAGAAGGCAGTTGCAAAAAAGAGATCTAGAGCAAGCAGAATATAGTGCCAGCAAACAAAAAGGAACTTTAATTGCTTGTGGTTTAGTCGCAGGTTCAGCCTTAATGGATGTTATATTAGCTATTCCATTTTCCTTATTTCATAGTCCAGATGTATTTCAACTAGTAGGAGAATCTTGGCGTTCTACAGGTGTCTATTTAAGTTTAGTTTCTACCCTAGTATTAGTATGGTGGATAAAAAGAAGAGTGTCGTAGAAGAGTAACCGCTTAAGATTAATTAAATCCACTTATAGCATTTCCCACTAAGCTTTATACTTCGTTGCCTTCTCACTCGGCTTCAGTCATGTACTAGCGTACACTCCTTCACCTCATTCAAATGCGCCTCGTCTAAAACTTAGTGGGAACGGCTATATATCTCACGTGCTCTATTAATTATTTTCTCAGAAAATTAAATCCAAAGAAACAGCCTGCTTTTTCTGATTCTTTCTTTGTATTACTTGGACTATTGAAATTAAAAAATCTTGTCCAAAAATCAGTGGGTTGCCTAACAGAGGAATTACTTGAAGGAGTATGAATGTTTTTAAGTGAAGGTTTATCATTCATTCGATAATATTCTTCTTTTGTTGGTTTAATAGGAACTCTAACCAAAGCAGATTTAGCCGCTTTTTTTTGATTTACTTGGAGAGGAAAAAAACTCTTTTTTCGAAGGTCTAAAAGAGTTTTTTGATAAAATTGCAAACGATCATTTAAACCCTCTGTGGTGGCTGGATAGAGTGGATGCGCAATTTCTTTTTTTAAGTTATAAATATTTTTTTGTAATGTACGAATTATTTTATTCCATTCTATTTCTACACTGGGTGGATATTGATGCTTGGAATCATTTTTCAAATTAGAAATGGGAAGGGGAATACGATAAAAATCACTAATTATTGCTATCTCATGTGATTTATCTGGGTTCTCTAATTCAAATTTTCCAATATTATTATCAATTGAATAGAAAGAAGGATATTTTATATTGTTTTTATCATGAGCATGGATCAATATAAGTTTTTGTAAACTACTCAAGGTTGTTCCTCTTTCTTTGAATAGTTCGTCTTCTCTTTGCCAAATCATTTTATAAGCAGCACTACCTTTTTGCATAATACAATTTGCTAAGCCTTTTTCTTTTAAAAACTGATACTCTTGATTGAGAGTATAAATAGTATTTGCAATCTCATGATGATTTGAAGTTAAGCAAGGTTGATTTAATTGATAAGCTAGATTTTTAATATTCTCCCAATCGATAGCTCCGTGACTAAATAAAACAAAATTATAAGATTCATTGCTAGAAATAGGGGCTTCTTCAAATGTAATATCAACAAGTATAGTTTTATCTAAATAACATCGTTTATATAACTCATTAATTTCATTATGCTTTTCTTCTCCATGTTTCAAAGCTTTAATAAGATTAATATAGGAGCAATCCGCTTCGTTAAGTAATCTTGTTTTATCATCACCCTCTAGCCATGCACGTGAATCTTCCTCATCGTGATTGCCTAATACAATACAATAAGGAACGTTATTTCGTTCTAACTTGTCAAAAATACCGTCTAAAAATCGTTGATCTTTTCCACGGTCAGCTCGAATATCTCCCGCAAAACGTACAAATATAGAGGTGTTAGTAATGCTTATTTGAGAATTAATTATTTGTTTAAATTGTTGAATAATTTGAGATTGTTTAATCATGTTGCTTTTATTCAACGCAGGATTGGGGAAGTTTTGATAAAGTGCCACTAAATTGGAATAAGTATCTGAACTCATTGAAAAAATAGCATAGCGTAAAAAAATATAAAGAAGCTTAATGGGGTTGGCATGCAAATCTCCAATAGTAATCTCTTTAATTTTAGAAATTTGAAAATAAGGTTTTGGCATATGCAGTAAATCAATAGGCTCATCGTTTAGATCAATTTCAAGAAGGGACATGATTATTCATCAAATTTAGGTTGTATTAAGTAAAATCCTATAATAATCATATAGTAAAAACAATCTTATTAGAGGGAGCTCTCACGGCATGTCTCATTAGACTTCTTTCGAAATTCTACTGCAGAGGCAAATTGCTTCGTCGATTCGGTGCTCGAATCCTCATGTACTTGCGTGTACACTCCGGCTCTCCTCGCACTTTGCTCTCTGCAGCGAGTTTTGAAAGAAGTCTATTAACAATATGACGTTTTTGGGAGCGAAGAATTGGTTTAATCAATCGAGAAGCTCATGGTACTCTAGCTCAGCTCTCGAAACGTTTAAATAGTTACTTGAGTTGCCGCCGCACACTCGCATACAATCTTTCACTAGGCTCAGGATGGCGGGCTTATAAAAAACCACGCTAAAAGTCGCACCCTTTAAGAGAGTATCTCTTGAATTTTTTTTTAGTCGATGCTAGGGTGCAGAGGACAAATTATTAATGTGAGTGTTTATATTAAATAAGTGAAAGGGGAATGGAGTGAACGTAAAATATTTATTAGCAGCAGGAGTGATGGCAACTTCTTTAGTTTCTCAAGCAGTTATTGCTGATGATGCAGTTTCTTCTATGTCTGATGTACAAAAGAAAGAAATTGAAAAAGTGGTACATGATTATTTAGTAAATAACCCAGAAGTTTTATTAGAAGCATCTCAAGCTTTACAACAAAAGCAACAGCAAAATATGCAGCAGCAAGCTCAATCAGCTATTCAAGAGAATGCAAATAATTTATTCCAAGGAAAATTAACCACAGTAGGCAACGCCAAAGGCAATGTTACCGTTGTTGAGTTTTTTGATTATCAATGTATTCACTGTAAAAAAATGGCTCCTATTATGGAAGGTTTGATAAAGAAAGACAGTGATTTACGTGTTATTTATAAAGAATTTCCAATTTTTGGTAAATCTTCTGAAACAGCATCACGTGCAGCATTAGCAGCTGGAATGCAAGGAAAATATATTCAAATGCACAATGCTTTACTGGATACAGAGAAGCGTTTAGATGATAAAATAGTTATGGATATTGCTAAGTCAGTTGGCCTCGACTTGAAAAAACTTCAAAAAGATATGAAGAGTAAAGAAGTTAGCGATGTATTAGATGCAAATCGTGAATTAGCTGAAAAATTACATTTAATGGGTACTCCAGCATTTATTGTTGCCTCTACTCCTGGCAGCAAATTCAAGAAAGGAACTGAACCTTCATTTGTTCCTGGTGCTTCAACAGAAGAAGCGTTACAAGAGCTAATTAAAAAAGCAGCAGGTAATTAGTTATAGTTGTAGCCTTGATGCAGCGTAGCTTCGATGGTTCTTGATATGAACCTTGATTACGCTATGCTGCTGCATCAAGGTTACAGTTAAATAACAGACAACCAAAATGGATACTGCATTCAAAATCCCCTAGTAACGCAAGTTGTGATTAATTAATTTGAGATGTTTATGACAAAACCCACCACGTTTCAAGATATTATTTTAGCTTTACAAAATTATTGGGCAGCGCAAGGCTGTGTTATTTTGCAACCTTTAGATATGGAGGTTGGTGCTGGGACATTTCATCCTGCTACCTTTTTACGAGCCATTGGGCCAGAGCCATGGTCAGCAGCTTATGTTCAACCTTCTAGACGTCCTACAGATGGCCGTTATGGAGAAAATCCTAATCGAGTACAACATTATTACCAATTCCAAGTAGTATTAAAACCTTCACCTATTGATATTCAAGATAAATATTTAAATTCTTTGCGCATGTTGGGTGTTGATCCTTTAAGAGATGATATTCGTTTTGTTGAGGACAACTGGGAGTCTCCTACTTTAGGTGCATGGGGCTTAGGTTGGGAAGTGTGGCAAAATGGAATGGAAATATCTCAATTTACTTATTTTCAACAAGTAGGTGGGTTAGCTTGTAAGCCAGTAACAGGCGAATTAACCTATGGTTTAGAACGTATTTCAATGTTCATACTGGGCGTAGATAATTTATTTGATTTACCTTGGTGTCGAACTCCTCAAGGCTTGATAACTTATGGTGATGTTTTTCATCAAAATGAAGTAGAAATGTCAGCTTATAATTTTGAACATGCGAATGTTGAAGAGTTATTCAGACAATTTGATTATTATGAACAAGAAGCTCAAAAATTAATTTATTTACAATTACCGCTTCCTGCTTATGAGATGGTTATGAAAGCCTCACATGCTTTTAATCTTCTCGATGCACGTAAAGCTATTTCTGTGACTGAGCGTCAGCGTTTTATTTTACGAGTAAGACAATTATCTCGAGCAGTAGCTCAAGCCTATTATCAAGCGCGCGAAGCTTTAGGCTTTCCCATGCAAAAAGGTGTCTAATGGTTAATGATTTTATTTTTGAATTAGGTTGTGAAGAACTGCCTTCCGGAGCCGTCTGGCCTTTGGCTAATGAGTTAACCAATAATTTATTAGCTAGTTTAGATAAAGCCCAATTACATTATGGTACAGTGAAGCGGTTTGCTACACCTCGACGCTTAGCTGTAGCTATTTATGACTTACAAGCTGAACAACCAAGCCAATTGGTAACGCGTCGAGGACCGGCACTTGTTGCTGCTTATGATAAAGAAGGCAATCCTACTCCTGCTTTAATTGGCTTTGCTAAATCGTGTGGAGTTAATATTGAACAGTTAACGCATGTTCAAACCGATAAAGGGGAATGGGTAGTTTATGAAGTGGAGCAAGCTGGGAATTTGACTAAAAACTTATTACCAGAATATATTAAGCAAGCAATAGCAAATCTAGCTATTGCCAAACCAATGCGCTGGGGTAATGGTGAAGAAGAATTTGCGCGTCCCATTCATTGGTCTGTGATGCTTTATGGTAATGAGCTTATAGAAACCAGTATTCTTGGTGTTAAAACAGGTCGAGCTAGCTCTGGACATCGTTTTCACTCTCCTGATGAATTTATCCTAAACTCTGCAAAAACTTATGAACAGCAATTAAAGGACTCTTTTGTATTAGCGGATTTTTCTTTACGAAAAGAAACTATTAGAAATCAAATAAAAGAATTAGCAAAACAATATAATGCTATTCCAGTGATGCCAGAAGAGCTATTAGATGAAGTAACTTCCATTGTTGAATGGCCTCATGCTTTATTAGCACATTTTGAAAAAGAATTTTTAGAGGTGCCTCCAGAAGCATTAATTGCTTCTATGCAATCGCATCAAAAGTGTTTTGCTTTAAAGGATGCGCAAGGTAATTTGCTTCCTTATTTTATTACGGTGGCTAATATCGATAGCATTAATCCACAACAGGTTATTTTAGGTAATGAAAAGGTAATGCGGGCTCGCTTAAGTGACGCTGCCTTCTTCTTTAAGCAGGATAAAAAACAAGCGTTAAGCAAACACATTAGTGCAACTGAACATGTTGTTTTTCAAGAGAAGTTAGGTAGTCTGTATCAGAAAACTGAGCGAGTAAAACAGCTTATGATTTATTTATCTAAGCCTTTGAATCTTCCAGCTCAGTTGGTAGAGCGTGCTGCTGAATTATCAAAATGTGATTTACTTAGTGGCATGGTTGGGGAGTTTCCTGAACTGCAAGGTCTAATGGGTTATTATTATGCTCTACATGATGGAGAGTCCGCTGAAGTTGCTTGTGCTTTAAATGAACAATATATGCCTCGTTTTGCAGCAGATGACATTCCTTCATCGCTTCTAGGTAAAGCGCTTTCTTTAGCAGATAGGCTGGATACCTTGGTAGGAATTTTTGCAATTGGCCAAAAACCTTCAGGTGTAAAAGATCCTTTTAAATTACGTCGTCATGCTTTAGCCGTAGTTCGAATTTTAGCTTCGATTACAATTCCTTTAAATTTGAGCGATTTAATAAATCAAAGTACTCATATTTATGGAGCTGTTCTTCCTCCAGACTTATCTGCATTATTAGAATTAAAGCCTTTTATTTTAGATAGACTAAATTCTTATTATCAAAATCAAGGTTATTCTATTGATTTAATTCAAGCAGTAAGAGCACGTCAAGATGAATGTTGTGTGGATCTTGAAAAGCGTTTAAAAGCGCTTAAAGATTTTATTAATTTACCTGAAGCTGCTTCTTTAAGTGCCACTTGTAAACGTGTTGGTAATATTTTATCTAGCGCTGGTACTTATAGTAAACATTTAACCATTAAGGAGCAGTTTTTAGAGGAAGGCTCTGAAAAGATACTTTATGCTCAAATTAAAGAACTTAATCAACGGGTAAGTACGCTTTATACAGAAGCAAAATATAATGAGCTATTGCGAGAGCTTGCTAATATAAAAGAAGCTGTAGATGTTTTTTTTGATAAAGTGATGGTGATGGTTGATAATGAATTAATAAAGCATAATCGACTTGCTTTGCTTGAATATTTGCAAGGGCTGTTACAAAGTATTGCTGACATTTCAATATTACAATTAGCATGACTAAAGTTATTCTACTCGATAGAGATGGTGTAATTAACTATGATTCTTTTCATTATATTAAAAATGAAGAGGAATTTATTTTAATACCTGATAGTGTAAGAGCCATAACTCGGCTTACAGCAGCGGGGTATAAAATTGGTATTGCCACCAATCAATCTGGAGTCTCTAGAGGCTTATATAGTGAAGAAACTTTAATCGCTATCCATAGAAAAATGATGAGACTTATACAGGATGCAGGTGGAATGATTAATGCGATTGAATATTGTATTCATTTACCGGAAATGAATTGTACTTGTCGAAAACCCAAACCAGAAATGTTATATAAATTAGCTGAACAATTGCATTGCTCTTTAAACAATGTTTTTTTTGTAGGCGATCGCATTTCTGATATTCAAGCTGCTTATGCAGCAGGCGCACTTCCTATTATGATTTTGTCTTCTATGACCGACAATAGAGCATTAGCTGATTATCCTGAGGTTCCTGTTTATAACTCATTAGCTGTTTTTGTAGATGCTTTATTAACAAAGCAGAGTACTAATGAATAAAATTAGCTGTATTGGTTATGAATCAGACGAGATGCTAACAGAGGCTCTGAATTTGTCTTTACAGCTTAATTTAGAGTTAAAGCAAGATTGTCAGGATGGGTTATTTCTTACCTCTGAGAAATTATGCTTAAAAAAGCCTTCTTTTAATTTACTTGCTGCAGATTTTAGTTTGACAACCTGGAATAAAAGAAAAGCAGAGGGGAAAAAACAAGGATTAGTTCGTGCATGTAAGCCTAATAGTGGAATGAAAATTGTTGATGCTACTGCCGGATGGGGGAGAGATGCAGCAGTTTTGGCTTCCTTTGGTGCAGAAGTTTTAATGATAGAGCGGAATCCAATAATGGCCGCTTTATTGAATGATGCCTTAAAGAGAAGAAGTGAGCTCGAAGAAAAAAAAATGGTTTTATCTTTATATCAAGGGAATGCTTTAGATTATTTAGATGCTTTATTACCTCAAGACTTTCCTGATTTAATATATATAGATCCAATGCATCCTGCTCGAACCAAATCCGCTTTAGTAAAAAAAGAAATGCAAGTCTTGCAAGATTTTATTGGTCCTGATGAGGATGCCTTGGCATTAATAAAAATAGCTATTCAACGAGCAAAAGGTAGAGTAGTAGTAAAATGGCCTCAAAAAATTAAACCTTTAATCCCTAGTACGGCTTGTATTGAGGGAAAAACTGTGCGTTTTGATATATATACCCATTCTACCTGAAGATCTTCAGGTAGAATGGGTATATACTACTAAATAATTAAAATTTTAGTCCCAGGATTGGCTCTTACCCAATTAGCAACATACTCGATATAATTATTCCTACCTACGGCAATACATCCTCGTGTTGCATAGGGTAAATTATTTGCCCACCCAAGCCAATTAGATGATTGACTGGGTCCATGAATTCCTACATCTCTACCAGTATATCCCGCAGCTAATTGTTTTGTAGTTGGATAAAGAATAGGAATAAAGATTTTAAATTGACTCGATCTTCTTGGGTGAGCTAATCCATATAAACCAATAGGTGTTTTGTTATCACCTGCTTGTTTTTTCCCGATCCCTTTGTCTCCTAGGGCTATTTTAAAAGCTTTAACTACATTGCCTTGTTGACAAATATTTAATACTCGTTTGGAGGTGTGGACATTAATTCCATTAGATAGAGGGCAGGTTGAATTATTAGCATATAAAGTAATGGAATAAAAAATAGAGACCATTAAAGAAAGTGCTTTTATTTTCATAAAACTGTCTAACATTATTAAAATATGGAAATAATTATTCCATATTTTTGTTTTTATTTCTAGAGGATGCAGTATTTTCTTTTGATTAAATGTTCTTATATAGCATTGCTCATTCAGCTTCAGTCATGTACTGGCGTACACTCCTTTAAGTCGAATTGAATAAAAATTAACCTTTGTGTAATATATTTTTCAATCAATTTTGATGTAATAATTTGACAATCAGCACACTACATCTACTATTTAGATAGTGTAATAATTATCACACAGATTATTGTATGAAATTTATTATAGGTAACCATTCTAGTAGAACACAAGCATTACTAATTGAGCTTGGGGCTAATCCTGCAGATTTTCAGCTTGATAAAGATGAATTATCATTTGAGCCTAACAATAGCAGTGAATTTTCGGTAAGCGAAGTGGACAGTGTTCATCATGCTATGGACGGATATTTTAAAGAATCTCAACTAAAATATGGCGAAACTCTTATTGGGACAAAAGCTCCTTATGGAGTAGCGCAAATTAAAACAGATCAAATACAAAGTTTAATAGAGGCAAATAAAGCAGCATCTATAATTGCTCATTCTTCCTCCAGTAATAATGTTGCTGCGAATAACAAGAAAGGTCAAACTAATTCTTTAGTTAGAGAAAATGAAATTGAACAATTAATTGATAATGAAAAGAAAGATTTTTTTGAAAAAATTACTGCTTTAATGTCCAGTTATGAAAAGTTACAACATTTTTACAACAAGAAACAAAATACTTTCTCAGAGTTCAGAAATGAGAAGCTCTATGTTTCTTTGATTCAGTTTATTTTAGAAACAGAAAATACTTTAGATAAGCTTAATACCAATATTGAAGCAATAAAAAAATTAAGCTCTAAAAATGAGTTGCTTGATAAAAAAGCTGAGAAAACAATAAAAGAGATGAATGAGAGTTTTCAATTCAATGAAATGAAAACGATATGTTTTAATTTAATTAAAAGAGTTTCATTAGAATTTAAATTGAGCTGTAAAGACAGAAAAAAACGTTTTGCTGAGAATGAAGAGCCAAATGCTATTAAGAATGCATTTAACAACTTAATTGATATACAAGACAGATTTACTGACAAAATCGATGAGGTATCAATTCAAACATTAGATATTTTGAGCTTACAAGGTATTTTATCCCCCTATATTATAATGCCAATCTAAAGCTTAAAAATCAGACACATACTGTTGTTTTCTCCAA
>CAMFHA010000003.1 GCA_945952115.1 uncultured Legionella sp. | reverse complement strand
ATTAAACCTGTGCTTTTGAGTATTTGTCAACAAAAACTTAAGGCTAATTGGAAGATGTCCGGTGCGCGTCAGATAACATGAAAGGCTATACAGAGCGATTTCTATTTATTCAGAAAATGAGCTCGATTCTGGATTATCTAATATGGATGGATCAAAAGAGCGCAAATCATGAATAAACTCTTCTTCCATATGATAAAGTAAAGAGTCATGCTCCAGTTGCTCAATGTATCTAAGCTCTTCTAATTGTTTTAATAGAGACAGCATTTCTTCTGATAGGTCATAACGTAAGCGAGGAATAGATGAATTCATAATAGCCAATTTATCTACAACAAAAAATTCATGGATATTTTTGTATTCTGGATCATTAATATTGCTTTTAATCAAATTCATTAAATAAGGAAATTCTTTAAATAAAGAAGCCATTTCTTTATTATTTTTAACTCTGTTTGATGAGGAGAAATAATGAGTATGGCGCTCTTTATAATAATAACCTAAAGCACCCAAACCACACCCAATTATTAAACCTAATAAAAAACCCATTTGTGTCTTATGTAATAAAAAAACAATAGTAATTGATAAAAATAACAACAATAATTTTATAGAATTTTTTTTAAATAAGCCATAATCATAATATAAATTTTTTGTAAGTAGAGCAGAATAAACGCATCTAAATTTTGAGCACTAAAAGCGTCTCTGTTGCCTGCATGCTGTGCTTTTGAGCGTTTTTATTTTGCTGAACCCGGTACAGTTTTTTATTAGTTATAAATTTTTACTGCTGTATTGAGGGGGCAAATTGAGGTTAATTGATTCATCACTATATAGTCAGGAAGTGTAATTGTTTTTACAACGACGTTAAGTTTGTCATCATTTGTAAGTTTATAAGTACTATTTTCTAAGATAGCTTTTCCGGGGTACATTGGATTATTTGTCGTAATCGGTGAATTAGAAAATTGTAAATAATTTTGACGTAACATCACAGCTGTAGGTTTAGTATAAACAAGAATATTACTCACAGGTGGTTTGGGATCACATTCATCAAAATTGATAACTAATTTAATATTTTTCCCCTTGCTTAAACTATCATAAACATCTCGAAAAGAGTGTAATTCTTTAGCAATTGATTGAGCTGAGGTTAATGCTAGTAATACCGCCATCATCATTTTATACATACAAATATCCTCAGCGTAATTTTCGATTTATTGAATAGAACATAAGAAACAACACCTCTGTTATAAAGGTGTTGCTATGCAAATTAAGGTTGATAAACTTCTTGCTGAATGCCACCAACCAACCATTCGTTAGTGTTTTCTAATTGGCGGAAATGCCAGATTTCATTTAATGAATTAATTTCATTATTTTCTTTGATAGTTCCCGTAAAATGAACACTGGCTATTTTGGAGTTAGATTGCTCTGAAACATCTAATAATTCAGCATTTAAATTAATTACTTCGGTTACATTAGGCTCATTTCCGCGCTCGTCTAATTGCATTTTAATTTCAGCAAAGACCTCAGGAAGAGTAAATGCTTTTAAATCCGCTATATTCTTTTGATCATAAGCTGCTTGCAGACGAAAAAAAGCTACTTTTGCATCACGTAAAAAATCACTACTTACAGCATTTGATGTAGTTGTAGATGAGCTAGTATTGCCAGAGTAATATTGGTTAAATGGGCTATTATAGGTGTTTTGTCTAAACGGTGCTGCTTGTGCCGCTTGCATTGCAGGTTGTTGTCTGCGGCGTAAGAAGTTGATAATAAAGTATATGGCTGCACCTAAAAGAAGCCAACTCATAATTCCACTTGCAAAACCATGCCCCATAAAAAGGCTACCTAATAAACCGCCAATTAATAAACCACCTAAAATACCACCCCATTTATTTTTATTGAATTTTTGGCTTAGAGACGCTGCATTGTTGGTCTTATTAGAAGAAAATAAGCTACTTTGAGAGCGTTGAACTCCAAAACTTCTTCCTCCACCAAAGCGTTTAGCGGATGCTTCGTTAACGAATAAGCCAAAAGATAATAAAGCAATTAAGGCACATGATATAAAATAACGCATAGAGTTAATCCTTTCTATTAAGAAGTTTTATTATACCTGAAAACAGGTCTTATAAAAAAGTGCGGAAGATATAAAGAATTAAGGAATGTAATAAAAAGGATTTGGAAGTTTAAAACCTTTTAAAGCATACCCGCCTTTAATATCACTATCTTGATCACCAATGGTTTCCACCACAATATATCCTTGTTCTTCAATTTTTCTTCTGCTGTTTGCTTTAAAAGAGATGATAGAGGATTTTTTATAATTATCTGGACGAACATAAATTCCAGTCCAATCTTTATAGCCTGCTCGAATAAGATTTTTTTCTGTTGCAGCAAGCTCAGAATGGAGGCGACCTGTTACAAAAAAGATGGCTACTCCATGGGCTAAAGCGGTTTTGTATAAAGTTAAAGTAGCTTTTATTGCAGGAGAATCTGCTGCCAAAATTTCATTGTGAATTTGAGGGGGATCGTTAGAAAAGTCACGTTGAGCAATTTTTTTATAGTTTGTTAAACTAGTTTCATCTATATCCAGTACCAGGGCTAATTTTTTATTATTTTTTTGTTTTTTATGATATTGAATCTCTTTAAGAAGAAATGCTTGTGCTTGCATTATTTGCATCGCTAATTCTTTTTTATATTCTCCTGAGTCATGATATTGACGAATTTCTTTTTTCAATAAGCCGAGGTTAGCCGGTTCAGCAAAAGTACATGAAAAGAACGAGCTGAATATTATAATTAAAAAACAACGGTTAATAAAAGAATTCATTGGTATCAATCCGAGAGCATTTGCGCAAAATTATACGACAATTAAATTGTCTGTCAATTGCTCATTTTGATTTTACGTTGACATCTAGCCTTGCTCATCAAGTTTTAAGCGATGAGCAGTTGAATGAGGCTAAAGAGTGTACATCAGTGCATGACTGAAGCCGAGTGAGAATGCAACAAAGTATAAAATTTAGTGAGCAAAGTTATATCCGTAAATCTAAATAGTCTTCTTTAATGGACTTCGTTATAATGATTCTAATAAGTGGAACTGTGTTGCTATCATGCATTTGAAACAATTAAAATTAGCTGGTTTTAAATCCTTTGTGGATCCTACTGTTGTGCATTTCCCTAGCCAGTTAGTTGCTGTTCTAGGGCCTAATGGTTGTGGCAAATCTAATATTATTGATGCAGTGCGTTGGGTAATGGGTGAAAGCTCAGCGAAAAATTTACGTGGTGAAGCCATGACGGATGTTATTTTTAATGGTTCTTCTAATCGTAAACCAATAGGGCAAGCTTCAGTTGAACTAGTATTTGATAACAGTTTAGGGCGTATATCAGGACCGTTTGCTAGCTATGGTGAATTATCGATAAAACGCGTAGTCACACGGGATGGAGATTCAAGTTATTATTTAAATGGTAGCCGTTGCCGTAAACGTGATGTGACGGATGTTTTTTTAGGAACAGGAGCGGGTGCGCGGAGTTACTCCATCATTGGTCAGGGAACTATTTCACGTTTAATTGAAGCAAAGCCTGAAGAATTGAGAGTTTTTTTAGAAGAAGCTGCTGGTGTTTCGAAATATAAAGAACGCCGTAAAGAAACTTTGCAGCGTATAGGACAAACTCAGGAAAATCTTCTGCGAGTTTCTGATATTCGTAATGAATTAGACAAACAATTACAGCGGCTTGAACGACAAGCAAGAGCTGCAGAGCGATATACGGTTTTAAAAGAAGAAGAAGCTTTATGTCGAGCTGAAATTATGGCTTTAAAATGGCAAGATTTTCATAAGCAGCAAAAAATAAAACAAAAAGAATTATATGATTTGAATTTAAATTATGAAGAACACCAAAGCACGCTAACACAAATTCAAACACAACGAACATTATTGAATGAACACTCTTTTGAGATCAACGAGCAAGCGCAAAACGTGCAGAACATTTTATATCAAATAGGGACAGAGATTGCTCGTCTTGAAGAAGGGCTTCAACAGCATCATCGAGAACAAAAACGTTTGGAACAAGATAAGCAACAAATACAAAATGATTGGCAAAAAGTCCAAGAGCAAGTGAAACAAGATGAAGCTCAACTCGTACAAACGCAGAAAAATACAATTGAGTTACAAGCGAAATCCAATTTGATTGGTAATGATTTACAAGACAATGAAAAAAAATTAATGGATGCGCAACAACAAGCAAAATGTTGGAGTGAACAATGGTTAGAAGCACAAAATGTGCGTAATGCAGTTAAAAATGATTTACAAATTGTAAGAGTTAAAAAGCAGCATATTGAAAAAAGTCGTCAGCAACTAATGCTCCGTTTGGAAAAAATTACACGAGATAAAGGTTCTTTATTCCCCGAGCATTTAGAGAACAAACACGCAGAATTAGAACGACAACAAGTGGAATTAAAAGAACAGCAATTTCTTGTTGAAGAACAGCTAAAAATAGGTATTGAACAAGAAGAGCAATTACGGCTTGAAATTCAAGATTTAGACAAACAACTCTATCAAATACAAAAAGAGTTTAATCAGCAAAATAGTGAATTTGCTGCATTAACCGCTATACAAAAAGCAGCCCTGCAAGGCCCTAATGCGCAGGATATTTCTCATCAGTGGCTTAAAAATCCTCAATTAATTGATAAATTACAGGTTGAAGAGCGATGGCAGTTTGCTTGTGAGCAAGTACTTTCCGACGATTTGCATGCTTTTATTGTTGATGATTTTTCTGCTATTTGGTCTCAGTGGCAAGAATATAAACAGTTAAAAATAAGCACATTAACTTTAGAAAAAATACCGGTTGCTTCAGGAACTAAACCACGTCTTAGAGATAAAATTCAAGGGGGTGTTCCTAAAACGCTTCATCATTTAGATTATATTTATACAGCTGAAACTATAGAAGAATTACAGCAATGGCTATCAGAGTTAAAACCTTATGAATCTATCATTACTGAGGATGGCATTTGGGTTGGTGTTGGATGGATTAAAATACTAAACTCTAATGCAACGGATGAAGTAGGGCTTTTGGCGCGTCAGCAAAAACTGACAGAACTAGGGCTTATAGTAGAAGAGTTGCAACAAATAATTAATCAAAAACAATTAACTAGAGATAAGCAATATCTACATTTAGAAGAAGTGATTAATACTAATAAAAAAGTGCGAGTACAATTCGATAGCATTAATGAAACTTTAAGAGCAACTAGCCTGACATTAGAGAAAAATCAACAAGAGCTTAATTATATAAAACAGATTTTATTAGATTTTGCACGGCAAGAAGAAGAATTACAATTAAATTTAGAGGAAGCAAATACAGAATTAGTTGAACTTAATGAGAAATTGTTCGCTTTAGAAGCATTATTAGAAGAACATGAACTACGTTATTTGCAATTAGATGAAGAAAAAGAAAAACAGAGTGTTTTATTATCCTCATTACAGCAAGTGGTAGATAATGGACGTAAACAATTACATCAAGCAGAGTTAGAATACGATCGTGAACTAATCAGAGGACAGCAATTAAACGAACGTATTAAACGAGAACAAGAACGCTTCATTATTTTGCAGGAACGCTTAGAGCATTTAGCTATTTTATCCAGTCAAATTAAAATCCCTGAACAAGAAATGCAAGAGCGTTTGGCTAATCAGTTGTTAAAACATAATGAGGTAGAGCAGCAGCTAACGCAATTCCGTGAGCAGTTGATGCAAGTTAAAATAGAGATAGATGACATAGAGAAAAAAAATCAGTCGTGTACTATAGCAATTAAACACGTTCAAGAGTTGATAGCTCAAATGCAAATGCAAGAGCAAGAATTAGCAGTCAGAGCTAGTGCAATTCAAGAATCACTTCAGGAATTGAATTTAAGTGCTGAACTATTATCTGAGCGAATTCCTGCTGATGTAAATCAAAGCATGCGTGAAGGTGAGCTGATTAGTATTATTGAAAAAATTAAACGATTAGGAGCAATTAACTTAGCTGCTATAGAAGAATTTAAAAGTGAACAACAAAGAAAATTATATTTAGATGAACAACATACAGATTTGAGCGAGGCTCTTGCTACCTTACAATTAGCCATTGATAAAATGGATCAAGAAACTAAATCTCGTTTAGAAGCGACTTTTACTGAGGTAAATAATTCCTTTAAATTACTTTTTCCTCGTCTTTTTGGTGGAGGAAAGGCGCAACTTGAGTTAACTTGTGATAATCTTCTAGAAGCTGGTATTGTAGTAATGGCACAGCCCCCAGGTAAACGGAATTCCACTATTCATTTATTGTCGGGTGGTGAAAAGGCAATGACAGCAGTGGCTTTGGTTTTTGCTATTTTTCAGTTAAATCCTTCACCATTTTGTATGTTAGATGAAGTGGATGCTCCTTTGGATGAAGTAAATGTTAGGCGGTTTTGCGCTTTAGTAAAAGAAATGTCACAATTCGTGCAGTTTCTTTTTATTACTCATAATAAAGTAACCATGGAATTAGCAGATCATTTAATAGGGGTAACTATGCGTGAGCCGGGCGTATCACGATTAGTTACAGTAGATGTAAAAGACGCGTTGACAATGGAGTAAATTATGCCAGCAAATTGGAGCTTAATTCTTAATGTCCTTTTGTTAATTGGGGTTATTATTGCCATTGGGCGTTTAATGAAGGCACGTAGAGAGAGTCTAGGTTTTGAGCGCTATCAATCTAATGCAGCAAAAGTAGATAATAGTCCTTATGATCGCCAGCCTTTGCATGATGATATTATTGCTGTTCGTAAAGTGAATTCTGAAGAAATGTTGCTTAGCACTCAATGGCAGCCAGAAGCATCTGAATCAGAGCCTAAAGCCCCAATGAGCAAAGGGGGGCCTTCATTAGTATCACAAAATGAACAGGCTCGAGCAGAAGTTTCTGTAAAATCTGAGGTGAAGCAATCAATTAAGCCTACTGTTTCTACTGTAATGATGTTGTTATTAGCTAAAGAAAATCGAAATTTTGTCGGTTATGAATTATTGCAAACAGTGTTGGCTTCAGGTTTACGTTTTGGTGAGGGGAATTTATTTCACCGACATCAATACTCGAATGGTCAGGGAGCAATATTATGTAGTTTAGCTGCTGCCACTAACACCGGTGTTTTTGATTTGCAAAATATAGGTGCTTTTAGTGTTCGTGGGTTATGTTTATTTATGCAGGTCTCAAAAGATCCGCATGTTAATGCTGAGCGTTTTTCAGTATTGCTAGATACAGCAAAGCAATTAAGTGAGCATTTAAATGCCCATCTTTTGGATGAACAACATAAGCCTTTAAATGCAGAACGCATAGCTCGTTATTATAAAATCTTAAATATTGAACAAGAAGAGTATGAAAATGCTTAAGCTAGGGTTTTAATCCTAGCTTTCAAATTTTTATTCCTAAAATAGCTTGAGTAAATAATTTAGCTGGATAAGCAAGAATCACGGCAAAAACAATTTTGAATGACATTGAAACACACATCATCGTAGTTAAAGTAGATAAGGGTACAACATCCCAATACCAGATAGCGTAAGCAATCACAATATAAACAAGCTCGCTCGAAAAAGTAGCAATAAAAGTGCGAATAATAAAATAATTGCCTTTGTAGCGATTTTTAAGTTTATTCATGACTAAAACATTCATTAGAGCACTTATTGCTAGAGCAATAATATTTCCCCAGAATACTGTTTGTAGTGGTTTAAGAATTAATTCATAAGCATTATTTAACTGATCGAGATTATTGCTGTTTAATAAACTGAGTTTAGATAATAAAGTGTCCACATAAAATTCCGCTAAGACTCCTATGCAAAGCATTTGCAAAGCAGTTTTTTTACCATAAACTTCTACAGTAATATCACTAATTGTATAAGTAAGCGGAAAAAAAATGATAGCTGCGGAAGCAGTAAAGCCAAAAAAATAGATAAGTTTATAGGTTAAGACGTCAGCACCAATAATGGCAGCAATAAAAAAATACTTAGGGCCATTAAAGGAAACAATTTCATGGTATTAGCAGAAGAATGGTGCTCCATTTATATTATCCAAAATAAAGATTATATCTTGGTCTTCAAAAAATGATACTTGCGCCCATAAAAAATATTCTGGACTTAAACTAAGTAATTTCTTATCCCGAATTATGTTATTTTCTTATTCTGGATGCCATAAGTTCGATTTCATTAAATCAATAATTGTATCTCCTTGCCCATTAATAATTGCTTTCATTAGATACAAACTAAATCCTTCGATTTGATTAAGCTCAATGGTAGGAGGCATTATTAATTCATTACGGTTAATGACAGCGTCCACAAGCACTGGTCCTTTGTAATTTAGAGCTGCTAGTAGAGCATCGTTCAAGTGCTCAGCACTTTCTACTCGTATTCCCTTTATTCCAACTGCTTGAGCTAATAGAGCAAAATTAGGGTTAGTTAAATTAGTTCCATAATTAAGCATTCCACCTACATGCATTTCCATTTCAACAAAACCTAAAGCCCCATTATTAAAAACAACTATTTTAATAGGAAGTTTTTGTTGTATCAGGGTTAATAATTCACCCATCAGCATAGAGAAGCCGCCATCACCGCAAAGCGCTAGTATTTGGCGATTAGGAAAAGCAGATTGGGCTCCTATAGCCTGGGAAAGGGCATTAGCCATAGAACCATGATTAAAAGACCCTAAGAGGTGTCTTTTTCCATTCATAGTTAAATAACGAGCAGCCCACACGGTAGGAGTTCCTACGTCCGTTGTAAATAGGCTATCGTCTTGTGCTAATTTATCAATACACGCAACTAAATATTGGGGATGGATAGGGGTGTTATCGGGTGTTTTAGTGGCTAGAGAATCTAGATTTTCACGTGCTTTTTGGTAATGGCTTTGTGCATTTTTTAAATGACTTTGATCTTTTTTTACTTCTAGCAAAGGAATTAACGCATTTAATGTAGCATGAATATCTCCTACAGCTCCTAGCGTTATTTCTACACGCTTGCCTAATTGTTCACCATGTAAATCAATTTGAATAATGTCTGCTTTTGAGGGATAAAATTGTCGATAAGGGAAGCTGGTACCCAGGAGAAGTAGTACATCACAGGATTCCATCGCATAATATCCTGAAGAAAAGCCAATAAATCCAGTCATACCTATATCATAAGGGTTATCGTATTCAAAAAAAGGCTTTCCTCTTAAAGTATGGACTACTGGAGATTGTAAGTGTTCACATAATTTCATTAATGAATCACGAGCTCCTGCTGCTCCAATACCACAAAAGACAGTGACTTTAGGTGCTTTGTTTAAACGTGCAGCGATGTCTTTAAGTACTGATTCAGGAGGTATTACTTGAGGGCGAACAAACGGAAAATTCTTTTCATAGGCAGAGAAAGGGGCTTTTTTTAGTGCAATATCGCCGGGTATTATTAATACTGCAACACCTGATTTTGCTTTAGCCGTTTGCATCGCTATGTGTAATAGGCGTGGCATTTGTTCTGGATTTACTAGGATTTCACAAAAACAACTGCATTCTTTGAAGAGTGTTTCTGGATGAGTTTCTTGAAAGTAATTTCCGCCTAGTTCTGCGCTAGGAATTTGAGCCGCAATCGCTAAAACAGGTGCGCCACTGCGATGCGCATCAAAAAGACCATTAATTAAGTGTAAGTTACCTGGACCACAACTGCCTGCGCAGACTGTTAGTTCACCTGTTAACTGAGCTTCTGCTCCTGCCGCAAAAGCTGCTGCCTCTTCATGACGCACATGAACCCAGTTAATTTGCTTTTGTTTTTGCAAGGCATTGGTAATTCCATTTAATGAATCTCCAACCACTCCGTAGATACGTTGGATACCAACATTCACTAAGGTATCTACTAATACTTCTGCAACGTTGGCCATAATCTCATCCTTTAGACTAGTATTGATATAACTATACTTGAGTTTAGCTATTTTTCCAATCAAGCGCTTGAGCATAAATCTTGAACTTAAGGGTAGAATATGAGTAAACTAGAATTTTCAGCTTATTCTATTACTATGGACCTTCAATTTATTGCGCACATCCTTTCACAATCTTATCCCTATCAAGTGGAAACCACAGGTATTTGTACGGATAGTAGACATATAAAACCTGGAAATGTTTTCGTTGCTATTGAAGGGGAGTTCTTTGATGGACATGCTTTTATTAAAGAAGCAGAAGAAAAAGGAGCAAAAGCGGTAATCGTAAGTAAAAAAATAGAAGGAATATCTATCCCCCAATTTCTAGTTGCTGATACCTTATTGGCCTTAGGAGATATTGCTACTGCCTACCGCAAACAAATAGATTGTCCTGTTATCGCTTTAACAGGTTCTAATGGAAAAACCAGTGTTAAAGAAATGATAGCAGCTATTTTACCTTCACCTTCTCATGCTACGAAAGGAAATTTGAATAATCATATTGGAGTTCCTTTAAGTGTACTAGCATTAAGCTCTGAACATCGTTATGCCGTATTTGAATTGGGTGCTAATCATTCTGGTGAAATTGCTCATACTGTAGCAATGGTTCAACCCGATGTTTCATTGATTAATAATATTGCTCCTGCTCATGTGGAAGGCTTTGGCTCAATTGACGGTGTTGCACGAGCAAAAGGAGAAATTTATAAAGGATTAAAACCAAATGGGATAGCTCTAGTCAATGACGATGATCACTATGCTCATTTCTGGGATGATGTTCTTAAGGATAAGCAGGTTATTCGCTTTTCTTTAGAGCATCCAGCGGATGTTTATGCGCAAAATGTATGTTTAAACGCTCAAGGTCAGGGGCAATTTACTTTAATACTCCCTAGGGGCAGCCTTGAGCTCGAATTACAGGTTCCAGGTTTGCACAATATACGTAATGCTTTAGCAGCAGCAGCAGCGTGTTATGCTGTGGGCATTGATCTTCACGTCATTGAACAAGGATTAAAGCGCTTCAATGGAGTAAAAGGAAGAATGACTATTCTAAGTGGAAAAAATTATTCCACTATTATTGATGATACTTATAATGCGAATTTACGTTCTGTTTTAGCGGGTTTAGAAGTATTAGCAAAACGTCCTGGAGAGAAAGTATTTATTTTTGGTGATATGGGAGAATTAGGAGAGTGGGCTACGGAGCATCATAAGGAAATTGGTATTGCTGCTCGCAGCTTAGGTATTAATCAATTACTTACCTGTGGTTCTTATAGCCAATTTAGTTCACAAGCATTTGGGCATGGTGGCCGTCATTTTGCAACTCAAGATGACATAGTTGATTTTTTAATTAATAAGTTGAATGATAATACGACTGTCTTAGTTAAAGGATCAAGATCTAGCGCTATGGAAAAAATTGTGCAGAAACTGCTTAATTGATACTGTTTATTTAGCTTTTGAACTCAGTATAGCATTTCCCACTAAGTTTTAGACGAGGCGCATTTGAAGGAGGCGAAGGAGTGTACACTAGTATATGACTGAAGCCGAGTGAGAATGCAACGAAGTATAAAACTTAGTGGGAAATGCTATACATCACTGAAGTTGAATAAGAATGAAATGAAGTATACAGTTTAGTGAATGGCGCTATACCTAAGATATAGGTGTATGGTATGCTTCGCGGCTTTTCATCTTTGGTAAAAGTATAACATTGCCCACGAAGTATAAAGCTTAGTGGGCAATGCTATAGCAATCATAAATAAGAGGAATCACTATGCTCTATTGGCTAACGCAGTTATTTCAAGGACAGTACCATGCGTTAAGAGTTTTTCAATATTTAACTTTTAGATCAATCTTAGCTGCGCTTACAGCTCTTTTGGTGGGTTTATTTTGCGGTCCTTTAATGATTCGCTGGCTAAGGAGTTTACAAATTGGTCAAATGGTTAGAAACGATGGTCCTCAAACTCATCTATCTAAAGCAGGTACTCCGACTATGGGGGGGGTGCTTATATTACTTGCAGTAACAATAAGTTGTCTTCTTTGGTGTGATCTTAAACAACCTAGCTTATGGCTAGTACTTTTAGTTACTTTAAGCAATGGCCTGGTGGGATGGGTAGATGATTATCGCAAATTGGTTTTAAAAAATAGTAAGGGTCTTCCTGGCCGTTGGAAATATTTTTGGCAATCCATAATTGCCCTCATTGCTGTATTTTACCTTTATATGACATCAAACTTGCCGGTGCATACTCAATTAACAGTTCCTTTTTTTAAAACTGTGGTTATAAGCCTAGGGTTCCTTTTCCCTATTTTGGCTTATTTTGTTATTGTTGGTAGTAGTAATGCAGTTAATTTAACAGATGGTTTAGATGGCTTAGCTATTATGCCTATTGTAATGGTTGCAGGAGCTTTAGGTATTTTTGCTTATGCTTCCAGCAATGCAGTGTACTCGGTTTACTTAGGGATTCCCTTTGTTCCGAATACAGGAGAGCTTACTATTTTTTGCTCTTCTATTGTTGGAGCTGGCCTAGGCTTTCTTTGGTATAATAGTTATCCAGCTCAAGTATTTATGGGCGATGTTGGCTCTTTGGCATTAGGAGCTGCTTTAGGTATTGTTGCTGTAGTTATTAGGCAAGAATTAGTTTTGCTCATTATGGGTGGTTTATTTGTTATTGAAACTTTATCCGTAATTCTACAAGTAGCTTATTTTAAGTATACTCATGGAAAAAGACTATTTCGTATGGCTCCCTTACATCATCATTTCGAATTGAAAGGTTGGCCTGAGCCTAAAGTAATTGTACGTTTTTGGATTATTACCGTGGTATTTGTACTATGTGGTTTGGCTACTTTAAAACTTCGATAGGCAGGGCATTTTAATGAATAATTCTTTTTATTTGGTCGCAGGTTTAGGTAAAACAGGTCTTTCTATTGCTCGTTATTTATTTCGAAAAAATAAAGATTTTGCAGTATTTGATACGCGTAAAGAGCCTCTAGGATTACAAGAATTTCAAACAGAGTTTCCTCAAATAGCTATTTATTTAGAGCATGTTCCGGAAGAGTTATTTACTAAAATCACCGATATTATTACTAGCCCTGGTTTATCATTAGATCTTCCTTTTTTTAAAAAGGCTCATGAAAAAGGAATTGCTGTTTATGGGGATATTGAGTGTTTAGCGCGTGAAATCCATGCCCCTATTGTGACAATTACAGGGACGAATGGTAAATCAACAGTAACTACTTTGGTAGGTGAAATGGCTAAAGCTGCGGGAATCAAGGTAGCCGTAGCTGGCAATATAGGTACACCCGTATTAGATAGATTGAATGAAGCTCAACACTATGATTTATGGGTTTTAGAATTATCTAGCTTCCAATTAGATCTTACTTATTCTTTAAGTTCTATTGCCGCAACAATACTTAATGTAAGCCCAGATCATCTTGATCGCCATCACAGCATGAGCGCTTACATTGAAGCAAAACAAAGAATTTATCATCAAGCGCAAACTATTTTATATAATCGGGATGATGCTGCAACCACACCAAACCAAAAGAACCAAGAGTTAGCTGAGCGTGTTATTTCTTTTGGTAATGATTGTCCTCCAACAGAAAATGATTGGGGTTTAATTAATAAAGAAGGTCAAATTTATCTTTCGAGAGGTAAAGAGCTTATTTTGGCCGTAGATTCATTACGTATCAAAGGGGTTCATAATTGGCATAATGCTTTGGCTGCTTGTGCTTTAGCAGATGCACTAACTATTTCTCAAGGCGTAATGCAGAACGTATTAGTTTCTTTTTCAGGATTAAACCATCGCTGTCAATGGGTAAGAACTCTTAATGAAGTAGATTGGATCAATGATTCTAAGGGAACTAATATAGGCGCAACCATTTCAGCTATTAATGGAATAGGAGGTTCTATGCAAGGAAAAATTGTACTTATTGCTGGTGGCCAAGGAAAAGGGGCTGATTTTAAAGAATTGCGTCAATCAATAAGAGGTTTTGTTCGTTCTATTGTTCTAATAGGAGAGGATGCAGATAAAATGGAAGATGCTCTTTCTGAAGTAGTGCCGATTACTCGCGCATCCTCTCTTGAAAATGCGGTTACTTTAGCAGAAGCTCAAGCAAAACCAGGGGATGTTGTTTTATTGTCTCCTGCTTGTGCGAGTTTAGATATGTTTCGTGATTATAATCATCGTGGGGAAGTATTTACTGCTTCTGTTTTGGGATTATAGCTATTATGCGACCACGTCATTTAAATCAAAGAGGAAAGCCTGTTAGTAAGCCTATATCACTTTATGATAAATGGTTAATAGCGACTATTTTTGGTTTATTAATTATTGGATTGATGATGGTGGCTTCAAGTTCAGTAATGGTTTCTACCAAATATTTTCACCAGCCTTTTCACTTTCTTATACGTCAAGCATGTTATTTAGCTGCAGGATTGCTTATTGGCTTAATAATCATTCGTACCGATAGCAGCGTATGGGAACGTATCTCCATGCCGATGTTAATAATCTGTATTGTAATGTTACTTATAGTTTTGATTCCAGGTATTGGTCGCTCAGTTAATGGAAGTAGACGTTGGCTTGCTTTAGGCCCTATTGGAATACAAGTTTCTGAAATGGCTAAATTAACGATGATATTTTATTTGGCAGGTTATTTAGTTCGTCAGCAAAAAGCAGTTAGTGAAGGAATTTTGGGCTTTATCAAACCAATGTTTGTTTTGGCTATTGTTTCAGTTTTATTATTATTAGAACCTGATTTTGGTGCGACGGTAGTAATTTCTGGAACGGTAATGGCGATGCTTTTTTTAGCCGGAGTTAGGTTACGTTATTATATTGGTCTTATGATATTAGTAATGACTGCTTTAGCTTGTTTAGCTATTTCATCTCCATACCGTGTAGCTCGACTTACAGCATTTCTTGATCCTTGGGCTGATCAATACAACAGTGGTTATCAGTTAACTCAATCTTTGATTGCTTTTGGCCGAGGGGGATGGTTTGGTTTGGGTTTAGGAGAAAGTATTCAAAAACTATTGTATTTACCTGAAGCGCATACTGATTTTTTATTCGCAGTATTAGCTGAAGAATTTGGTTTAATGGGAATTTTAGCAGTAATGGGATTATATAGTATACTTGTCTTTAGGGGGCTCAATATTGCTTATATTGCTCATAATCAAGAGCGTTTATTTGCATCGTTTACTGCCTATGGGCTAACGTTTTGGTTAGCATTGCAAGCAGCAATTAATATGGGTGTTAATGCGGGTTTATTACCCACTAAAGGTTTAACTTTGCCTTTATTGAGCTATGGTGGTGCTAGTATGATTATTAATTGTGTAGTTATTGCTTTATTATTGCGTATTGATCATGAAAATCGTTGGCATTCCTTGGGATTGGGAACTGCTAATGGCTAAGGGGGAATTGTGAATAACTTCAGACAATTTTTAGCGCCAAGAATGGGGCATGTAGAACAAATTCATTTTATAGGCATCGGTGGTGTTGGTATGTGTGGCATAGCTGAAATGTTACATAATGAAGGCTATCGAATTACTGGTTCAGATGCAGGGGAAGGATATACAGTTCAAAGACTAAAGTCTTTAGGTATTAAGGTCTTTCAAGGGCACAAAATAGAGCATATTCAAGGTGCTGATGTGGTTGTACGCTCCTCTGCTATTAAAATGGATAATCCTGAAGTGCGTGCAGCCCAAGAACTAATGATTCCTGTAATTCCTCGAGCTGCTATGCTTGCTGAGCTAATGCGTTTTAGACATGGAATTGCCATTGCTGGAACTCATGGTAAAACAACAACCACTAGTCTAGTAAGTAGTTTATTGGCTGAAGGAGGTTTAGATCCTAGTTACGTGATTGGAGGAAAATTAAATAGCTCCGGTGTGAATGCACAATTAGGTAGTTCACCTTACTTTGTTGCTGAAGCTGATGAAAGTGATGCTTCCTTTTTATTTTTAAAACCAATGATGGCAGTAGTAACTAATATTGATGCTGATCATATGGAAACTTATGATGGTGATTTTGATAAATTAAGAACAACTTTCCTAGAGTTTTTACATCATTTACCTTTTTATGGTTTAGCGGTTGTTTGTCTCGATGATGAAGAGATTAGACGTATTCTTCCAGCTATTCAAAGACCTACTTTAACTTATGGTTTTAATCAAGATGCTCATTATCAGGCTGTAGATTGGACGCAAACAGGAATATTAAGTCAATTTACAGTGCTTAGGCCCGCACCTCATAAACCTTTAACCATTCAATTTCAATATCCAGGTCGCCATAATGTACTTAATGCTTTGGCTTCCATCGCTATTGCAACTGAAGTGGGTGTGGATGATCAATCAATTATTAATGGGTTTAAAAAATTTCAAGGGGTAGGCCGCCGTTTCCAATTATTAGGAGAAAAAATATTTCAAAATGGCTCAGCTATTGTGGTAGATGATTATGGTCACCATCCTCAAGAAATTCTCTCCACTATTGATGCATTTAGAAAGGTTTGGCCTGATAAGCGTTTAATTCATGTATTTCAGCCACATCGTTATACGCGGACTAAATCTTTATATAACCAGTTTATAGAGGTATTAAGTCTGTCAGATGAATTATTTTTACTGGATATTTATTCGGCAGGAGAAAGTGCTATTCCTGGTATTACTAGTGATTCTTTAGCAAAAGAAATCCGAAATAAAGATAAGCGAGTAACAATGGTGAATGAAGAGTCGCTTAAAGAAAAACTAGATGAGTTTATTAAAGATGGTGATGTAATTTTGATGCAAGGAGCAGGGAGTATTGGTCAATTAGCTCTTAATTTAATGAACAAAGCATGAAATATAATCTGCTATTGATTTCTTTGAGATGGTTAATATTGAAGCTTTAATGTATTTAGTGCAAACTAAAGTTTAAAGTAGGGTGTGATTAAAACCGTGGCTTTAATCACACTCTTTAAGACCTGTTGAATTGATGTATAAAGCATCTATTGTTGGAGAATAGTAATGGTTAAACCCGTCAATCTTGTTTTGCTTTATGGCGGAAAGTCTGGAGAGCATGAAGTTTCTTTAGTTTCAGCTGCATCTGTTCTTAAGTATTTAAATGTTGAAAAGTATCACATTATTCCCATTGCGATGGATAAAAATGGTCAGTTTCATGTACATGATTACAGGGATTTAATAAGCTATCAAGATAAATTACCAGTAGTAACCGAATATTCTAAGCCTTTACCGAGTTTATTACTTAATGGGCACTTAGCAGTAGATGCTGATATAGTTTTTCCTGTCGTACATGGACCTCTATATGAAGATGGCTGTTTACAAGGCTTGTTAGAATTAGCAGGGGTTGCTTATGTGGGATGTGATGTTTTAGCTTCTTCTATTGGTATGGATAAAGACATGACAAGACGTCTTGCTTGTGTCAATGGATTAAAATCAGCTCAATACCGTTTATTATCTTGGCATACAAATACAAAGGAGCGTCAAGAATTTTGTAAGCAAGTAGCTAATGAATTAGGTTGGCCCTTATTTGTAAAACCATGTTCATTAGGTTCGAGTGTAGGGATCCATAAAGCAAAAACGATGCCTGAACTCATTAATGCCGTGGATGATGCTTTGCGTTATGACGAAGAAATTCTCGTAGAGCAATTTATTCAAGGTCGAGAAATAGAACTATCTGTCTTGGAAAATATAAATCCAGCAGCTGCTCCAAGAGTTAGTGTGGCTGGTGAAATAAGAGTCAATCATCCTGATGGTTTTTATTCCTATACCGCAAAATACATTGAAAGTAATCAAACTGATTTAATTATTCCTGCACTGTTAAGCAAGCAACTATATGAACGCTTAAAAGTTGCATCTGCTGATATTTTTACTCGCTTAAAATGCAAAGGAATGGCTCGAGTAGATTTTTTTGTGAATGATAGAACAGAGGAAATTTATTTTAATGAAATTAATACTTTACCTGGTTTTACTTCCATAAGTATGTACCCCAAATTATGGCAAGCAAGCGGTTTAGAGTATACTCATTTACTTGATGAATTGATCCAGTTGGCTAAAATTCATCAAAATTGTCGTAAACATTTGGTGACTAATTACTTGTGAATCAATATCGAAATAATAAAAATAATGATACGAATGGATTACGTTATGCCAGTATCTTATCTCTATTAATACTCAGCGCTTTATTGTTATCGGGGCGTTTAGTTTATTTATTTATTGCTGATGTAGAGCGATTTCCCATTACTACTATAAAAGTAGCGGCTAGTTATCAACATATGACCCATAAGGATCTAGAAAATATCTTAGCAAAATATGTTGGAGCAAGTTTTTTTGCTTTATCAGTTGGTCGTTTACAAGATGAATTAAGTAAGCAAAGTTGGATTGATACTGCCTATGTAGAGCGTGTGTGGCCAGATACTTTGAAAATTAAATTAGTTGAAAAAAAACCTGTTGCAATTTGGGGTAATTCCTTAATGACTGCAGATGGACGTTTATTTAATGACGGGAGCATTCCAAGTGATTTAAATATCCCCCATCTAAATGGTCCAATAGAACAACAAAATGAAGTCTTACAAGTTTATGAAAAATTGAGTAAGATATTAACATCTTATAATTTAAGTGCGAGTGGTATAGATCTTAGAAAAAACCAATCATGGGTTTTATTATTAACAAATGGTACTAAGATTTATTTAGGAAAAAAAGAATTGGAAATGCGATTACTGCGCTTTTGTAAAGCATATCCTGCCGTATTTGCGGAAAAGTCAGATCAGTTAGCCAGTGTGGATTTGCGTTATCCACGTGGAATGGCAGTGCAGTGGAAACAACAAACGGGACGATAATGGCTAAAAAAATAGAAAAAAATATTATCACAGGGCTAGATATAGGCACTTCAAAAATAATTGCATTAATTGGCGAAGTCGCTTCTGATGGTTCTATTGAGATCATTGGTATTGGTCGACATCCTTCCCGAGGACTAAAACGGGGAGTTGTAGTTGATATTGAAGCAACAGTTAATTCAATTCAACGTGCTGTGCAAGAAGCAGAGTTAATGGCTAATTGTGAAGTAAGAACCGTATACGCTGGCATTGCAGGTAGTCATATAAGAAGCTTGAATTCTCATGGAATTGTTGCGATTCGTGATAAAGAAGTATCTAAAGCGGATGTAGAGCGAGTTATTGATGCAGCTAAAGCAGTGGCAATACCTGCAGATCAAAAAATTCTACATATTCTTCCTCAAGAATTCATTATTGATAACCAAGGCAGTATTCGAGAGCCAATTGGAATGGCTGGCGTCCGACTTGAATCGCGAGTTCATATAGTAACTGGCTCAGTAAGTTCTGCCCAAAATATAGTTAAATGTGTGCGTCGTTGCGGTTTAGAGGTAAATGATATTATTCTTGAGCAACTTGCTTCAAGCCATGCAGTGCTTACTGAAGATGAAAAAGACTTGGGCGTTTGTATTATAGATATTGGTGGTGGAACTACTGATATTGCTATTTTTTGCGAAGGAGCTATTCAGTATACTGCAGTGCTTCCAATAGCAGGTGATCAAGTTACTAATGATATTGCTATGGCATTACGCACTCCAACTAAATCAGCAGAATCAATAAAATTGACTCATGCTTGCGCTTTACCTGAGTTAGCTAATCCAAATCATATGTTAGAAGTTGCCAGTGTTAACGATAGACCAGGTAGAAAAATTTCCGCGAAGGCTTTAGCCGATGTTGTTTCTGCTCGTTATGAAGAGCTTTTTTCCTTAGTGCGTAATGAGTTACGCCGTAGTGGTTTTGAAGATCGAATGGCTGCGGGTATTGTGCTTACTGGTGGAGCTGCAAATATTCGTGGTGCCATAGAGTTGGCTGAGCTTTGTTTTGAGATGCCTGTGAGAAAAGGCTGTGCTCATTATGTTTCTGGTTTAGCAGAGGCTACGGAAAATCCCGCATTTGCAACTGGAGTCGGTTTATTGTTACACGGTTATCAGCAACAGTATGAAGGTGGTTATAGTGCTCCCACATTAAATGATAATGCTAAAAATATGTGGTCACGTATGAAAGAATGGTTTCAAGGCAATTTTTAAAAGAATATGGGGTTGCATATAATCTCTAAAGAATGATGCAACAAATAAAGCTTAATCAAAAAAAGCAATGCACAGTGCACGAGGGGAGCAGGTTATGTTTGAATTAATGGAAAGCAGCCAACATGAAAATAATGCCGTCATCAAAGTAGTGGGTGTTGGTGGGGGTGGTGGTAATGCTTTAGAGCATATGGTTGCTGAAAACATTGATGGTGTAGAATTTATTTGCGCCAATACCGATGCACAAGCATTAAGAGCATCTAATGCCAAAATTCATATTCAACTTGGTGAAGAACTTACTAAAGGTCTAGGTGCTGGAGCTAATCCACAAATAGGTCGCGAAGCAGCAGAAGAAGATAGAGAATGTATTCGAGAAATTTTAGCTGGCGCTGATATGGTGTTTATTACTGCAGGCATGGGTGGCGGAACAGGAACAGGTGCTGCTCCCGTATTTGCAGAAATCGCCAAAGAGTTAGGTATTTTAACTGTTGCAGTAGTCACCAAACCTTTTGCATTTGAAGGTAAGCAACGAGCCTTGGCTGCAGAAGAAGGTGTTCGTCGTTTAGCGGAGCATGTCGATTCTCTAATTACCATCCCTAATAATAAACTTCTTAGTGTATTAGGAAAGAATATTAGTCTTCTGAATGCTTTTAAAGCCGCTAATAATGTTCTTTTAGGCGCTGTTAAAGGTATTTCTGATTTAATTACTCGCCCTGGTTTAATTAATGTGGATTTTGCCGATGTACGTACAGTGATGTCCGAAATGGGTATGGCCATGATGGGAACAGGTAGTGCTACAGGAGAGCAAAGAGCGCGTCAAGCAGCTGAAGCAGCTATTGCTTCACCTTTATTAGAAGATGTTAATTTCTCAGGAGCACGAGGTATTTTAGTAAATATTACCGCTGGCCTAGATATGTCTATTGGAGAGTTTGAAGAAGTAGGTGATGTTGTTAAGGAGTTTATTTCTGATGATGCTACTGTAGTAGTTGGTACAGTAATTGATCCAGAAATGACGGATGAAATGCGTGTTACAGTAATTGTTACTGGTTTAGGTGATGCTCGCCAACGAGCTGCAGTACAACAACAATCACAAAGAGCTCGCATTATGGAAACTACAAAAAGTGATGGTTCTTTAGATTATCAACAATTAGATAGACCTGCTGTAATGCGTAAACAAGCTCAGGCAGCAACAGCAGCTGTATTAAACAATCCATCTATGATGAATAAAAGGCAGCATTCTGATGTACCTGATGTAGATTATTTAGATATCCCTGCTTTTTTACGTCGGCAAGAAGAAGAAGTATAGTATTTTTCTTTTAATAAACATCCGCATAATCCCTACTGTCATTAAATTAATGAAAATCCCTATCTTCGTTGTCTTCCGGTCAAACCAGAAGGCAACGAGGATAGGGATAAAGAAGCTCTACATAATTTACTTGAATCTTGGATCCTCTAGACTAGTTTGGCGGATTAAAAACTTATAAAAAACCTCAATTATAATCGTACTCTACAATAGAGGATGCGATTTTAATTGTGGTTTTTTTATAAGTCCGTCATCCTGAGCGTAGCGAAGGATCTCCTGATTACGGCTTGATGCTACTTGATGGAAATCCTTCGCTACGCTCAGGATGACGAATAGCGAAGAAAAACTGTATTTAAAATCGCACCCTACAATAGAGAAAAATTAGACTAATCAATAAATTGTTGTTAAAATTAAAAGGTTTTGTAATTCACTTAGAATTACTGATGGCTGTTAATGTGAATGATGTATATTTAAGCACGGTTTGTTGAAAAACCTTTCAAAAAAATTCAATATGATGATTTATCTGAGTTTTTTTGAAAGGTTTTCTTGTAAAATGTGTAAAAATAGCCTTTCATTTAAATAGAGAATGTCATTTGTCTAAGAGAAGTATAAAGTTTTGTGGATAATCCTATTAAGGGATAAGCATTTTTGAATTTGTAGGCAAAATAAAGACTGATGAAGGTGAGCGCTGAATGATAAAACAAAGAACTCCTAAAAAGGTAATTCAAGCTACAGGTGTTGGCTTGCATTCCGGTGAGAAAGTGCTTTTAACTTTACGTCCAGCTCCCATCAATACAGGGATAATTTTTCGACGAGTTGATCTTTCACCTGTAGTAGAAATTCCCGCGTCATATGAATATGTGGGCGATACAATGCTCTGTACTACATTGCATCATCAGGATGTAAAAATTGCCACTGTTGAGCATTTATTATCTGCTTTAGCAGGCCTAGGCATTGATAATGCTTATATTGATGTCAATGGACCTGAATTGCCTATAATGGATGGGAGTGCTGCGCCTTTTGTTTTTCTTATTCAATCAGCAGGTATTCGCGAACAAAATGCTGCAAAAAAATATATTCGTATTTTAAAACCAATTCGTGTAGAAGATAATGGAAAATACGTTCAATTTTTGCCTCATAATGGCTACAAAATTTCTTTTACTATTGATTTTGATCATCCTGTTTTTAACGAACGCCCTCAAACAGTGAGCTTTGATTTTTCAGGAACTTCTTATGTGAAACAAGTATGTCGTGCACGTACTTTTGGTTTTTTATCTGATTATGAAAAATTACGAGAATATGACCTAGCTAAAGGCGGTAGTTTAGATAATGCAATTGTTGTAGATAATTACCGTATTCTTAACGAAGATGGTTTGCGTTTTGACTCGGAGTTCGTTACTCATAAAGTATTAGATGCAATTGGTGATTTATATTTATTAGGTTCCAGTTTAATAGGTGCATTCGAAGGCTATAAATCTGGTCATGAACTCAATAATAAATTATTGCGTGAATTAATGGTTAGACAAGATGCATGGGAATACACCTATTTTGATACCCAGGATTATTTACCAATAACACAAGCAGAATACTATCCAATAGAGGCATAACAATTTATGAAATGGAATATAAGTTTTTTTATTCTTTCTTTAGCTTTTAATTCCTCCGTTTTCTCCTCTGTTTCACAAGATACAAATAGTCCAATAAATGATCCTCTGCATCTAAATTGGGTTGATAAAAATATACCGCCAAGTAAAGATTTTTACGCTTATGCCAATGGAAATTGGTTAAAAAATAATCCTATTCCCCCAGAATATGCTTCGTGGGGTACTTTTAATATACTCAATGAGCGGGTGCTTAATATCATTCACCAAATGCTTATTAAGGCTTCAAAAAATACAAATACAAAGCAAGGTAGTTTAGAGCAAAAAATTGGAGATTTTTATTACAGCGGCATGGATGAGGCTTTAATCAATAAAATGGGCTTGAGTCCTCTAAAAGCTGAATTTACAGCAATTGATCAAGTTAAAACTATTGGTGATTTACAAAAGGAAATAGCTCAGCTGCATCATATCGGCGTAGATGCCTTATTTTCTTTTGGCAGTATGCAAGATTTTAAAAATAGTAGCCTTGTTATTGGTGCTGTGATGCAAGGTGGTTTAGGGCTTCCTGATCGAGATTATTATTTAAAAGACGATCCTAAATTTAAACAAATTAGAACAGCCTATATTGAGCACTTGATTAATATGTTTCAGTTATTAGGTGATGAACCTAGATTAGCTAAAAAAGAAGCTCAAACAGTGATGCGTATCGAAACAGAATTAGCTAAAGCATCCATGTCACAAGTTGATCAACGAGATCCTCATGCAATTTATCATATGAAATTAGTAAGTGATCTAAATCAAGAAATTCCTCATTTTGATTGGTCTAAGTATTTTGCGGCGATGGGCCAAGGTGAAATTAAAATGATTAATTTAGCCATGCCTCAATTTTTTTCTGAGCTTGATAAACTACTAATAAGTGTTTCCATTGAGGATTGGAAGACTTATTTACGTTGGCATCTGATTGATGGGTATGCATCGTGCTTATCACAGCCTTTTGTTAATCAAAATTTTAAAATGGCACAAGCAATTACTGGTGCAGAAAAACTGCTTCCTCGTTGGAAAAGAGTAGTTAGTACAGAAAGCGCCGCTTTAGGTTTTGCTATTGGAAAAATCTATGTTGATAACTATTTTCCTCCTAGCTCAAAAAAAGAAGTAATGAATATATTAAATAATATTCGCGCTGTATTAAGCGAAGATATTGAAACTTTGCCATGGATGACTCCAGCAACACGTACAGCTGCTTTAAAGAAATTAGAGTTGATGCAAGAACGAATAGGTTATCCAGAAAAATGGCGTGATTATTCTAGTTTAGTTATTGATCGTGGACCTTATGTTCTTAACGTACTACGTGCAAATGAATTTTTAATTAAAAGAGATCTTAATAAGATTGGAAAGCCTTTAGATCGTACCGAATGGGCTATGACTCCACAAACTATTAATGCTTATTATGATCCTTCTATGAATAATCTGAACATGCCAGCAGGTATTTTACAATCTCCATTTTTTGATCCCAACGCGCCTGCTGCAGTCAATTATGGTTCTGTAGGTTTTGTAATGGGGCATGAAATGACCCATGGCTTTGATGATCAAGGCGCTCAATTTGATGGGAATGGTAATTTAAAAAATTGGTGGTCTCCCAGTGACTTAACTAAATTTAATCAAGCAACTGAATGTATTGCTAATCAATTTTCTAAATACACTGTAGATGGAGGATTACATGTACAAGGTAAATTGGTTGTTGGCGAGGCAACGGCTGATTTAGGAGGAATTACCTTAGCTTATAAAGCTTTTCATCGTTCAAGTGCATATAAGCAAGCTAAAGTAATTGATGGATTGACTCCTGATCAACAGTTTTTTTTAGGCGTTGCACATGTTTGGGCAACTAATATGCGCCCGCAACAAATGCGTAATCAAGTTACTACCGATCCTCATCCTCCTGCACAATATCGTGTAAATGGCAGTTTAGCGAATATGCCAGATTTTCAAGCAGCTTTTGCTATCCCTAAAAATAGCCCGATGGTGAATAAATCGCGTTGTGTTATTTGGTGAAAATAAGAGTAAAATGATTTAAATTGACCTTATTGGTTTGTTGGCGTATCCTTCTGTTTTTTAAAAGAACGGGGGAACACTTTATGCAAGCTATCAATAAACCTTTAACACCAGGCGGCTTTTTTAATGATGCTTTAAATATAGTACCATTTGGAACTTCAGTTGGTAGTGTGTGTGGAGTATTCGGTCGATGTGCAGTATCTTTTTTTAGTCCTACTATGGCTAGCGCTTCGGGTACTTTCTGGACTTTTGCAGGCGTAGGCTTAATAGCTGCACCATTAACTATTATTCCTGATTATATTGTTAAGAACTTGCTTTCTCGGAGTGATTTTTTAAAAAAGAATCCTAGGCTTGGCGCTTTCTTAGCTGATACGGCTAGTTTTTTAATTATTCTTGGCGCAGTGACAGCAGGAGCTGCATTATTGAGTGCCAATCTCCCTGCTACTTTAGTCGCTATGATGGTAGTCCCGACAATAATATATGCTTTAAAAACTCTATGTAATGTAATTAATGCTTGTTTAGCTCAAGAAGAAGAATATAGATCTAATCCAGCTCTTTGTTAAGTTTAATAAATAGTGTATAAACCTAGAAAACGCAGTTAAATCTACTATGAGTGTCTACTGCACTGATTGTTCAAGAGATTTTGATGATTTTTTACTTCACCGTATGGGTGATACACCTTCAGCAAAAAATCATCAAAATCTCTTGAACAATCAGCACATTAAACACTCTAGCTACGATTCAGCTGCGTTTTCTAGGTTAAACAAAACATAATCTATAGGAGAAATTCATGTCTAAGGAAGAAATGATTTGTCGTGTTGTTCGTTATATTACTAAACAGCCTAGCGCTAATAAAAGTTGTTGTGGATAATGCCTGTTGTACTCGAAGAGATATTAAGTTATAAAAATAGCTCTCTTTTAAAACAGTTTTGTTATTCCCATAGCCAGTTTCAATTAAATGAAGCAAGCCAATTATTTCATGATCTATTGGGCTGGTTATGGCTAAAACAGCAAAGAGCGAAGCAAGATAAGCCTACTTATCTTTTTGGTCCTTTGCTGGTTTTAGATGAGTTGTGGCATCTTTTTATTTTACATACTCGAGATTATAATGATTTTTCTCAGCAGTATTTCGGTGAGTATGTCCATCACGAGCCTGAACCTCCTGGTTTTGAACATCATCTAACAGAGGAAGAATTAGCAGATTATGTTAATGATTGCTTTGATTATTTAGGAAGTGATTGGGTTGAGAGACGCTTTGCACAAGCTTTTATCCTAGAAAACCCAGTAGACACTCCTAGTAGTTTCTAGGTTTATTTACTAGCTAAGCTAATTAATGCTTTTCTTAAAGGTTCATAAGCGTAATTTTGAGATTCACTAATAATTGTTGCCTTGGCTTGTTGGCTTAATTCATAGTTTTTTGATTTTATTATTTTTTTATATTCCTCTGAAGGTTTAATATTCACTTTAATCGAGCTTAATTGATACATTCCAGCCTTCCTTAACTTATCGCGTAACTCAGGAATAGCATAACGAATTTCTGTGGCCCATACTGCATCAGTAGTTACTAAAATGAGAGTTCCTTTATTAAAGCTGCTTACTTTGCAGTGTGGCTTTAACTGTTCGGGAAGTAAAGAGTAGATAGTTTCGGCAAACTCTTCAATTTGCACTGAACGTTGGCAGATTTCAGCTAGTTGTTTATTTAAGCAATATTTTATCGATTTCATTCAAATTACTCTCTTGCTAAAAACTAGCATTTTGAAGGAGCTTGGGTATAGAATAACAAATTATTAAGACTAGTAATATACCCGCATTTTCATTGATGAAGGGTGTAAATAATCTAAAGGTGCAGAATGACTGAAACAATTAAAGATGTAAATATACTTTATTTTACTCGTTTACATTGGATTATATTTTTTTGGCCTATTGTTGGTTTTTGTATTCCCATTGTATTGCAAATTTATTTGCCTCAATTAAATCATTTAAATCTATTTTTATTAGCTTTTGCTGCTCTTTGGATAGCGATGACATGGGTTACTTACTATTTTTCATCGATTACTATTAAGAAGAAGCAGGTTATTTTACGTACAGGCGTTATTGTTCGTCAAACTGTAGATATGCCCTTAAATAAGATTGAAACTATTGATATACGTCAATCAATTTTAGGAAGTATTTTACAATATGGATCTTTGGTTATTACTGGTACAGGAGGTACTAAACATTTAATTAATTATATTCATCGACCCTTAACTTGCAGACGATACATTGAACAATTAATGAATGAGCCTCAATAAGTTCAATCAGTATTTTTTTACTCGATCGTTTTCGCTTCTTGCTAGTGATGGCAAACTCAAAAAGGTCTTCAAAGCAAAAATTGATAGCAACTTCTCACATTGTCTCAAGCGCAGTGAAAGGCGATTTGGGAAGTTGTAATTAGCATAGCGTTATTGTCTTATAATTTACAGCAAGAGTAAAAATAGGTATAATTGTTCATTTAATATCTTGTTGGGAATGTTATGACTAAACGCAAAATATTATCTCTTGATTATGATAATTGTTACTGTATTGCCACAGAAGTAGGAGTGCGAGCAGAGTTTCAACAAAATGCAGTTACTTATAATGCTCATCCTATTTTAAAGGATAGGGTAAAAGTAATCTCCGAGCTATGTAAAACGTATATAACAAATCTGACACAAGATGCTGACGTAGTTAGTGTATATGTAGGCTCAGCCAGGCAATCCTATGAATCAGATCTGCTCTATCAAAGAAAGCATAAAAATGGAAGTGTGTTCCTAGCGTTACAATCATTATGTGAAGAAAACTCCAAAATTGATGAAAAGCAGTGGATATTTGAACCTTTTTTGCTGGCTGATTCTGTAGGCAATCGAGGCGAGTCTCTTCGTAATATGCAACTGAATGAGGATGAAAAGCCTTCCGATAGAGCATTTATTGACCGTCAGAATAAAATGCCTATCAATCTGGATAAATCTAAAATTCCTTTAATTTTGGAACAAATGCGTGATGCTTATGAACAATATCCAGATGATGAATTAGAATTCCATTTTATAGATGATGCTGAAAAGCTTATAGATGATATTAACAAGAATTTAAGCGAAGATGAAATGCCTCCAGGTATGCGACTATTGGTGTCTAGGTTAGACTACATAAGTTATATCGAAAGTGAAAAAGAACCAGAAATTGTCAAAGTGTTTGAATCAAGTGCTAGTAGATATCAATCAGCTGCTCTAACCCTCTAACTACTTGATATACGATTTAAAGCTCAAGCCTCTTCATATGAAGAGGTGACCCATTGGTGAGCTTATTGTTCTTTTTCAGAATAACCACAACCCTCTTTGGGACAGAGTATTTGGCGGCCTGATCGTTTGTTTTCTTTAACCGTGAGAATAGGCCAACTGCATTGAGGGCAAGAACGATTAATTGGTTCATTCCATAATGCATAATCACATTTAGGATAATTTCCACAAGAATAAAAGATTTTTCCTTTGCGGGATTTGCGTTGTAAAATAGGCGCTTCATTGCATTTTGGGCAAGTAACACCAGTGTCTGCAGGCTTTTCTATAGGTTCCATATGTTTACATTGTGGGTAGTTACTGCAACCAATAAAACGGCCATAGCGACCTGTTTTGATATGTAGCTCATGCTGACACGATGGACAAGTCCGTCCTTCAATTACTTCAACTTCTTTTTTCTCCGCATCTTGACCACTTAAATCTTGTGTATAATCACACTCAGGAAAGCCCGTACAGCCAATAAATCGACCACGCTTTCCGAGACGTATTGATAAAGGCTTATTGCATTTTGGACAGCATTCTTCAAGTAGTTCTGTTGTAACATCTTTCCGTTGTACTTGATTATCCGTGTCTTGAATTTGATTGACAAATGGTTTCCAAAAATCTTCTAGTACTGGAATCCACTCTTTTTCCCCTCGAGAAATGGCATCTAAAGTATCTTCTAGTTGTGCGGTAAATTTATAATCTACATAACGGGTAAAATAATTAGTTAAAAAACGATTAACAATACGCCCAACATCCGTAGGCACAAAACGTTTTTTATCTACTATTACATAATCTCTTTGTTGTAAAGTATGAATAATGGTGGCGTAAGTCGAAGGGCGGCCAATATCATATTCCTCTAAAGCCTTCACCAAAGTTGCTTCAGAATATCTTGGTGGGGGTTCAGTAAAATGTTGGTTGGCTAAAATATCATGTAATGATATTTTTTCACCTATTGAGAACGTAGGTAAAATAGCTCCCTCTCCTTCTTCTTCTTTTTCCTTTGAATCATCCCGGCCTTCTTCATAGACAGTAAGGAATCCAGGAAAAGTGACTGTTGAACCATTGGCTCTAAAAATATTGCCTTTACCTGAACTTAAATCGACAGCGACGGTATCTAGAATTGCGTCAGTCATTTGGCTGGCTAGAGTACGTTTCCAAATGAGGCTATATAATTTAAATTGTTCACTAGTTAATGAGGCTTGCACCATCTCTGGAGTACGTTTAATCGACGTTGGACGAATTGCCTCGTGTGCTTCTTGAGCATTTTTGGATTTGGTTTTATAAATTCGCGCTTCTTTCGGACAGTGTCCTTGACCATAACGTACGTTAATAAATTCTCTTATTTCTGTTATAGCCTCTAATGCTAAATTAACTGAGTCTGTACGCATATAAGAGATTAAACCCACTGTTCCTGTGCCAATATCAATCCCTTCATAAAGTTGCTGTGCAACCATCATTGTTTTTCGTGCAGTAAAACCTAATTTCCTCGCAGCTTCCTGTTGAAGAGTAGAGGTAATAAAAGGAGGGGAAGGTTTACGTTTACGTTGTTTTTTTTCAATTTCAATGACTGATAAAATACCCTTAGCCTCTTGTACTAATTGAGTTTTTATTTGCTCGGCATTTTTTTGTCCTTGAATGGTAAATTGTTGCAGTTTTTCATTATTATAATGAGTTAGTCGCGCTTCAAACGCTGTGTTTTGATGATTGCATTGGGCAATAATTTTCCAGTATTCTTGAGATATAAAACGTTCAATTTCTTCTTCTCGTTCAACAATAAGTCTAAGAGCAGGGCTTTGAACGCGGCCAGCAGAGAGACCTCGCCGAATTTTTTTCCATAATAAAGGTGAAAGATTAAAGCCTACTAAATAGTCTAGAGCTCTTCGTGCTTGTTGAGCATTAACTAGATCCATGGAAATTGCTCTAGGATTATTGATTGCTTCTTGAATGGCTGATTTAGTAATTTCATTAAAGAAAATGCGATGTACACTTTTTTCTTTGATTAGATTTTTTTCTTTCATAAGCTCAAAAATATGCCATGAAATGGCTTCACCCTCTCTATCAGGGTCAGTTGCTAGTAAAAGTGAGTCGGATTTTTTTAAGGTTTTGGCAATGGTTTCGATATGACGGGCATTTTTCTCTAAAGGAACGTAAGTCATAGCAAAATGATGCTCAGGATTGACAGAGCCTTTGCGAGCAGGTAAATCTCGAACGTGCCCATATGAGGCTAAAACCTCATAATCAGCGCCTAGATATTTTTGAATTGTTTTAGCTTTTGCTGGTGACTCGACGATTACCAAGTGTTTACTCATGGAAAATAAACCTTTCTTTTAAATGAATCTATTATATACCCATTCTACCTGAAGATCTTGGTTTTTCGCTATCGCGAAAAACCAAGATCTTCAGGTAGAATGGGTATCGTTATGAAGTTTTTTAATGATTAATGCAAAGTTAGTTTGTCTTCTGATTGGTATAGCACAAGATCAAGAAAAGCCAACTGATCTTCATTTAAATTATTAGCTAAAATGCTTCTAATAGCCCATTTTGTTTCTTGAAGGGTCACTATACGTGAGTCTGAAAATTGTAGTTGGTTCATTACTAGTTCTAAACAATCACTATCAATGACTTTTAATAAGTTCATTTTCATAAGAAATTGATAGCTGACCTTAGTTAACTTCATTTGTTCGTCGTAGGTGAATACTCGAGTTGACGTCTTATGAGCAGTACGAAGATACAAAGAATTATCATCAGGATTGAGTTGTTCCTCATTGTGCATTTCTTCAGCATCGACATCAGTTGACTGATGATTTTTTTGCAGCTGAGTAAGACTTTGTTCAAATAAATTTAATAATAATTCGAATAAATTATCTTTCATATTAACACCTTATATAGCCACCAGGAACTGCAATAATCTGTCCTTGTAATTCTAGCTCAGCCAGTTCATTAGTAATTTGTTCAATGGAAAAACCACTACGTATTTTCATTGAATCAATACTCGTTGTTTCAAAACCAATGAACTTTACTAGGTTTTTATTGTCACTTGCAAGAGGGAAATAAGATTTCTCGCTATGAAGTGCTTGCTTGTCTAATCTAAGTTCATTTAAAATATCATCTATAGAGGTTACTAGTTTTGCTCCTTGTTGTACCAAAAAATGACAGCCTCTTGCCAATGGATTATGGATAGAGCCAGGAATTGCTAATACATCCCTATTTTGCTCTAGTGCCATGCGTGCTGTAATTAGCGAACCACTTTTAATTGCTGCCTCAATAACCAATGTGCATAATGATAGACCGCTTATTATACGATTTCTGCGTGGAAAATGTCCAGCTATTGGTGGGCTTTTTAAAGAAAATTCACTCATTACTAGGCCATTCTCTATAATTTGCTCTGCTAATTTAAGATGGCGGCGAGGATAAATAGAGTCAATTCCCGTACCTAGAACAGCAATTGTTTTTCCTTGTGAGGCTAAACATCCAAGATGAGCTTGTGCATCAATTCCTAATGCTAAACCGCTTACTATGGTTACTCCATAGCGCGTTATTTCTTTGGAAAATTGTTTCGCATTTTCAATCCCTGTAATTGATGGATTACGACTTCCTACAACAGCTAATGTGGGTTGTTTTAATGCGTCTAACTGTCCTTTGGCATATAAAACAATCGGTGGATCAGGAATTTCTTTTAATAAATCAGGATAATCGGCAGATTCCCAGGTTAATAAATGATGTTCTGAAGAAGCATTATGCCAATTTAAATCTTCATCTATCAACGTAAAGTCAAATTGACTAAGTGTTTGTGCAAGCCGTTTTGGTAGACCTGCTTGCTCCATTTCTGTAGGGGATAATTCGAATAACTTATATAATTTAGGCCAGCGCTCTAGTAACTTCATTGCAGTCCGTGGCCCAATTTGATTCATTTTATTTAATGCAAGGAGATAAACTAAATTATTCATGGATTACCAACGGTATCTAATAAATAAACAGCTCGAGTAGAGCGTACAATTAAAGCAAAACTAGTTTTTGTAAAAGGTCTAAATACCATCACTTCACCAATACGCTCTGGCGGTAATTTGATAGTGAGTAAATGGTTTTTAGGATCAGGTACCATTCTTGCTTTGGCATATAAACCAAGCACATTACCAGCTTTCAGTCCGGCATCTGCACCAATATTTAACACGACTACATTTCCTACGGCACCTTGTGTGTTTCCAGAAGGCATTCCATTAGGCATATCAAGAATTAAACCAGAAATAGTAGTGGTGGGTTCACTGGGATCAAAATATAAATCAAATTCAGGACTATTATTTATTAATACTTTATCTTCAATTTTAATACCTTCATTAATATTAGTAAGTAACACGGTTGCGGGTTCACCTCCAGCAATGAGCTCACCATAACCTACTAATCTTGCTTGATAACCAAGAAGTACTTTTTTTATTGGATCCATGTAGTTTTTGCCTGGTCGAAACAGAGAGTAGGCAATACTACCGCCTTCAGGTAAATTTGGTGAAGGATGTAAGCCTCGAACATAAACTTCATCTCCTTGCCCACCCAGCATGCGTTCAGGAGTTAATGCAACTACATAAGGGGCTTTAACTAGAATGTCTTCATCTAGTATCAATGATTCATTAAGAAAGGGTTTTACATCATCTAGGGGGATTGATGGAACTTTCTCTGCTAAGGGCGTTGATCTTAAGGTAGGAGATAGCTTAATTGTTCCATTGGACAGGACACGTAAATAAGGTTTTTTTTCATTATAACCCAGTACAATAACTGCTCCTACATAAAGGTGAGTTGGGTTTTTAATGTTAGGGTTTGCTCTCCATAACTTTTTCCATTCCCAAGGATTTTTTAAATATTTGTTCGCAATAGACCATAAACTATCACCAGGTTGTACTACATATTTTTGTGGAGCATCTGCTCTTAGATTAAGCGCATGACTGGATATCGAGCAACAAAAACAGAAAATAAAAAGAAGAAATTTCATGCATATTCCTTTTGCAAGCAATTAAATTAGAAGATTAAAGTAATACCCGTTTTGCAAGAGCATCTTGCGGCAATACTCTAGATCATGCGATAATAACATGATATTTACATGGAGAACTAGATAGCAATGGCTGTTCGCAAAATTCTTTATTTACCTGATGATCGTTTAAGAAAGGTTGCTAAACCTGTTGTTGACTTTGATAATGATTTACAAGTATTGATTGATGACATGTTTGAAACGATGTATGACGCTCAGGGTGTAGGTCTTGCTGCTCCGCAAATTGGAGTAAGCTTGCGTCTTTCGGTTATTGATGTTGATGGTAATAAAACAAACCAAATAGTGATTATTAATCCTGAAATAATTTCTTCTGAAGGTACAAAAGAATATCAAGAAGGTTGCTTATCGGTTCCTGGTGCTTATGATACAGTAGTTCGAGCTCAAAAAGTTACTATAAAAGCTTTAGATAGAACAGGTAAACCATTCGAGCTAACAGGCGAAGATTTATTAGCAGAATGCATCCAGCATGAAATTGATCATTTGAATGGTAAATTATTCGTTGATTTGCTTTCCCCACTTAAACGAGCTTTAGCCCGAAAAAAGCTTGATAAATTTAAAAGACGTCACACTTCAAAATGAACCCTTTGAATATTGTATTTGCTGGCACTCCTGAATTTGGATTGCCTTGCTTAGAAGCCTTAACTAAATCATCACATCATTTAGTTGCTATTTATACTCAGCCAGATAGGCCTGCAGGACGAGGGCGTAAATTGCAAGCTTCTGCTGTAAAAGCATGGGCTGTAGCACATGAGATTCCTGTATATCAGCCAATAAATTTTAAATCACGAGAAGCGATTGATGAGTTGGCTGCTTTAAAACCTGATTTAATGATTGTTATTGCTTATGGGCTTATCTTGCCTCAAGATGTTTTATCTATTCCTCGTTTAGGATGCATTAATGTGCATGCGTCTTTACTGCCTCGATGGAGGGGCGCTTCACCTATTCAACAAGCTATTTTGCATGGAGATGAAGAAAGCGGCGTGACTATTATGCAAATGGATATAGGGCTAGATACAGGGCCTATGTTTGCTAAAGCAAGTTATCGTATTGCTTCTACTGAGACAGCGGGTAGTCTTCACAATCAGTTAGCGGCTTTATCTGCAAAACCTTTATTGGAAACAGTCAATTTACTTGCTGATAATCAAATTCAGCCAATAGAACAAGATCATAAGCTAGCTACGTATGCTAAAAAAATTAATAAAGAAGATGGGTGTATTCATTGGGAACATTCTGCCATTCTCATAGATCAGCAAATTCGAGCATTTAATCCTTGGCCTATTGCTTACACGAATGTGAATGGTGAACAATTGAAAATTTTGCAAGCTTCAGTGGAGCACCTTAATGCTGAAGTAGCACCAGGCACAATTGTTCGTCTTGATAAAAAAGGAATGCTCGTAGCTACAGGAAAAGAGGGCTTGCTTATTGAAAAAATTCAATTTCCTAGCGCCAAAGTAATTTCAATAGCCGATTGGTTAAACACTGGAAAGAATCAATTGCATCTAGGTTTAACCTTTTCATGAGTCAAAATGAACGCCTTTCTGCTTTAAAAATTTTAGTTCAAGTGCTTGAGCAGCATTATTCACTAGCTCAAGTGCTTCCTGCACTAGCTTCTCCTATGACTAAAGAACTCTGTTTTGGCGTATGTCGCCATTATCTTCGTCTTAGTGCCTTAGCAGATTTATTAATAGACAAACGTCCAAAATCTATCGAGGTCTGGGTAGCTATTATAATGGGTTTATATCAGCTTCATTATATGAAATTACCTGATTATGCGGTGGTTAAAGAAACAGTTGCTTTACTTGATAAGGTAAAAAAAACTTGGGCTAAAGGTTTAGTAAATGCTGTGTTGCGAAATTTTTGTCGCAAACAAGAAGTGTTAATCAATTCTTTGAATAATGATGATCAATTTATTTATGGTCATCCAAAGCATTTATTAGATCGTATAAAAAAAGCCTGGCCTAAAGATTGGGAGACTATTGTTTTTGCGAATGATGCTCATCCACCAATGACTTTACGCGTTAATTTAAAGAAAATTGCTGTGCAAGCCTATCTGGAGGAGTTAAATAAACACGATATTATAGCAAAAGCTCACTCATTTGTTCCTTCAGCAATTACCTTAGCGTCTCCATGTGATGTTTGTACGCTTCCTGGTTTTGATGAAGGAGTGATTTCAGTTCAAGATTCAGCAGCTCAATTAGCAGCTTATTTATTAGAGCTTAAATCAGGTTTAAGAGTGCTTGATGCGTGTTGTGCACCAGGAGGAAAAACTTGTCATATTTTAGAAACCCAAACTGATTTAGCACGTTGTGTAGCAGTTGATGTAGATAAAAAACGTTTAGAACGAGTTAAAGAAAACTTAAATAGACAAAAACTAGAAGCTGAAATAGTGCTAGGTGATGCTTTAGATCCTGATCAATGGTGGAATAAACAGTTATTTGACCGTATTTTATTAGATGCTCCTTGTTCTGCAACAGGAGTAATTCGTCGTCATGCCGATATTAAATTACTTCGAACAGCAAAAGAAATTGAAGCAGCTGTACAAATCCAACATAGAATGTTACGCAAGTTATGGCCTTTGTTGGCTCCTAACGGAATAATGCTTTATGCTACTTGCTCAATTATGCCAGAGGAAAATGAACAACAAATAGCTTCTTTTGTAGAGGAGCACAGTAATTGCCGGATTATTCCTATTGCAGGAGCTTGGGGTAGGCTTACTCCACATGGTCGGCAAATACTTCCTGGAGATCAAGGAATGGATGGTTTTTTTTATAGCCTTTTGCTTAAGGAGAAGCAATGATTATTAATTGGCCTCTTATTGTTGTTTTATTTGGTTTATCAATACCGGGTATCCTTATTGTTATGAGTCGCCTGGTGTATTTTTTGTTACCTGATACTTCAGAGCCAATTAAAAAGAAAGCCAGTCGATTAGTGATCTTTCAAGCTTTATTCACTGTATTAGTCATGAGTTTTACAGGCACGGTTTTATCCTCTAAGACCGGTTTAAGCGATCCTATACTTGTTCCTTTATTACAAGGAAAAGACGTAATAAATACTCTTTTAGGTTCTTTACTGCCTATTTTAATTAATGCTTTAGCATGTTTTATTGTTTTTTGTGTTTTGTATTATGGAGTGGTTCATTCTATTCTTGATAAGCACAGTTTAGAAATAATGACTAATTTACGTAAAGCACTTAAATTGGATGGTTTATTGCTTTATGGGATAGGCGAAGAAATCATTGCTCGTTGGGGATTAGTTAATTTAGTCGCTTTTTTTATTCTTTTGCTTACTAGGCAGATGAATAATGTGGTAATTTATACTTCTATAATAGTTAGTGCTTTATTATTTGTTATTGCTCAAATTCCGATTTATATTGCTGCTGGATGTCAGTCTGATCGACGACTTGCTTACTCTTTAGTACTTTTAAGTATGTGCCAGTCTGTTTTTTTTGGTCTGGTTTTTTGTTTCTATGGACTAACTGCGGCTATTATAACTCATGTCTTATTTCATTTATTTTGGTGGTATTATGATCACTAATACAGGACTGATAGATAAGTAAGGTAAAGTACATGCAACCTGAATTACATTATTTACCTATAAATAGTTTAGAGGCTGGACAATATCAGCCTAGAGAAGATTTTAATGTAGAAGGATTACAGGAATTAGCACAATCTATCCTGTCTCAAGGTTTAATTGAGCCTTTAATTGTTCGAGAAATTACGAGGCAACGTTATGAAATTATCGCGGGTGAACGACGTTGGCGAGCTGCACAATTAGCGGGTTTAGATAAGGTAGCTTGTTTAGTAGGGGACTATACTGATAAACAAGCTTGTGCCCTTAGTTTAATTGAAAATATTCAAAGACAGGATTTAAATTTACTTGAAGAAGCGAATGCCTATTGCCGCCTAATCGAGGAATTTCATTATCAACAAGAAGAAATTGCTATTCTAGTGGGGAAATCCCGTAGCCATATTGCTAATATTTTACGCTTATTAAGCTTAGGCCCTCAGGTTAAAAAATTAATAAAAGAACAGTTATTATCATTAGGACATGCACGGATGCTTGTTGGTTTAGAGTTGAGCCAGCAAGAATATTTTTCACAATTAGTGATTGAGGAGCAATGGTCGGTTCGCCATTTAGAGCAAGAAATTAAGTCTTTTAAAAGAAAAATTCCTATAAAAAATGCTAAAAAAGACCGTGATATAGAACGTTTACAGCGTATTTTAGCAGAACAAGTAGGTGCTCCAGTACAAATAATTGATGATAACGGCGATGGCGGTTGGCTTAAGCTCAAATTTTTTGATAATGACACGCTTGCAGGACTTTTGGAGCGGTTAGGTTTACATTATGATTAACTTGTTTATTTGTAACCATTCACCCTATTTTGAATGCTTTAGGGGAATAGTTACGTTTATTTTTATAAGGAATTTGTCTTAATGAAAAAGACATTTACTGGATTTTGTATAGGAATTTTATGCTCTACTTCTGCGCTGAGCTTAGGGCAAAATGGTATAGATCAAATTATTGCCCGCATTAATCCTAAAGTTAATTTAGGAGCAGTAGTTGTAGATTTAACTTCAGGTGAAACTATTTATCAACGAAATGCAGATAAACTTTATATTCCTGCTAGTAATATGAAATTATTTTCTGAGGCAGCTGCTTTAATGGTTTTAGGCCCAGATTACCGTTTTAAAAATCAATTAAGCACTAATGCAACTCAATTAGATCATGGTATTTTAAAAGGTAATTTATATCTTCATTTAAGCGGCGATCCCTCTTTCTCCCGCAATGATTTAAATTATTTACTCCATTCTTTACGAGAATGGAATATAAATACCATTCAAGGAAATATCCTTATTGATAGTACTTTGGCATCGGTTGATACTTATCCTCCAGGATGGTTAAAATCAGATCTAGCCTATAGTTATGGCGCACCGATTGCTCCTTTAATGCTCGATGCAAATCGTTTAACGGTGACTGTTAATCCAGCGACTCAAGTTGGTTCCCCAGCTCTAGTTGAGGTAGACGATGGTGGTGGGGCGATTGCTTTAACTAATCAGGCAACGACGCAAATTAATGAAAAAAAATGTGGAGTAGGTTTTTCATTAAATCAGGAGAACCAATTAGTTGTGCGAGGCTGTGTTAATGTGACTCAGTGGGCGGTTCAACAACGGTTGGCAATTAAAAATCCTTTAAAATATGCTGAAGGAATGATTCGTGCGCTTCTTGTAAAAGAAAATATTGCATTTAATGGCCAAATAGAGCTTGGTAAAACACCTGGAGATTCATTACTGATTGCTACGCAATATTCAAAACCTTTATCGCATTTAATGGCTGATACCTTAAAACCTTCAGATAATTTATACGCCGATAGTTTGTATTTACATGCAGCTGCAGCAATTAAGGGTTCTTCTTTAAATTGGAATGAGGCTCAAGCTCTAGTAAAAAAATTCTTACAAGAGCAAACTAATATCGATTTTTCTAAATCGACCTTTACAGATGGCTCAGGTTTATCGCGATATAATTTAATCACTCCTCAACAAACTATTTCTTTATTAACTTTTTTATATCAACGTTTTCCCATGTCTTATGAATATATTGCTGCTTTGCCGATCTCAGGACGAGATGGAACCTTACAAAAACGTTTTAAAACACCTCAGCAACAAGGGTTTGTACGAGCAAAAACAGGAACGATGATCGGAATGAACAGTCTTTCTGGCTATTTATACACTAATAATGGTCATATTTTAGCTTTTGCCTTATTTATTAATCGTCTTCCCGGCTCTAATGCTGGCCCAGGACGTCCACTTCTAGATGCAATTTGTACTTATCTTTTGCAATTAAATCCCAGTAGTAGTCGTCTTGCTCGTGTTTTTGCACCGCATAGTCGTATTAAGTTTCAATCTAATCCTACACAAGCCGATGTTCAACGGGTGCAGCAAGCAAAATGGCGTTATTTAGAATCTAAAGTGCGCGTGGCACTTAAAGGACAGGCAGTGAACATCGCGTATCGAAATAATGAACTAATCATTACTGATAACCAAACAGATGGAGCTAAAGTATGGACTGCGTTGAAGGCTGTCGCTAAAAAATATTCTTTTGCTGTAGCTTTAGCTTCGGCGCAAAATTTAATGGTTGGAGTTAATGAAAAACCTTTGTTATTGTGGATTCAAACACCTGATGCACTAAATCAACGCACTTGGATTCTACGAAAAGTGGCGTAATTTGGAGTTATGTTATGCGTTTAGTACTTTTGATCATATCCTTGCTATTTTTAGTCAATTCAGCTATTTCTGCACCTAAATTTTTAATTTTGACGGATATTCACTATGGTGATGATAATAAAGCACAAGATGGAGCAGATACAGGGCCTGCTTTTTTAAAAGTCACATTACAAAAGATGGCGCAATTAAATAAGGAAGTTGATTTTATTCTTAATTTAGGTGATTTACCTACTCATATGCTCTTTGTTACTTCCAAAAAAGGCTCCTATGAGAAAACCTTATTTCATGGTTTATATGAAGCAGATAGTGCTGCAAAACCCATGTTTTACGTGCCAGGAAATAATGATTCCTTAGCTGGGAATTACCAGGCTTTTGAAGTAAATGGTGAATCCCCACTTTCTTATGCAAATGATTGGGATGGGGCTTGCGTTTATTGTAAAGATTTAATTATTGATAAGACTAATATGTCCCATGGCGGATATTATTCTTCCTATGTGATGCCTAAGAATAAAAAAATTATTCTTATTGCTCTTAATACAGTTTTTTTTGTTAATGCATCTAATTATCCACAACAACAAGAAGATGCAGAAGCAGAATTGTCTTGGTTAGAGCAACAATTGAAACAACATTCAGCCAAACAATTATTAATTGCAATGCATATTCCTCCGGGGACTAATTATAATGGTAGCCCTTTTTGGAAGGAAGCTATTTTAAAACGCTTTATCGCTTTATTAAGTCGTTATTCGCATGCTTATGGAGAAATTACTTTACTTTCAGGACATTCACACATGGATGAACTAAGAAAATTACCTCTTGCTAATGGTTTGACTATTTATGACTACTCAACACCTGGAATCAGTCGTAATCATTATAATAACCCTGGAATGAAGGTTATCAGTTTGAATAATTCGTTGAAGGCTAGTAATTATACAACCTATTATACAAGCAGTTTCACCACTTGGGATAAAGAACAATATCAAGCAATTGGAGGACCAGATGCTATCTTTCCAAGTTGCCATCAAGATAGTTTAGCTGCTTGCTTAAATAGCTTAAGCACCAATGAAGTGTGCCAAAGCTTAGAGAACCATTTATTTTATGGGGCTAAAAGTGATATTGTGCCTAAAGAAGTTTGTCAATATACCTATTTGATTCAAGAAAAACCAAAGAGCAATTAGAGTAGGATGTAATGGCACTAAATTAAGGTAAAGTTGAGTAGTTAATAAAATGTAGGTTGGGCCTTGGTCTAATAGCGCTGCCTTAAAGCTTTATCCCAGCTTGCTACCTCCTTCACTGTCGTTAAGTTAAGAGGTTTTGCACCGAAACCGTTCGGCCTGAGGAGCAGCGATAGCAGCGTCTCGAAGGCTTAGCACCGCATCACGCCTTCGAGACGGAAGCTTGCCGCTTCCTCCTCAGGCCGAACGGTTCAGCGTAAAGCAGGAAAAACGTCCTTAAGGCAGCGCCATTAGGCCTTGGCCCAACAACTACGCAAAGAGCGTCTCCTCTCTAAGAGACTATTAAGCAGTAACGGAATCAACACCACCATCAGCAGGCATCGTACGAATACGTTGAGCTTCTATTACAAGCACTTTAAAGTAATCATAGGACATATAAAAATTACCTTTATCGCCTATTTTATCACCCCAAGAATTACGTAAAGTGAGAAGTCCCTTGTGCTGATTTCCTTGTTCATCCGTTGCAATAGCATCATCATCATAGCCAGTAATGATCATCTCATGACCACCAAACATTGGATGTAAATAAATGTCTCGAGCAATTTCAGGAGTTAAAATCCAAGTATCAAAATTACTGTTGTGTTTACCTACTGCGCCCATCATTCCTAAATCAAAATCTAATAAAAGGACACCAAAAGTCACTCGATCTCGTTCATTAAGCGCTTGTTTGATGTCTTTTAAGGTTTTATCAGTATCGACTCTATCTAAAGCAGTAAATATATCTAAAATAGGAGACCAGCTTACTTTATCATTAATCGATTCACTTAGTTGATGATAATCTTCTGGATTAATAAAAGAAGAGGGAATTGCCTGTCCAAAAGACGGATAATTAGTTAAACCGCCACAACCTATAGTTTCTTGTTGTTGTTTATTTACAATACCAAAAGTTTCCATTTGGTTTAAAACAGTACGTCCTAAAGAACCATCCCAACCGCTTGAATTATAGCCATTGCTTGCTAAATAATTACCTAATTGTAATTGACATACTTGACTGATGTAATCACCTTGACCCATAGATGCATTAACTGCTGCTGTGTTAGCAAAGGTGACGCAAGTACCAAAACTGCCTTGATCAAGAACAGGAACATTATTCATACCCAAATCAACTTTACTAGGAAATTGAGGCGATGAACTTTGGTGTATTTTACTATTTTTAACTAAAGCAGTACGTTTAGTAAGCGCTTGTTCAGCAGGTTGATTTAATTCTACTTTAAGAAGCTTAATAGCATGTTTTGGAGTAGCATTTAATATATGGCTATGGGGCTTTGGTTTAAATTGATAATCTAGAGTACCTACTACTTTAATATCTTGAGCATATAAAGAAGAGCTCAATACGGCAGTTAAAAACAGTAACTTATGGATTTGCATTAACCTATTCTCCTGAATATCGATGCCTTAAAAGGGTTTTCATTATACTTTATGTATTAAAATTTTTCAATAAGGTCATTAAAAGAAGAAAGGTCATCATCATTAAAATAATCAGTAAAGATACGATAAATAATGATTATAAGTCTTTTGTATAGCTCTTATATGATTAGACGACCAATGTGTTGTTTTCTTGCTGTTGTTGTTCTGCTTCTTGTATAACAGATGGTATCTCGATCGCTGGAGAAGGCGTGTTACTAAAACGTTCTTTTTTCTCTTCCTGGCGCTGCTTTTCATGTGCTATTGCTAATAATAACTCTTCTTTAGCTCGATCAGAATTATTATTAGCAAGTTGTATGGAGATATTCGAACTACTACTTTTTGTGTGTAAAGGATTTTTTTGATGTGGTTCATGAGCTGCTGTAGTCAGCTCTTTATTTTCTTTAAATCCAGCTATTTCTTGTTTAGTCAATGGATTGTCTTTAAATAAAGGATCATCGTTTAATACTTCTTTTATGACCTCTCTGGTTCGTTTATCCTGATTTTTATGTGCTTGAGTTTTACTTGCTGATGCTGAATTAAGATTCATTTCTCTATCCGCAGCATTGTTTGTATCTATGAGATTGGATTGTAATTCATTAAAAATTTTTTTTGCAATAGGAATTCCGATCAATGTTAATGCTGCAGCTATCCCAAATAAAGTACCAACTACAGCAATTGTTATATTAGCAGCCCAATAAATATAAGGATTTTTGATATTTTGTAGAAATGAAAAACTGTTAATTTTAGCGGCGCCTCCTTGATCTTCTCGTGAAATATGAGAAACTCCCCCATGCATATTGCATTCGGCTACAGACACGCTAATTGCTGCTCTTAATTGATCAGGATCGGGTGTTTCTCCTTTAGCATAAGCGTGTAGTTGTCTATAAATTTCCTTTTCATGTTCTTGTAAATAATTCATGTTTCCATCGTGCTCTACTCGTTCATGTATACTTGTTAAGAGTGCAAAGCGCGCCATCACATCTTGATTGCGCTCATTCCCGCTTTTACAACCACCAGTTGAAGCCCACTCAGCATACATACTAAGTGCTTGTGCAAGTTGACCATAGCGTGGATCCCAATGTTGATTACTAGCAAGCATTTTAGCTAAGGCATTAGAGGTTAATGAAGGTAAATCATCGGCATCGAGCTCTTCATTTTTTAATTGATTACTTAGTGATTGTTTAAAATCACGAATGTTTTTGATTAAAGATAGGCCTTCATCTGATTCGGCAAAATAGGTTTCACGCGGATCTCTATCTAAAAATGCTTTATAGTGTATTAGTACTTCTTTGTTAATGTTATCAAGTTGATCTTTTACTTTATCACTTAAATAAGCACTATTTTCTTGCAAACTATACAGCATTGCAATTTCGGCACTTAGGGTAATATCATCCAATTCTACAGAGCCACCTAGATCTCTATCGACTCTATAACCTAAGGCTACCGTGTGTCGATTTGTTCCAATATTTTGTACGTATAAAAAATCATTGTTTTCTGCATTGTTTTTAAATTGTTTGGCATTAAATTCATGCATTGCTTCCATCATACGCAAGGCAGTCGTTCTTTGGCGATTATTAGTTGATTCTGGAGGAATTGATTCAAATAAATTTCCATGAAATGAAGTGAATAAATTCTCCACTACGGGCCCATGTTTTCCACCACGCATAGCACGCATTTCATTATGCAAAAAGCCATATTTACCATGTAGATCTTTTCTAATATCCTCATCGGACATGTGTTCATTAAAAACTAATGCAGGAGAAGGAATACGTGCACTTACTTTATTAGTAGGAAGCAGATTTCCTTCTTTATCACGATAAGTGTAAGTGACTCGTCTAAAAGCAGCTTGATCTTCTTCTCCATTTTCTTTAAACGAAGGCTTGCCATGAGCCGTATCTTTGGTTTTTGTTATTAACATCCCTTGCTGCAAATAATCAGAAGTATAAAAATAATCAAAACCTGTAGCAGTATGTTCAGTAAATGTATGATGCTTATCTAAACGTTGACATAAGTTTTGCATGTATCCAAGAATTTGCTCTCGATTGTAATTTTGCGGTGGAGCTTTTAGCTGTTTAATCATTTCTTTTATAATAGTTTCTTTCGCAAAGTCAGCTAAAAATTTTCTTTTTTCTCCTAGAACAGCGTTCACTTTCTTGGTATCAATTTCGCCATTTTTCGTCGCTTTTTTTATTGCTTCTTTATATATTTCTGCCGCTTTATCTTGAATGGTGAATGCAGCATTTTGGTGAATGCTCTTCCATGCTTGCGGGTTAATTCGTACTCCAATCCCTTCAGGATCAAAATTCCTTGAGCGATATTCATAAGTATTTGCCATTAAAATCATATGGGCATATGTTTCTTCAAAAGAAGCAACAATACTTGTTCTTTTATGATCAGGAATGTTGTTAATATCTCCATATCTATTTTTATAAGCAGTTCTTATTGTAGTGTAAGCATTTGAGTTTTTAGTTGGTGGCTCCTGCCCGCTTAGATCAATAGAACATAAGGTAGTATCTGTAGGTGTGCGGCCTCCTAGTAAATCTTTTAATCTGCTTTTTATTTCATTATAATTTCTTGCTGTATTAGCTTGTTGTATCCCTAGACTAGTTTCTATATTTTGGAGTACTTCATTTTGTTGTTGTTCATTAAGAGTTAGTTGATAAACTAAACGCCCCTGGGGATCAAATAATAGATTGTCAGGAGTTAATGCAGCATTTTCTAAGGCTTTTTGATATAAAAAATCTTGATAAAGAGCATTGGCTTTGGCTACGTTATAACGTTGTTGTTCTATCGCCATTAGCTTCTTTAATTCGGGTTCTAAAGAATCATAAAAAGTAGATTCTTTTATGCTTAATATACTTTCTAAAGCTTTTTTCGCTTCTGGCTTATTTTCTCCTGCTTGATATAAAAGCTTTTGAAATAGAGCGATTTTGATGTCATTTCGTGCTTTAGAAAATACTGTTTGATATTCTTCAAGAGTGCTTTTCCTTATTAATTCTTGATAGAGGCTTTTTACTGACATCGCATCTCCAATCGAATCTATTAATGTTAATAGTACCACTTAAATCTGATGTGAACCTTATGTAAGAGATTAATAAAAATCAATCTTAGTTGTTGTTACATTAATAGGTTCAACATAATCTACCAAAACAGGTTGTACAATGGGTTGGACGGGAACAAAATTTACTTTTGTAACCACAGGCACCACAGAGACTGTTTTAACTGGTACCACACTAACTTGTTGATATTCTATAACACCATTACTGCAACAGCCTGTAGTTAATACAATAATTCCTGCAATAAGGAGTCCTTTCATATACATTCCTTTGTGGTTTATTTTTAATCAAAGTGTAGTTTGTTTTTCATTGTATTTCCAGGCTAACTTTATAAGATTTGTTTAAAAATTTTTTTAATTTACTTGGAGGTTTTAAGCAGTTTGCTGTGTTGAAATAATTTACAACTTAAGTATAATGAGTTACAATTTTTGATAATATATTGTTCAGAAGATCCATAAAAAAGGCAGCGCGCTTTTGTTTAATTGGAGTCTTGATTTTAAACGAGTGTTTTCTGAATGTTAATTAAGTGGATTTTAATAGGATGTGACATCAATTTATGAATACACTTCGTAACCAACATAAGAATTATTTAAGTTTTGCCTGGTTAGTTTGGGGATTGGCAGCTGCGTTTTACTTCTCTGATTATTTAGCTCGTGTTGCACCCGGAGTAATGCACAAATATTTACAAATGGATTTTGGAATTAATGAGGCTGGTTTTGGAATTCTTACAGCGTCTTTTTATATACCCTATATCTTGATGCAGATTCCTGTTGGTTTAACAGTCGATCGCTTAAGTATTCGGTGGTTATTAACGATAATGTCATTAATTACTGCTTTTGGTTGCTGTGTTTTTGGTCTTGCTGATGGTTTAATGACTGCATCGATTGGACGTATGTTAATTGGTTTTAGTGCAGCATTTGCTTTTGTCTGTTCATTACGCCTTGCAACCTCATGGTTTCCGCCTACAATGCTTGGTTTATTATCTGGATTGACTCAGTCTTTAGGTATGCTAGGAGCAGCAGCAGGAGAGGCACCTGTTTCTTTTTTAGTAAGCAATGTAGGTTGGCGTCATAGTATGCTTGTTATAGCTTGTTTATTTGTTGCTTTAGCCGGTTTGCTCTATCAATTCATTCAAGATAAACCCAATGAATATCATCATGAAACTCGATTAATCAATCATCTTAGTATTATTCAAAGTTTAAAAATCATTCTTTCTTGTCGTCAAACATGGTTAAATGCTTTATACGCTGGTTTTTTATTTGGACCCACTGCTGTAATTGGTGAAGCAATCGGGCCTGCTTATTTACAGTTTGGACGAGGTTTGGGTGCACATGCTGCAGCATTCGCCACGGGATTAATTTTTATTGGGTGGGGAATAAGTGGTCCTTTATCAGGTTGGTTATCTGATCGCATAGGTAAACGAAAACCAATTATGATTGCTTCTAGTGTTTTTGGTCTTATTTTTACATCATTATTTGTTTTTTCACCTCATTTATCTAAAACCTCAGCTTATCTCTTATTTTTTATTTTTGGCTTGACAAATACAGGAGTAGCTATTGCTTATGCAGTATCTACTGAATTACATCAACGCAATGTAATAGGTACTTCCATTGCGTTTACTAATATGACCTCTATATTTATTGGCGCTTTATTGCAGCCTTTGATTGGGCGTTTAGTTGATGCGGTGGCTGGAGCGCGCGCTTATAATGTAGACAGTTTATTGTTAACAGATTTTCAAGCGGGTTTAAAGCTCCTACCAATATGCTCTTTAATTGCATTAATCTTAGCTTTTACCATTAAAGAAACTAATTGCTCACCAGTTAATACATAATCCTAGAAAACGCAGTTGAATCTGGTTGTATTCGTTTCTTGTTCTCTTATACCCAAAATCTCTTGAACAATCAGTGCAGTAGACACTCATAGTAGATTCAACTGCGTTTTCTAGGTTTAAGATGTAATAGACCAAAAATCGGATCTTGAAACATTTTGGGTATATATTATTTACTGTTATACTTTGCTGGTGTTTTACATCCAATCAAATAAAACGCACCAATTTAATAATATGGAGAAGATAATGAAAAAACTTGCAGGATTAATAATTATCCTGGCTGTTTTAATCCTTGGTGGATATTATGGCATGGGTTTACTTACTGAAAGGACAATAAAAAAGAATATTGAAGTAATTAACCAAACCAATGGTTTATTTGCCAATATAGAATACTATCATAGAGGTTGGTTTTCCTCGGATGCTCAAGTTAAATGGCGTCTTCATATTCCAGAGCGCATTGTGAAGGATGACAAAGGAAATTCACAAACTATTGCTGCACAAGACTATCAAACAGAGATGCCTCTTAAAATTTGTCATGGTCCCTTTATTTTTTGTCATAATACATTGCGATTTGGTGTAGGTTATGCAGAAGCATTATTTCCTTTTCCATCACAATATGCTAAGCAATTTGATGAGCAGTTTACACCAGAATCAACTAAACCTCGGTTAGACTTAAATATATTTGTTAATTATTTCTTAAGAAGTTCTTTAGAATTAAAAGTACCCGAGTTTAAATTAATTGCAAAAGATGGTTCAGGTACTTTTGCTTGGAAAGGCTTAGAAAGCGATTTAAATGTATCTTCAAGCAAAGATCAAGTTGATGGTGATTTGGTTCTTGAAGGAATGACGTTTTCTAAAGGAGATACTCTTGTAACTTTAGATAAGGTGAGTACTGAGTATGATTTACATCTAACAAAAGCGGGATTGTATCTAGGTGATGCTAGTTTTGATTTACCTTCCTTTGATATTACTGAAAAGAAAGTTTCTATAGTGAATGTTAAAGATCTTACTCTTAATTCTAATAGTGATATTAATGATCAGCTGTTTAATACTCATTTTAGTTTAGGAGTAAAATCAATTTTAGCTAATCAGAAAACCTATGGTCCTGGTGAGCTTGAGATGAGTTTAAGAAATCTGGATGCTGATGTATTAGCTAAAATAAATCAACAAGCAAATGCAATGCAAAATGGCACAGAAGCTGAACGTCAACAAGCGATGATGGCTATGTTGCCTGAGTTACCTAAATTATTTAGTCGAGGGGCAGAATTTGAAATTTCTAAATGTAATTTCAAAATTCCTGAAGGATCCATTGATGGTAATTTATTGGTATCTTTACCTAAAGGTGATCATGCTGATCCTTTTGAATTAATACAAAAAGTTCAGGGGAATGCTAAATTAAAAGCACCAGCTGCTTTAATCAAACAAATAATACAGCAATCAGTATTACAGCAATTAGCAAAACAGCCCGATCTACAACAAACGTTGATTCAACAAATGCAAGCAGCTAATCCCTCAACTAATCAAGCTACAATTAGTAATGAGCAATTGGCAACAATGGAAGCGGATAAACAGATCAGTACTATGGAGCAAAACGGTCTTATTGTTGCATCTGGTTCTGATTATGTAATTGAAGTTTCTTTAGAACAAGGTAAGTTTACTGTGAATGGCAAACCTTTTGATTCTTCAATGTTAAAATTTTAAGCCTATTGAACGCTAGGCCTTGGAGCGTAGCATGATCCACGGCCATTTGGGCTAAAGCGACATTCTTGCTTTTGCAGGAATGTCGAAAATCTCTTAATTGAACAAACTTCTGGATTTAAACGAAATGACTTTTTATCTCGAAATTACATTAGCGTAATGAGAATGAGGTTAACTACGAGATAACGAGGGATCCGACTTCATTGATACTCAATTGTTTTTATTGAATTTTAATAAGTTTTTTTTGTTCTACCCTTGTCTATAATTGTTCAATTCGGTAATATACTGTTTTTAAAAGGAGGAGCTAATAATAATGACAACAATCAGTAATGATGCAGGTGATACTACTGCTTCACTAGCCGAAAGCGTAACTCATTCAGTACAAAAATATTTTTCAGAGCTTAAGGGAACTGATCCTGTTGACTTATACCAGTTTGTGCTTGAAGAAATTGAGACACCCTTATTTCGTGCAGTAATGGAACATTGCAAGTACAATCAGTCACGAGCAGCTGTAATGCTTGGAATTAGTCGAGGAACTTTAAGAACTAAATTACGACGTTATTTTGATGATAAGTATGTAGGTACACGCGATTAAGTTATAAAAAGAGCCGAAAGGCTCTTTTTTTATGCGTGCCATGCTTGATGCACACAATTCCCTTCTCCTTTTTCAAAAGAAGTCTACTGTTTTAAAGTTTATAGGAATTATGATGATAACTGTTTATCCATATCATTCTTTAGGCACTGCAGATCACGGTTGGCTTAACACTCATTATCACTTTAGTTTTTCTGATTACTACAATCCGCAGCGAATGGGTTTTGGTACGCTTAGAGTGATTAATGATGATACCATTCAACCAGGTACAGGCTTTTCTACGCATCCACATCGAAATATGGAAATTATTACTTATGTGACCCAAGGAGCTATAACGCACAAAGATTCACAAGGAAATGAAGGCAGAACAGAGGCCGGTAATGTGCAAGTTATGACGGCAGGCACAGGGATATTGCATTCCGAATATAACCTCGAATCTATTGAAACAAAATTGTTTCAAATATGGGTAAAACCTCGGACTACTAATCTAAAACCAAGTTGGAATACACATCAATTTCCTAATAACCAAACAGGTGATTCTTTATCATTGCTTGTATCCGGTGATGGAAATGCTCCTTTAACAATTAATCAGGATGCAAGGATTTTTGCTAGCAGTTTAGGAAAAAACAAATCTATTTCACATCACCTACAGAGTAACGCCTATCTTGTGGTTACTAAAGGTCAATTACTGGTTAATGGTATTGAGCTTAGTCAAGGCGATGGTGCTGAAATTACAGATACCGATGAGATAACACTGCAGGCATCTATTGAAAGCAACTTATTATTAATTGAAATTTAAAGAAATATAATGAGCTTTAGTGTCTGCCATGATAGGCAGTTTAAGAAGTCAATTTAAACCCAAATATGTCTTTTCACAAAGAATTTAACATGTCCCTTGAACAGTTACTATATTTGTTCTAGTTATTAGGTAACTGTCCCTAAAGTTATTAATTGTTTATCTAGAACGCATATTCTTTGATTTACCTACTCTCTTGAAGTCGCCTCCAATTAGCATTGTCAAGTAAAACTTAAGGCTAATTGGAAGGTCAAACCAGAGGACGACGTAAGACGAGGTCATAGCCTTAATTTAATAGCAGTAAGAGTTGGAGACAAGGAATGTCACCGGAGTCGTCATGTTCGTTGCCTAATTATTCCGCAAACATCGAACTTACGGATTCCTCAACATTTACCCGTTTAATTGCTTGAGCGAGCATGTCGGCAAGGCTTACAACTCTTATTTTTTTACAATTTACTGCTTCATTTGATAATGGGATTGTATCGGTCACTACTATTTCATCTAATACGGAGTTGTTGATATTAGTTACTGCTGGACCAGAAAGAACGGGATGAGTGATGTAAGCTCGGACGCTTTGTGCGCCATTCTTTTTTAATTCCGATGCGGCGGTACATAAGGTTCCTGCTGTATCTACAATATCGTCTACGATGATACAATTTTTTCCAGCAGGTTCTCCAATAATATGCATGACTTCAGATTTATTCGGTCCACTACGGCGCTTGTCAATAATAGATAACTCAGCATCATTAAGTCTTTTTGCCATGGCTCTAGCTCGAACGACTCCACCTACATCAGGAGAAACTACCATTATCTTAGGTAAATTTTGCTTGGCAATGTCTTCTAAGAGAATAGGGGTCGAGTAAACGTTATCTACAGGCATGTAGAAGAAACCTTGAATTTGATCTGCATGTAAATCAACAGTTAAAACTCTACAAATGCCTACGGAAGCCATCATATCAGCTACTACTTTTGCGGTAATAGGAACACGTGCCGAACGAACTCTTCTGTCTTGACGAGCATAACCAAAATAAGGAACAACAGCGGTGATTCTAGCCGCTGAAGAGCGTCTTAACGCATCTGCCATTATCAATAATTCCATTAAATTATTATTAGTTGGATGACAGGTTGATTGTAATACGAAGACATCTTTACCTCGGACGTTTTCTAAAATTTCAACCATGGTTTCTCCATCACTAAATGTGCCAACGGTTGCTTGTCCAATAGGTATTTGTAAATGAGAAGAAATTTTTAATGCTAATTCAGGGTTAGCATTCCCAGTAAAAATCATCATGGTGGACATGTGTAAAGCCTTAGATTTAATGAATCAGTTAACTTAAACACATAGCAGAAGACAGCCAAAAAGATATTATTATTATTTGAGCGATACGGAGAACGCATCCTTCTAGGGTATCTTCTGCCGTCTGTTTACTTGAATCTAGAGGGTAGTCTAGATTTTACAACAAGAAAATGGCAGGGGTGCTAGGATTCGAACCTAGGTATGCAGGGATCAAAACCCTGTGCCTTACCGCTTGGCGACACCCCTATTAACTTATGAGCTAAAATTTTAGCTACAGTTCTTACGAACTGGTGCGTATTTTGCAGTGCTTTTGAGACGATGTCAACTTTAAAAAAGCAAAATAATTAGGAATTTTAAAAATCGTATATAAATTCCTGTTTTTAGAAAAGAAAATGAGAAGATCTTCACGACTCGTTATTTTAGTCAAAATAGCGAACCGGCATTCCGCAGCTTCGTCTTTTTAGCAAAAAAATACTGTGCTGCGAAATGTCGGAGCGAATTGTTAAGTCTTATTTTAGACACTCCAATGTTTAATAATAACTTTTACCATGACTCCATTACCAACTAAGCGAATAGTGCTCGGCAAATCAATGCCTTTAACAGAAGTATACTGAGTAAAGTCAATGGTGTAGCCACTTTGTTGTAATTGAGATAAATGATTATATTTATCATGTTGCTCAGCTTGAATACCACCAGGAGCAGGTAGTCCGCGCACCCAATAATACAGATTATTAACTGGTAATCGAATACCTGTTTGCTGTAAGAGCAGTTCATCCGCATTATTTGAACTTACTTTTTTAGCACCATCTTGGAAATGGATAGTCTTTCCTGTTTTATTAATTAGAACCGTGCCGCCGCCAAGAGGGCCAATTAAGCGAATTTGATAAGAATTGGGACCATGTTGTAACCAATTCATACTAGCTGACCAGGCTTTTTCTTTATTCTTAGCGGCCATTGCTCCGTTAATTTCCCAGGTGGACACGGTTGCAGTTTCAGCTTTTCGTTTTTCTAATGGGATTATTTTATTTGCGGGAGGCTCTTCAGCAGGTCTTGGGGTATGAGTACATGCAGTTAGCAAAATAGCGCTAACTAAAATACTATATTTTATTGCATTCATTGCTTACCTCGATCCATTTTTATAGTTTTTTACATAACAATACGCTAGACTGTTTTCATATTCAATCGTCTTAAAAAAAAATGAAAAAAAAGGCAATTTATCCAGGCACTTTTGATCCTGTAACTAATGGTCATATAGATATTATTTGTCGTGCTGCAAATATATTTCCTGAGCTTGTGGTTGCAGTAGCAAGTAGCAAAACAAAAAAACCTTATTTAGATTTAGAAACAAGAATAAGATTATTACAAGAAGCCGTAGGGCACTTACCTGGTGTTAAAGTGCTCGGTTTTGATGTGTTGTTAATCGATTTTGTTTTAGAACAAGAGGCGGAAATTATTTTACGTGGCTTACGCGCAGTTTCTGATTTTGAATATGAATTTCAATTAGCAGGGATGAATAGAAAACTATCGAAAAAAATAGAAACACTTTTTTTAACGCCATCAGAAAACTTAATGTTTATTTCGTCCACTTTGGTAAGAGAAATAGCAGCATTAAACGGTGATGTATCGCAATTTGTACCTGAAGCAGTAGCTCAAGAGTTAATTAAGAGAAGAAATGATTAAATATTTTTCTTATTTGTTTATTTTACTTTATTTAAATTTATCTTATAGCCAACCTTTAAAGGATCACCCTCCAGGCTACGCTATTGCAAGTGCTCATCCCTTAGCGACCAATGCTGGTTTAGAGGTTTTAGCTCAAGGAGGGAATGCTTTTGATGCTGCAATTGCAATAGCTGCAGCTTTAGCTGTTGTAGAGCCTTATCACACCAGCATTGGTGGTGGTGGTTTTTGGCTTTTGCATCAGGAAAAAGATCATAAAAACACTTTTATCGATAGTCGAGAAACAGCTCCTTTAGCCGCAACCAAAACGATGTTTCTTGATAAGCAAGGGCAAGTTATCCCTAATTTATCAATAAACGGAGGGTTAGCTGCAGCCATTCCAGGACAACCTGCCGCTTTTGCTTACATTGCTCAACACTATGGCAAACTTCCTTTAAGTCAGTCTTTAGCTCCGGCAATAAAATTAGCTGAAGAGGGGTTTATTGTAGATAAACAATTAAGCTATTTTTTTTCTATGGGTGACCGCTTCGAGTGGATAAAAAAATATCCTGCTTCTGCGGCTATCTTTTTGAAAGAAGGTCGTCCTTATTTGATTGGTGAACGTCTGGTTCAAAAAGATTTAGCTAAAACTTTAAACTTAATTGCTACTAAAGGACATGATGGTTTTTACAAAGGAGAAGTTGCAAAACAGTTGATAAAGGAAGTGAATGCTGCTGGTGGAATATGGACTTTAGACGATCTCGCTCATTATAAAATTATAGAACGAGAACCTTTGGTTGGTGCTTATCATAACATGTTGATCATTACAGCTCCGCTTCCTTCTGCAGGAGGTGTGGGCTTATTAACGATGCTTCATGTGCTCGCTCATTTTCCGCTAAATAATTATTCCAAACTTCAGTGGATACATTATGTTATTGAATCCATGCGATTAGCTTATTGGCAACGTAATCGTTATTTAGGTGATCCAGATTTTGTTTCTAGTCCTATAAATAATTTAATATCTGCAGATAATGCTAAAAAACTTACTACTCTAATTAATCCTGAGAAAGCAACGGATAGTGCTCTTTTGCAAGGTTCTCCTATAAAAAATAATCAACACAATACTAGTCATTTTTCTATTATTGATAATGAAGGTAATCGAGTTTCAGCTACTATTACGGTAAATTATATTTTTGGTTCATGTTTAGTTGCAGCAGGTACTGGCGTGCTCTTAAATGACGAAATGGATGATTTCTCTATTAAAGTAGGAGCGCCTAATGTTTTTGGGATTACAGGTAGTGAGGCTAATGCTATTGCCCCAGGCAAGCGTCCTTTATCCAGTATGACCCCCACTTTTCTAGAAACACCTACACGCTTAGCTATTTTAGGCACTCCAGGAGGTAGCAGAATTCCGACAATGGTTTTAATAGCTTCTTTACTTTTTTATGAAGGATATGGCGCCATTTCGATGGCCTCTGAAATGAGGTTTCATCATCAATATTTACCTGATGTTGTTCAATTTGAGCCGGATACGTTTTCAAGTTTTATTCAAAAAGGGTTAAAGAAAATGGGATATAAACTCATGCCTTTGAAACAGTATTATGGAAACATGCAAGTTATTACTTGGGATAAAGAAAACAATTTACTTACCGCTACATCCGATCCGCGCAACATTGGTTTAGCTGCTGTTATTGTAAATCGTGAAGTGGGATATGGAGTAAAATATTAACTTTCTTCCCCTATTAATTTTTTTATAGTTTGGTATGTTTTTTCTATTAAAGCTTCTTTATTTTCAAGAGTAAATTGAGATGCATCGATAGGTTCGCCAATATGAATCTCTGCTTTTTGTTGAGTATTTATATGAAATGTTTTTGCAGGAATAATATTAAATGCGCCGCGTATACCAATAGGAATAATTGTTGCCTGTGCCTGTATAGCAGTAATAAAGGCTCCTTTTTTAAAAGGCGCTAATTTGCCATTTTTTGAACGGGTTCCTTCTGGCGCAATCCACATGAGAATGCCACTTTTCATTAGTTGCTCAGCATATTCTAAATCTTTAATGGCTTGAAAACGATTCTTTCTATCAATAAAAGGAAATTCTGCGGCGGACATTCCTTTTCCCATAATAGGAATTTGGGATAATTCTTTTTTAGCAAGCATTCGAATTGAATGATGAGGAAAAGCTTTAAAGCTCAAAGGGATATCATAAAGACTAGAATGATTACACATTAAAATAGTTGCATGACCGGGTTGAGGTTGTACTTGAAGAGGGTTAATAACTTGATAATTCACTTCTACTTGATTAAGTAGTCGATCAGCCCATTGATGAATGGTTTTATCAACCCATGGACGTGTTGGTTTGCTAAAAAAATATTTATATACGGATTTAAAGCATGCAATACCCGTAAAGGTAGCCAGCACGCCAAGAACCCAAGTCGTTTTTAGAGGTCCAATTTTCATGGTAATTAGCAAGGAATAAATTGAAAAACAATCATACAGCAAGCTAATTAACTTGCCTATACTCTAATGGCACTAAGTTGTTATTTCCGATCATCGTGCTCAATGATACGCCCTTTCTCTTTTTTATTCGGACTAGAGAAAAAATACTGTTTTGCTAAAGTAGCAAGCCATAAAATACCACCGATAACTAAACCCCAAATAGCAACAGAGAAGAACATCAATAGTAAACCGATACATAAAGCAATGGCTATCCCGGCGACAAAAAAAGGAACCAAGCTTTCCAATATTTTTTTAATGTCCATAGTTATTCCACAATAAAAATATAAACTATTTAATTTAATTATCGATTAGATAGTGAAATCATGCAATGAAATGAGTAAAAATGTGTTATCATTATACTAAATAAGGATATAATAAATGAGATAATGATTTCTGAAAGCCAATAGTAGCAGTTATTTGTTCACTATTCTATATACTTGAGAGAAGGGGATCTTATGATTTTCGGTTTTTTAAATCTATCGTTTTGGGGATATGTACTTGCTATATTAATCTTTACTCAAATTACTATAGCTTCTGTAACTATTTATCTACATCGTAACCAAACACATAGAGCATTAACTTTACACCCTATTATTAGTCATTTTTTTCGGTTTTGGTTATGGTTAACTACGGGTATGGTAACTGCTGATTGGGTTGCTATTCATCGTAAACATCATGCAGCTGCTGACATTAAAGGAGATCCTCATAGCCCTGTTGTAGAAGGCATTAAAAAAGTTTTTTGGCAAGGAGCCGAACTATATAGAGCTGCACGCAAAGATCGAGAGATGGTTGCTAAATATTCACATGGTACTCCTAATGATTGGATTGAGCGTACTATTTACTCTCGCCATTCAGCTCGCGGTGTGGCGCTCATGCTTATAATTGACTTGTTTTTATTTGGTGTGCTTGGCTTAACTGTCTGGGCTATTCAAATGATGTGGATTCCTTTTTTTGCTGCAGGAGTAATTAATGGTATTGGCCATTATTGGGGCTATAGAAATTTTGAGTGTCCTGACGCTGCTACTAATATTATTCCTTGGGGGTTCTGGATTGGTGGAGAAGAGCTTCATAATAATCACCATACCTTTGCTTCTTCTGCCAAGTTCTCTGTTAAATGGTGGGAGTTTGATATAGGTTGGATGTACATTCGTATTCTTTCTTTCTTGGGTCTAGCTAAAGTTAAAAAATTACCTCCGAAATTGGCAATAGAAGAAGGAAAACTGCAAGTAGACTTGGATACAGTTAAAGCGGTAATATCTAACCGTTTTCAAGTGATGTCTAATTACTATAAATCAGTGATAAGACCTATTTTAAAGCAGGAAAAAAATAACAGTGTAGTTACTAAAGAAGATAAAAAATTATTCCAACGTGCAGCAAGTTTATTGCGGCGGGAAGATAAACTGCTAACGCTAAAAGCGAAAAATCGTTTACAGAGCCTTTTAGACGCTCGTGAACAATTACGTGTTGTCTATAGCTATAAGCAATCATTACAATCTATTTGGTCTAAAACAACCTCTTCGCAAAAAGAGCTTATTGAGTCTTTGCAAAACTGGTGTCATCAAGCAGAAGAATCAGGTTTAGAGGTATTGAGAGAATTTGCTTTACAATTGAAAGGTTATGTCCCTGTTTATGCGACTTATAAAAAATAATTCTAGCAAAATTATTTTAGTTAAAAAAAGAGGTATTAAATACCTCTTTTTTTTTTGCTTATTAAATTAGTGGCAATTATCTGATTTTCTTCTATTATTTTTGAGTGGGATTGACAAAGGGTAATTTTTATTTTCTAGTATTAACATCAGGTCATCAAGACAGGGGGCTGGATATGCAAAAGAAAGTTGCTTTAATTACTGGGGGAACAGGAGGAATTGGTTCGGCAATATCTCTTCGTTTAGCCAGTGAATATCAAGTGGTTGCTTGTTATTTTAAAGAGGGTAAACATGAAGAGGCTCAGCAATGGCAACAAGAGCAAAAGCAAAAAGGCTATGATGTAGATATCGTTTATGGTGATATTGCTCAATATAATGATTGTGAGCAATTGGTCAATTTGGTGATGGAGCGCTATGGCCAAATTGATATTTTAGTTAATAATGCAGGCGTGACTAAAGATAGCAGCCTAAGAAAAATGACTCAACAACAATGGCAACAAGTAATAGATGCTAATTTGACTAGTGTCTTTAATATGACTAGAAATGTCCTTCCTATTATGATTGATAAATGCTATGGACGAATAGTCAGTATTTCTTCAATTAATGGACGGAAAGGACAATTTGGTCAGTGCAACTATGCTTCTACTAAATCCGCTTTATTTGGTTTTACAAAAAGCTTGGCCTTAGAGGTGGCTAGTAAAGGAATTACTGCTAATACAATATCTCCTGGATATATCGAAACTCCCATGCTTGCTGGGATGAAAGAGGAAGTTTTAAATTCTATCATTGCAAATATCCCTGTGGGTCGTTTAGGTTATCCTAAAGAAGTGGCCGATGTAGTTGCTTTTTTAGTTTCGCCTGACTCCGCATTTATAACAGGAGCGAATATTGATATTAATGGAGGTCAGTATATGTGATTGGTGATTCACATAAACGCTTTTATACCCATACTTAATATGTTTCGAGGTGACGAGATTTATAAAAAACGCACTCAAAATTGCACCCTATATATGGAATTAATTTGAACTAATCGAGATGAGCATGACAAATACTAATGTTGCATTAATTACAGGTGGTACGGGTGATATTGGCACTGCAATTGCAAAACAGTTAAATGCTAATTATAAGCAGGTGATTGCACTGGATGTTCTTGCAGAAGATAGAGCTAAAGAATGGGTTCATCTTCTTCATGAAAAAGATTATAAAAATATAAGTTTTAAACATATGGATGTGACTAATTTTGATGAATGTAAAGACGTGATAGAGGGTATTATTTATCAATATGGTCCAATTGATGTTTTGATAAATAATGCGGGCATTACGAGAGATGCTGTATTTACCAAAATGACAAAGCAACAATGGGATGAAGTGTTGCGCGTTAATTTAGATGGAATGTTTAATGTAACACGCCAAGTAGTCGAAGGAATGAAAGCGCAAGCTTCAGGAAGAATCGTCAATGTTTCTTCGGTAAATGCTCAAAAAGGTCAGTTTTCTCAAGCAAATTATGCAGCTTCTAAGTCTGGGGTGTATGGTTTTACTAAAAGTTTAGCCCAAGAGCTCATGATAAAAAATATTACAGTCAATAGTATTTCGCCTGGTTACGTCAATACACGATTGATGCAAGGAATACGCCCTGATATTTTAGATGATATTATTAACTTAATTCCTGCTAAACGTTTAGCTGAGCCAGAAGAAATCGCTTGGGCAATTGAATTTTTAATTAGTGAAAAAAGTCGGTATATTACTGGGGCCAATTTAAGTATTAATGGCGGTTTACACATGTATTAGGTTTTTGTAGGTTCATCATGCGATTAATAAAAAAATATAAAAATAGACGTTTATATGATACTGAAACCAGCCAATATATCACACTGGAGCAATTACAGGGCTATGTTTTGGATGGTTTGGAATTTAAAGTTGAAGATTCAGAAACAGGAAAAGATTTAACTAATGCTATTTTATTACAAATTATTGTTGAAATGGAGGCTGGACCCACTCAGTTTTTATCTTCAGAAATTTTAAGACAAATTATAACTTTAGCTAATCATCCAATGCAGCTTTCATTTAAATCAATGATAAACGATTTATTTCAGGCAATGAATCAACCTTTGCAAGCTAATACTTATCAGCAAGTTTCTAAGCAATGGAGTGAGCAGATGCAAGATATGGTGCAGCAATGGCAAAAGTTATTTAAAAAATAAGGTAACTACTCGGACGCCATCCTGAGTCGCTTGCGACGAAGGATCTCCGAATGTTTCACTGTACTTAAATTCAAGAAATCCTTCATTCCACCTTCCATCTTTCAATTAGCCTTAAGTTTTGCTTGACATCCAAGCTCCCCACGTACCGCGGCTTGTCCTTCCAATTAGCCTTAAGTTTTAGTTGACAAATACTCAAAAGC
>CAMFHA010000002.1 GCA_945952115.1 uncultured Legionella sp. | reverse complement strand
GCCAGGCCTTTATTCTCTAAAGCGGCTTCTTGCCGCTTTTTTTATTCCTATTTAATTCTTCTTATACCGCTTTTGATCTCAAAGTATAGACATCTAATTGCATAATATATAATCAATATATTTGCTTCTGCGTTTATTGTGAAAAACACATAGTCTATACTTATATCAATATAGTTTCTTAGAGTTAGTTATGAATAAAAAAGTAAATTATGATGTACTAATAGGAGTATATGATTTTATTGTTGAGGCTATGAATAAAAAGAAAAATCAGAAAGAGGTATATCAAGAAAAAATAAATACATATATTAATCTTAGTGAAATAGAAAAATCTCTATTATATGAAAGATACTCCAACTCACTTAATGGCATAGCTCATTCACCACATGGAGATACAAATTATCGAGCTAAGAAATACGATGCTTTAGTTGAAAATATTACCCAATTTTTTAATGATGTCCAATTGACTTTAAAAGAAACAACTCAATACAAATATGCTACTATCCCTTTTAAAGATAATTTAGAAGAATTAAAAGGTGCAGAAAGAAAGACTGGAATACTTTTAAAATTTAAAAATATATTAGCTCAAACTCCTGATAATGAATTAGATGCTAAAATAACAAAGCTTATAAAGAGCAAAGAAGATAGATACTTAGATCAATATCGCTGGGGCTCTGGTATTAAATTTATAGATAAGAAGATTTTTGGTGAAACACAATCAATGCAAGCTTTTTCAAAAATAATTGCAGAAAGAAGAAATAATCCAAATAATGAGGTTGTGATTGATCCGAATTACAATATTAAAAACTAAATAAGAACTATTCTAACTTAAATTTGCAATAGCCATTAAATATTGCAATGCAAATTGAGTAGTCTCATAATCGAGTAAATAAAATTAACTTTACCTGAAAACACAGAAATAACTCAAAAAAATTAAATTCTAATTGCTTAATACTATTTAAAAATAGACACCAATAAGATTCTTGCTAGAGTTTAGACGAGCAATTTCTTCGAAGTGAACATGAATTTATTTGTGCACAAATATTTCATATTGATCAATTATGTGTTTTTTAATACAATACCGCAATTAAATTTTTAAATCGTATTATGAAAAAAGAGAATTCTTTAAATAATGGTGTTTCCTATTTAGATGGAGAAAAATTTATACAAGGATGTGTGGTTGGTTCTTTCAATGCTATTATTACTACACCATTTGCAGGACTAGCTAATCATGTAAACAATAGGAAAAGCACCATCATGGATGAAAAGTTAAAATTAGCTCCCTCTCCAACACACTCCTCATTGTCAGTATCAAGAATGTTTGATGGAGCTTTATGTTACAATATGGCTTTTATTATGAGAGCTGGAGTTTCTATTGCTTTAAATAGTGCGCTCATCCACTTATTGGAATATGAATATCAAATCCAACTTAATGAAAAAGATCGTCTTGGTATTTCAGTTATTGCTGGTGGGCTTGCTGGCGCTCCAGCAAATATTCCTGAGGCCGCTGCTCAAATTAAGCAGCTTCATAATGAGCCTGGCACTAAGCCTCCTTCTGCCCCTCAAATTATTAAGAGGGTATATCAGTCTAACGGTTTATTTGGTTTAGGGAGAGGAACCGTAGCGACTATGGCTCGCTCTGCAGGTCTTGCATCAGGTTATTTACAAGTAATGCCTATGGTTTCTGATGAAATGCGACAGCGTATTTCAGATCCTTTGATTGCCGATTTTATTGCTGCAATTATCAGCGGTATTTGGGTAGGAGTAATCACCACCCCTCTTAATAGACTGCGTTTTCTCATGCACAAAGAGTATACTTCTGAGCAATCTGCTTCTAAATATCGAGATCTCATATGTAAAGAAGTAAAATCTAAACAAATATTTACTGGTTTTATACCTCGCACTGCCTATGGAATGGCCACTATGTTTATTATTCACAAAGGAAATCAAGCGTATAAACTTTATTCAGAGCAAGGCTATCCTGATTTGCCTTGGTTTCAACCTAAATAAGTTCTGTTGTTACAGTATCTTCTCAGCATTTTATCTAACAAGTTGATGTTGCTGGGGAGATAGGATAGTGCGATTATTGCCCCTTGCTTAAAAAAATTAAACATGTTATTAATTTTTCAATTTTGATTAGACTTTTTGCATAACCTGTGTATTTGCAACGCGGAAATAAACTCAAAGACGCAGGTTATGTAAGAAGTCTATTTTCTAAATTCCTAATTAAAAATACCATAAATAAATGCATAAGGAAGCTAAAATGAGCGATATCTTTACAGAGCAAGCTTTGAGAATGGCTGTAAATATTACAAAAGCTGATGTAGCAGGAGAAGTAGCTCAAGTAAGTTCTATAAAAGATGCTGCATTAGGGCGAGTAAATGAATTAATTAGAGGAAATAAAACACTTTCCGGTATCAGTTCTGAAGCTAATCTTCAGTCGATAGCCATTAATGCAGCAATTCAAGGAATTGAATTGTCTGTTTTTGCCATCCACAATCAATTAAATAATTTAAAAGATAAACGGCTTAGTTTTGACAAAGAGCGTCAAGCAGGAATTGCCACGTTTCAAATTAGAACTAATATAGAAGAAAAATCACTTTTTAAGCAAGAACAAATTATGAAGGCTTTTTTTGAGTTGGCACAAAAAAATCCTACTTTTTTAAAATATTTAGGAATTCAAAAAAGCACTTCTAAAGAGCTTAGTAACGTTGAATTTTATTCAGTCTTACCTTATTACAAGATGAGTGATGCTCTAGCTCAACCTATTGCAAGTACGAAAACCATTGATAAACAAAGAGCGGCGATTAGCTTATTTTTTAAAGCAGCTTTGCCAGATTCTATTGCAGACATAGATAATAATTTTCAAAAAGAGAATAACTTTTTGGAGTTTATGAAATCGGCTTTTAGAAATGAAAATTATTTAAATGATTTACGTGCTCCTCGTTTTTTAATGATTTGTTTAGCTAATTTATTATGGAATTTACAGCATCCAGTAGATCCCGAAGAAGGCTATCCTTTTTCTTCAGAACATTGTATTGAACTATGTAGAACAGCAGGTTTATTTTTAAATCAGCTTTTAAATCCTAGTGAAAAAACTTCGCTCCTTCCTCTTAGTAATTATGCTAATAAACTTATTTATTATGTTCGTAAAGTAGAGTTGCTAGTGAAAGCATTAAAAAGAGCTTATACGGAAGAATACCTTTATGAACTTAATATTGATGATCTTACCAATAATGCCCATCGAACATTAAGAACTTTAGACACCAGTGTTTTTGAGCTCATCTATACTCGAAAAGATCCGATAACGCATCAAGAGCAGCCTGATACAAAAGCCGCAGAATATTTAGCTTCGACGATAAGCTATTTTCATGAACTCTTAATAGACTCTCCGGATTTAATTAAATTTTTTACTCCTTTTGCAGCTAAAGCACAAAATACTCCTTTTTTTAACGATCCGCCATGCACTCTTATAGATACATTGGTTATTTTTATACATAGTATTAGAGAGGATAAAGATAAACTGTATCAAAACTTAGTCAAGCAGGGCTCTGATGCTGCTCTTGAGCTTCTAAGTACCTTAAAAGAATTTGATGAGCGTTTTATCAAACCAATTAAGGCAGTAAGTAAAACAGAGCTAAATATAAGTGTTTTTAATCCAAAACGGATTGAAGTTGCTCGTTTAACAGCTCGCCGTTTAGTTCCTTTAATAACTCTCGTTTTAGAAGATCATCGAGTGGATGTAGATCTACCATCTAAAACCTCAGCCTCTACAGATGATGCGGAAGTAAATGTAACTAAAGCTTATGCTGCTAGTGAGCAAGTGAAACAAATTAATCTTCAAGCTAATGCTGGCAAGAATTATTACCTTTGGGAATTATCTCCTTTTATTGATGCTCATAAAGAGACTGAAGATGAGATTGATAAGCTCCCTAAACATCAATATCGTTTTTCTGAAATTACTAAATTATTGGATTCTATTACTGAAATTGTACAAACTTATCGTACTTTTTTACAGTGTAAGCCTTTTCAAGTGTTTTTGGTTAATTGCCTTAGTAAAGTAAAAAATGAATATGCTGAACTTGGACATTATATAGAACAAATTGATTCCTTTCTTAGTAAAGACAAAAAACTAAATCGTAATATGCAAAATATTTTAGGGCCGATGACCACTACAATTACTAGTAGTTTAGATGATTTTTCTCAAGCTTTTTCTAATTTTGAACAAATAATCACGGCGCCTAATTTCACTGAACGAGAAAAAAATTCTTTAGCGGCTAAAATTGGCTCTATTCATCAAGAGTTTTATAAATTATTTGGAGAAGATAGCGGTATTTCTGCATTTGCCTCACCAACTTCTATAGCTTTGCCAGTAGAAATCACTCCTCCCGAAGCTACGAGTATTATAAATAAAGTAGCTGCTCCTATTCATCTTAATGAGGATGAGAATATTGAAGAGGAGTGGATGCAACCTAAACAAGTTGTAGAATTGAGGAGATTAATTATTAATTGCATTAATACCTCTTCTTATCAAAGTCGATATGGTCATAAAGGCAAGCTCTTATATGAACTTATTGATGATATTGACTCTCAACATCCGCTTACTAAAGAGATGATGAAAGAGACAGTTATGAAGCTAGTAAAAATTACCTTAAGCTACAGACCTACTTATTTCTTTCAAGCTATTTATGGAGAAACTGCTTCAGCAAAAGCACTCGTTGCTGCGATAAAAAATCCAAATATTAATAAGCAAATTCCTCTAGCAGAATTATTATTAGGGGAAAATATTGATCCCAGCAAAGAAACTAATGAAGAAATCATTCAACGCTTAAGAAGTTTGCAAGTTAAGAATAAGTGGGAAAAATCATGCTCTGAAATTAAAGCTAAAAATCCTGAAGAGAAAACTTTTCTCTGTTTTAATTTTTAATTTGGATTTTTAGTATTTAGCTTTGTGTAAACGGCACTATTGTTTTTATATGAGTGGCAAGCTGCTCCAAGAGAATTTTTTTTACCGAAGATTGTCTCCAAACAAAACCGATTGTCCTTGTGGGAGCCGGTGAAGTAAAGGGCACATAGCAGACTCCATCGTTGGCGCGGCATGCTAGTTTTGGCATGGGCGTCATGCCTACGCCTGCTGCCACCATATGGCGTAATGTTTCAAGACTAGTTGCTCGAAAATTTTTTGATTCAGACGCATTCATTTTGTGACACACTGCAAGCGCTTGATCGCGTAGACAATGTCCTTCTTCCAATAAAAATAGTGTTTTATTTTCTAACTCAGAATAATGGAGGGTTTTTTGTTTTGCTAGAGCATGTTTTAAGGGTAGGGCTAAAACAAATTCTTCTTCAAATAAAGGTTGAATAGAAAAATCTCCTTCTATTGGTAGTGCTAATAATAGGGCATCAAGTGTTCCTTCATTAAGTTTTATTAATAAATTTAAAGTAGTTTCTTCAACTAAATAAAAAGCTATTTGAGGGAAAATAGTTGATAATTTAGGCATAATAAGTGGCAGAAGATAGGGGGCTAAGGTCGGAATAATCCCTAGATGTAACGTTCCAGAAAAAGGATCTTTTAACTGATTTGCTAGTTCATGCATGTTTCCTATAAGAGAAAGAATATCTTGGGCTTGTTGGACAATTAATTTACCTGTTTGAATTATTAAAAAAAGAAATCAACACAATACAATCCATTCAGGGCATCTTAGATTTTTATACAATTTATGTTTCTAGGGATTGTATTCGTTATCAAGCTTCTTGTGTAACTTTATTTTCTGGAAAAGAAAATTACCGCTATTGGAGCGAAACACGAAATTTAATTGACTTGATGCAGAATTGTACCTATGACTTTTTGAGACAATTAAAAGGGCAAGATTTATCTAATGCATGTAAGCAATTATTGGATTCAGAGCTATTTAAAAATGAACATTGTCATGCTGGAGTCAGTGAAACAATTCGAAATTGGATTTTGGAAACAGCAAATAAACAAGATCAATGCATCATTGAATCAGAAAAAAAATATAACTATGAATGGCATTTCTTCATTCAATTTCTGCAGAATTTAGCTCATTATTTAGCGTCAACTCTGGGCATTGTATGTCAGTTAATGTGTAATGGTTGGGCTGAATCGGAGAATGAAAAGGTATTGGTTTGGAGAACTTAAAATCCCATAAAATGGTGTAATTATTGACCAGAGAATCCATAATCTTACTGGAAGATCCACGCCCCTAATGAAGTCATGGATCCTCCAGTCATGCCGGAGGAAGACGATTTAGGCCAAAATTAAATGGCAGTGATCAGACGGAAAGGCTTTGAAAACGGCCATTAGTTCTTTTAATTAAATGAGTTTTTAATATTATCCTCTTCTTCTGAAAATCTCAGTCCTTGCTGCTGTTCTTCTATATTAACTGCTTCATCTAAGTATTGATTACGCTTCGGCATGAATTGTGAACCAACTTGCTTTAATAAAGAGGTCAGCTTATCTTTAGATTCATTATGTAAGTTGGACATTAGTTGCTTAAAAGTGAAGTTAAAGAAATTATAGAGTGCTTCTTGAATTAAATCGTCGCTAGAAAAAATATGTCCACTCTCATGTCGAAAAGGAAGAGCGCTGTTTGGATTAGAACTGTCACTTCTCGTTATCATTTCATACGACCATTCACTTTGTTTTAAATAATAGGTTTCTTTGGGTTTTCCATCATTAAAATAAGCCATTAATTCTTCTAACTCATTGCCGGTTAAAATATACTCAATTTGCGCTGGTTTTGCAACATGGTGAACAGTTTGCTTCTCACAGTGAAAAAGAAGATGCGCTTGATCATAAAAATGGAATTTTGTGTTATTTTGCGAAGTTAATGGTGTTTTTGCTAGGCGTAGAGTTCCATTTTCCTCCACTGAATCCACTGGGAATAAGCCTATTCCATTTTCAATCGTTATTGAAACAATCGTTATTTGATGTTTAGGGTAAGTCTGATCTAGCCATTGTTTTATCCCTTGCTCAAAACACAAAACTTGTTTTAATCGGTTTTGGCAACCTAATAAAATTTCTTCATGCCCAACAGGTTGGCAGGCAACCCCTGAATCTGCAGGTAATCCAACAATTACTAGATCTTTTAAATCCATGCCTGAGTCTGAAAGCGCTTTTTTTAGTGGCTCTATTTTACGTTTTCCTTCAGATCCAACTAAAATAATAAATTTTTTCTTTTTCAACTCTTCTATAGATGAAAGTGTTCCAAAAGAACAATTTTCCATTCGTTTTTGTATTAAATCAAAAGTATCCGTAAAAAAAATCATTTGTTTGCATTGCAAAGAAGACAGATCTTGAGCTGTTTTTTCTCTTTTTTGAGCGTCTCTTAGTGCCATGTCAGCTAAGGTACTCATATCTGGTACTAAGCGTTTGCGCCAATACCAACCGTCTAACTCTGCTGTGGTTGCTGCTTCTAAAAATTCGGTGTTATCTAAAGGACGTCTCATATCTAATTCTGTTGGCTTAGTTAATACAGCGTAATTTCCCTGCGTACTTACAAAAGGAGTATCGATAAGAGCTGATAAGAAATTGAGAGTTTGCTGATGATGTTCCTCTCTACCTACTTGAGCTTGGATGGTTGCATAACCTTTTTTCATTACTGGTTCTAGATTTTCCCATTTATCTTCAATAAATAAGATATGGTTTTTGGGTAAATGGCTGAGATTTGTAGAATGAATTTCTTGAATACGCTGCCATTTTTCTACTATCAAAGATTTTACAGCCAATCTTCCTAATTGCTCATTATATTCTTCTATACCTAAGCAGTGAATATTTTCGCGTTTGAATCCGCCAACTCCTGTATGAAAGCCATTAAGATTTTCAACCAGTCCTTCTAGAAAGCCTCTATGTCGTTCTGGTCTAGCCGTGATAATGTACAAAGGAATATGATGTGTGATACAAAATTGGGTGATTTTTTTTAATCGTTCAAGGCCAATAATAGTTCCACCCATATAACCATCTTGATCTACTATAAAAGGCGAATCTGTAGTTGGATTCTCACCTTGAGCGTTATTTAAAACGCCATCACAATCGTACATAATAGCTGCGGGAGCAAGCATGAATTTCTCCAGATAATAAATATTTATTTCAGTTTTAATATGAGTGTCTACTGCACTGATTATTCAAGCGATTTTGATGATCAGCACATTAACTACTCGCGCTACGATTTAACTGCTTTTTAGAATTATAGTCAAAGCAGGATTTCGCATTGTGACTCTAGATAGAGCATTGCCCATTAGATGAATTTTCTGCTTGTTCGAAATTGGATTTCAATGCTTCTTCTATTATTTGTGTTCGACCACCACGCTTTAAAATATATAAAATATCGTTTTTTAAAGTTTGAAAACTGCCTCCGCTATGATGACCATAATCAATACCATGTTTTTTTGCAATTTCATCTAACCAAAACAGACTACTAGGCGATTCATTCCAGATGGAGCGATTATATTGTATTGGTTGATTTAATGCTTTTTGAGCTGAGCTCATTGCTTCTGGATCTTGTTCTAATGCGTCAAAATATTGATCTAATTCTTTTGCGCTGTATCCTCTATATCCACGAACGACCTTTTCTAAATGATCATTTTCTGAAAATCTTAGTCCTTTCTGCTGTTCTTCTATATCAACTGCATTGTCAATATGTTTTGTATCATATGAATTAACTTTAGAACTATCTAAGTATCGAAAGGCATTCGTTATGTCTTGAGTAAAAGTATATAAGACAGTAGCTGAATTAGTTGGGCGAGACGTTGAATGAAAAAACGAAGCCATATCAACATGCTTTTGTCTATTGCTAGTAAATAAGGAATTAAATAAAGTATTTACTGCATAAATAATATCGGCAAAAAATTGAATAAATCGATTGTCCCTGTGCGTATTGAACTGTGTTTTAACATGTTCATCAATCGCATCAAAACACAGATTCTTAAATTCAGAATAATCACCATTTTTTTCATAAGTGCTTAAGGCTTCAGTTAATTTATTAATTAAATTATTATTTGCTGCAACGACAGCCTTATTTACACCATATTTATCTATTAAAGAAATTTCCAGTGATATTAATTTCCCCAAAGCAAGATTAAAATCCTCAATTAATTTAAGATTCAAATTTTTCTTTAAAGAGTCTTTCTTTAATGTATTTTGGTTGTTCGCTGCGAGGTCTTTATTTATAGAAGAAGTGGGCATGACATACTCAAAAAACAAAGTGTATAAATTATATACAGTAAAAATTTGAAAGTCAATCCTTAATACTGTTCGGTAACATCAATTATGAGGCAACGAATACCCCTTTCGGTAACCTTTAGTAATGTAAACCAATCGTTCTAGGCTAAATATCACAACTTTTTTCATTGAATTTAATTTGTCCTTAAATAGACATTTGTCTTTGTATGGACTACAATTAACTGAACGGTTTGGGAGTTATTATGCAAACTAATATTTATTCTCTACACAACATATCAGATGAAGTAATATGGAAATCTTTAATTCATCTTGTCGATCGTTTTGATTTAAAAGAAAACGAAGCTCGCATTTTAATGGGAGATATGCCTCGTTCTACTTATACTTCTCATAAAGCAAAATTAAATAGAGATCAAAAAGAACGAGTTTCTTATCTTCTAGGGATTTATAAATCCTTACGTATCTTATTTGAAGATGGTGAACAGGCGAGAACATGGATTAATCGTAAAAACGATTTACCTCCTTTTAAAGGATTAACACCAAAAGAATATATGCTAGAAGGAGGGATGATTCGCCTGGCAGAGGTGAGACGATTTCTGGATTTTTGGCGAGGTTATTAACATGTATTCTTATATCGATTTTAATAAAAAAGTGCATAGACTAATACCTTCTAAATTTCCTCCTGTAACTTTATTTGATTGGGCGGAGTCTGCAGAGGAGCTTGAGCAAATAGCTCTTCTTGAAGGTTTAACTAATGAGCGGATGCTTGTCGAATATGGTAAGGTAAATCGGATTGATAAAGAGGATTGGATTGGTGGTCCTGGATCAACTCCGATTATGGCTGCTTTCACACATGTTGGTTTTGAGTCAAGATTTAGTGATGGTAGTTTTGGCGTTTATTATGCTGCTTCATCACTTGAAACTGCTATTAAGGAAACGATTTTTCATCGAGAACGATTTTATCGCGCTTCAAATGAAAAGCCTTGCTCAATTTCAATGAGAGAATATATTGCTAAAATAAAAAAGCCTTTAATAGATATTACCCATAAACAATATGATGAATTATTTAATCCTGATCCTGCTTATTATCATAAAAGTCAGGAATTTGGTACAAAACTGTGTCAACAAAAAGAATGGGGCTTGTTATATCCAAGCGTAAGAAATTTAACCGGCTTATGTATGGCTATATTTAGACCTCCCGCGCTTACTATCCCTATACAAGGATGCCATTTAAGATATCTTTGGAATGGTGAACGAGTTTCTGAGGTTTATAAAGAGAATAAGATACCTAGTATTTAATAGAATCAAAATGATTTGTATATTTTATCTTTTCTTGTTATAAAACTAATCGGTATTTTATGAAAAGAGCAATCCTATGTTACGAAATCGCTTGTTTCTGACAACAAAACAATTACTTCTTAAGTCTTCAGGAATAAATCCAGTTATAAATGCTTCATTCTCAGTTAAAAAAAATGTAATCAGAGCATCAAATCCAGAAACCTTAAGTAGTTCAAAAAAAATAAATTCTAGTTCTACGATAAAAAAAAAGAATCAAGTTGAATTATCTATTGAAGAGTTAAATCACGGCTATAGAATACTTCATGGTCATATACAAGAACTTCTCAAACAAGCAGCGATGTTTGCAGTGGTATCTCCTGTTTTGGCAGTTAGTTGGTTAGCACTTACGAATCAAATACTTTTAGAATCACCAGTTGCGCTCAGCGTATTGGGATTTGGTGGAGCGTTAGTTTCCAATCGCATTATGCAAATGATGAGAGTAAAAAATTATGTTGAGTTAAGTGTGAAGAGCAATCCTGATATTTCTTCACTTATTAATGAAAAAAATCAGCAAATTAGCCAAATTATCGCTAGATATGATACTCAAGTAAAATTTAATCATGTTGGTTTGCAGGTATTAGGCTCGATAAGCGATAAGTCCATATCAGAACAAGTCAATCCCTCTAAACTATCTACTATGTCTCGAGTAGTATTGCCGACTTGCACATTGACAAATGAAGCAAATAAATTAGTTAATTTAAGTTATGATAGATGGCTTGTGCGTCTAACAATGCCATTTTCCATATTGAACCTGATACTTATTTTATCGAAAGATCCCGAAGATAAAAAAGCGGATGATTATATAATAATGGCATCCTCAACTTATAATTTGTTTGATTATTTTGATGGCCCTACTGTTGCAGAGGCTCGTGCAAAATTAACTAAAGCCTTGAAAAAATGCAAGACTCCAGAAGAAGTTATTCGTTTCTTCGTAGATAGAAAATTATTAGATGCAGGAGGGATGAATTTCTTACTTGAGTGGGCCCAAAAACAGCAAGCAATTGGTGTTCGAGTGGATCGAGCAGGAAATGCGATTCTTTATAAAAATTCTACCTCTTCATTTGGTGGACCATTCCCCTTAACATTATTTGCAAAATCGACCAAAGCAAAAATGTCTGATTTAGAATATGAAAAAATAATGAACGAAAAGGAGAATAGTTCTATTAAAAGCAATAGGATGTGTGGATGATGCTGAACTTTTCATAATCCTATTTTTCTATTCATAAAGAAGTTTTGGGTTAAGTATTAATTGTTTCTTTTGTTCTTTTGATAGTTTTTTAATTTTACGCTCAAAAAACATGGCCTGAGCTTTATTTCCTTTAATTTCCCAACTTTGTGCTATTTTTATAGGTTTAAAACTGCGAGTGTATTTACTGGCTTTACCAGAAAGATGATCTTGAAATCTTTTCTCAAGATTGTGGGTAAATCCTGTATAGTAGGCTTGATTATTGCACTGCAAAATATAGACCCAATAAATTTTTTCGCTCATGAAAGTAACTCTTAAATTTATTAATTTTATTTAATAAGTATATAATCTTAGAAAACGCAGTTGAATCTGCTAGGAGTGTCTACTGCACTGATTGTTCCAGAGATTTTGATGATTTTTTACTTCACCGTATGGATGATACGCTTTCTGCAAAAAATCATCAAAATCTCTGGAACAATCAGCACATTAACCACTCTCGCTACGATTCAACGGTGTTTTCTAGGATAATCTTAGAAAAAGAATTTGGAGCTCAATAATTAAAGGACATAGTGTATGAATAAAAAAATATTTTATGAATTGATGGAGCAATCCAACACTTCTCAATATTGGACTTATATGAAGCTTCATGACTTATTTTCTTGTCAAACACCATTTAAAGATCTTTGTAATGGAGATGAGTTGCAATTTCAAATGGTTCATCAAATCGAAGAGTTATTAATGAAACTGATGAATTATACTTTATTGGAAATAATTGATTGTATGGCGATGAGACAAACCAATAAATTAATGACTTTATTTAATCGTATAAGCCATTGTCAATCAACACTCTTATCTATGCTTGATTTTTTGGAAACCATGGCACCCAAAGATTATCAAGAAATTAGAGCCAAATTAGGCCAGGGTAGTGGTCAAGAATCACCAGGGTTTAAAATCGTGCTGCAATTGTTTCCTTTATTATGGGAGGCATACAAAGAAAATTATTTGATAAAAAATAATATAAAATTAGAAGAGGTATATGATTCTAAATTTAATCACTCAGATGCTTTTATTGTTGCTGAGGCTTTAATTTCCTTTGAGATTCAATTTCATAGATTTCTATCTCATCATCTTGAAATTGCTCAACGACTTATTGGAAAAGATGTTGTTTCATTGCAAGGAAATAACATCAAGAATTTAAATAATAGGATGTCAAAATCTTATTTTCCTGAATTATGGAGTGTACGAAGTCAAATGACAAACCACTGGGGAAATTCATATGAAACCAAGGAAGGATAAAACGCATGAGCACAATACGAGATCAGTTTTTTATCCCAAATGATATTTATTTATTGAGTCATGCAGTTGGACTGCTCCCCAAAAAAACTCAAATACAAACCAATGTTTTTTTGGATCTTTGGAAAACTTGCGGCAGTGATGCATGGAATGAATGGATAACTGTCATCAAACAGTATTGTAGTGCTCTAGCCAAACTTTTAAATGGCAATGTTGATGAATTTTGTCCTCAGGCAAATGTTTCTTCTGCACTTGAAAAAATCATTTATTCGCTTCCAGAACGTAGATCACGCAAAAAAATTATCTTATCTGAACACGATTTTCCATCTATGGGGTTTGTGCTTGAAACCTTTAAAAAGAAAGGATATACCTTAGAGTTTATACCGAATATACCCTGTGATGAACGACTTGATTTTTGGTCTCATGCTCTAACTGACGAGGTGCAGCTGGCTTTTATTACGCATGTTTATTCTGAAGATAATAGCTCTAATCCTGTAACGGAAATTACCAAAATAACCAGAGAAAAGGGCATTTTTAGTATTATTGACGTAGCACAATCTATAGGGGTATTGCCCATTGATGTTCAAGCTTGGGATGCGGACTTTATTATTGGGTCAAGTTTAAAATGGCTTTGTGGTGGTCCTGGTGCAGGATTTTTATGGGTTAATTTGCCTGAAGTTAAGGAATTTAAGCCTCTTGATGTGGGTTGGTTTTCAGAGGATAAACCTTTTGATTTAAATATTCATCATTTTCGTTATGCAAAAACAGCCTTGCGCTTCTTAGGAGGAACGCCTTCTGTATTTCCTTTATACCTGGCAAGTTCAGGTATTGAAACACTAGTTGATATTGGCATAAATACGATTTATAAACATAACCAAGAATTATTAAACCGACTTTTAAATGGTGCCAATGAATATAATTTAAATGTTTTATCGCCACAAAATAGTTCACATCGTGGAGGAACATTGGTTATAAGATTTCCTGAATTTGATAAAGCAGTTTCTTTATTTAAAGAACATCATATTAAGGTGGATACCTTACATCCATATGGCATGCGCTTTTCACCACATATATATAATACAAAAGATGAAATAGATAAGATGATTTTAGTGTTAAAACAATTGGCTAGTTAATTCATTAAAAATTTAATATAGTGTTGCCCGCTAAGTTTTAGACGAGGTGTATTTGAATAAGGCGAAGAAGTGTACATCAGTACATGATTGAAGCTGAATGAGAATGCAACGAAGTATAAAGTTTAATGGGAAATGCGATAAAAAAAACCGTCATTATAGATAGGAGGCAAGCAATGAAGTATCTGCATACCATGGTTAGAGTAACTAACCTTGAGGAATCTCTAGATTTTTATTGTAATAAATTAGGGTTAATTGAGATTACGAGAACTGAACATGAACAAGGGCGTTATACTCTAATTTTTTTGGCGGCAGCAGATGATTTAGATCAAGCGAAGCAATCAAAAGCACCTTTAATTGAACTTACCTACAATTGGGATAATTCTTCTTATGATGAAGGACGTAATTTTGGGCATTTGGCTTACAGAGTAAAAAATATTTATGACACTTGCCAACGATTAAAAGATGCAGGGGTTATTATTAATAGGCCTCCTAGAGATGGTTATATGGCATTTATTCGGTCGCCAGATAATATTTCTATTGAATTATTGCAAGATGGTGAGCCTCTTCCAAAACAAGAACCATGGGTTTCTGCACCTAATGAAGGGCATTGGTAGTAAAAAGCATTAATGATGATAATTTTATCATTATTTGAAAATTATGTAACTTGCTCTCAAACTTAGAATCGTCAGAGTCAGCACTCGAGGCCTCCTCCTTTAAATTTATTATTGTAATCTACTTAAAACCAATGCTAGGATCAATCACAAAATAAAAAAGGAGCTATAATCCTCGAAAACGCAGTTGAATAATCAGCACATTAAACACTCTCGCTACGATTCAACTGCGTTTTCTAGGATAATTAACAAGGATGTTATATGATTTTAAGTCAAAGAAAATGGGTATCTCTTCTCAGCATATCTTTTTTAATACCCGCTCTTGTCAAGGCAGGGGATGTCGGTTCTGTTATGAATTCACAACCTATCTCGCATTGGTTTATAACGGGAGGGCTTGGTTATACTTGGTTTGCTGGCGGTTACAATGGCGACAATTTTCTAACTAGTGGGCCCCAGGCTGCAATTGGTGATGGACAAACACCTTTTGGGCGTTTTTCTATTGGGCGAGAGCTATTTCCGCTTAAATCACTTCCAATTAATTTTGAAATCGGTGTTCAAAATGGTAATGTGATGCGCGCAAATATTTCACAAACCACCTTAGATGAAATTGGCGGCGTTCATCCTCAGCTCAATATTAAACCCATGCTTGATTTTTTATTCACGACAGACGTGCGTTCCAATGAGTTTCCCTCTTACTTTATTCCCCTTAAATTAGGGATTGCTTATCGTCGTATGCAAATTGATGATCGTGTTACTTTTAATGACTTGTCTCAAGTTGCATTCGAAATACAAGCGGGTATTGGATACACAATTTCCGAACGAGCCGCTATATTCTTGACCTATCAAGGTATTTTTGATGGGGCGACCGCTTATACAATTAATACAACAACCTCTACTGGATCTATCTCAAATATACCTAAGCAAAATGGTTTAATGTTAAATGCTCGATTAAATTTTTAAGGAATAAATGAGCGTGAAATTAAAATCTATTTTGTCTAAATCGTTACTAATAGCAGCTGTTAGTATTCCTTCTTGCGTGTACACTCCGGTTCTCCGCTCCGAGTCTCCTCGCATTTTGCTTTCGAAAGAAGTCTAATTTAATGACAGTGCATTCATTACATGCTTTATGCGCGGATCCAGATCCTAGGAGCCCATTTGGATGCTCTGCCTGAAATTTTTCTCTTATTAATGATGGTGATAAGATTATCTCGGATTCCTAAAGATGAAATATCAGCAGACTTTAAGTAAATCGCGTTTGAATTTAACTTTATATTTAGTTTTGATTCGCTCAAACCCATCTTCAACTACACTTTATATGAGGATTAGTACAGAGTAATGACAGAACCGAAAGAAAACGTTCAGCGAAAAATTATTCATATTGATATGGATTGTTTTTATGCAGCCATAGAAATGCGAGATTTTCCTGAGCTTGCTAAAAAACCTATTGCGGTAGGTGGTAAGCCCAATCAGCGCGGAGTGATTGCAACATGTAATTATGCTGCTCGTCAATTTGGTGTGCGTTCCGCAATGTCTACTGCAAAAGCGTTAACACTTTGCCCTCAACTTATAGTGCGACCTGGAAGAATGGACGTTTATCGTGAGGAAAGCCAATACATTCGTGGATTATTTAAAGAATATACTGATTTGATTGAGCCTTTGTCATTAGATGAGGCTTATCTTGATGTGAGTGCTTCTGTGCAATGCAAAGGCAGTGCCACTTGGATAGCTCAAGAGATTAGAAGACGTATTTTTCAAGCTAGGCAACTTACCGCTAGCGCAGGCATTGCACCCAATAAAAGCTTGGCCAAGATTGCCAGTGATTGGCATAAACCCAATGGGCAAATGGTAATTAGGCCTGAAGAGGTTGAGGGCTTTATGAAAGCTCTTCCAGTGCGCAAGCTATTTGGTGTAGGGCCTAAAATGGAAGAAAAATTAAATAATTATAATATTAAAACTTGTGCTGATTTACAGCAATACTCAAAAGAATACCTTGTTAATGAATTTGGTATTATGGGAAAAAGGCTTTATGAGTTAGCGCGTGGTATAGATGATCGTCCAGTTAATCCTGAGCGCATTCGTAAGTCAATTAGTGTTGAAGAAACTTATTTAAAGGACTTACCCGATGTTAATGCTTGTCTTGCGGCGCTTCCTGAACTGATTGCACGTCTTGAAACACGTATCCAGCGTGCAGGAGAAATTGCTGGCATTCATACACTTTTTGTTAAATTAAAGTTTAATGATTTTCAACAAACCACTGTGGAGCAGGTTCTCGAGCAAATTGATGCTCTTGTTTTATGCCGATTACTTGAAGAGGGGTATTTGCGAAAACATCTTCCTGTTCGGCTTTTAGGAGTCGGCGTGAAATTAAAACAAGAAAAAATGTGTGAGGTGAAGCAGTTATCTTTATTTCATGGTCTTAGTTGACCTTCTGCCTTAATAATGGTTTAAATGACGTTAATTTTGTAACTGGTTACGTGGCTATTTTTAATGAGTCACTGAACCGATCGTTTTTGTGATTAAAAATATGGGTGGGTATATTGAATAATGGTTTGTCTAACAAATATGAAATTATAGTTGGTGGTGGCCCCGTTGGTTGTTATTTAGCCTATAAATTATTAACGATAAGCCCTAGTAAACAGGTTGTACTGTTTGAAAGCAGATTATTTGAACGCCCTCAAGTGGTGCGCATCCCCTTTATTGTTGCTAATGATTTTCCCCCAGATCTAAAAAATAAAATGTGGTGCGATGCACAAACACGCTCTCGACTTTTTGAGCCAGGGCTATCAACCGATAAAAGCTTTTGGCCAAAGCCTGATTATTTTTATTGGCCTTGGATTAGCATCAGTGCACTTCAATCATCCTTTATTCATTTTCTTAAAACCTCTCCTTTATTTAAAGATAGATTTTATTTTATTCCTGACGATGGAAACATCACTAAAAACACTTGGCAAGCTGCCATAGAAAAAGCATACCCTAATTTCAAAGACTCAATACTAGTGTCTACATCTGCAATTTTTTGCACCTGTGGAGCTTATGCTAAAAAGCTTCGTCAAGAATTAAATATAACCGATGGAAAACAACCTGAAATAAAGGGGCACGGTATTTATTTAATTTATAGAAGTAAAAAAAGTGAACAGTATAAAAGGGATGGTAAGTTTTTATCCTATATTGAATTAGGACAAAATGGAATATCATATGCAGCTGCAAACAATAGCAATCTTGATGTGCAATTGTATACTTATCCCGAAGGGGATTTAACCGCTATTTTTCATAAAATACCAGAAAAATTCATTCAACGTGCTACTTATAAACAAAACTCATCTGCGTTAGACATGAGTGGCAATGGGGTAACAAATACTACAAAAAAATGGTTTGAAAGTTATAGAGCTGAAATTTTTAAAATAACAAATAAATTTAACCTATCTCTTCCTGATGATTTAAGCCAAATTCAGGTTTTTTATGCACCACGTTCAGAATATTATTGGGATACAGTCGCAACTAATATGCCTTGGCTGGACGGTTCCAGACCCTTATTTTTTCTAGGAGACAGTGCGGGAAGTACAGATTATAAATTAGGTTTGAGTATGGGTAGGGGGTTATTATCTGTGCAAGCCCTAAGCCAATTTATTATTGAACATTCAGATGATTTCTCAAAAATTGTACCACAATTTCAAGATTATTGGGAAAAGCTAGTAGTGCGTGAATTTAACAAGGGTCCAAATTTATCGTCTGAATCTTGGATTCAATATCACTATTTAATAAAAGGGCGCGAGCTAGTTTATCCAGATAAAACAATCATACATTACGCTACTGATAATCAGTATCTTGACTATATGAATGAGTATCAAGCTTTATTGCCTGATTTTTACCGTACTAGCGAAGCAAGTAAGGTTTTATTTGTAAATACATTGGCTTTGGAAAAAAACATAAAAAATATTATTCAATTTGCTAAAGATTCAGCAGAATCTAAAATTATTGCTGTAGTAAAAAGTGATGGATATGGATTAGGCTTTGAATTAGTTACAGGAGCAGCAATAAAAACAGGTGTTGATTTTATTGCTGTTGCAAAATTAGAAGAAGCTGTCTTAATAAGAAATTCTGGTATTCCAGGAGCAGAAAATATACGTATTATGGTATTTGAGGCTCCTTTACAGCAAGACATAACCACTTATATTCAAAATCATATCGAAATGATTTTACCTTCAGACGATAAAGGTAATTCGATAAAAATTTTAGAAAAAAGTTTAGAAAATAAGCCTTTTAACTCTGATTTTCCATTACAAGTACATATTATGGTTGATACAGGTATGCGACGAGATAGTGGTCATCGCGATAGTCTGCCAGAGTCAGTTTTAAATACCCTAATTGCATTGCAATGTATTAATAATAATCAAGTGAAATTTGCAGGATTAGCTACTCATTTATCTTGTTATCGCTGTACTGATTATCAGGGAGAAGCAATTGTTAATTATAGGGCATTACAATTGCAACGCTTCCACCAAGTTGTTAATAGCCTTCTTACACAAGATATTCATATACCTCTAATTCATATTGGAGGAGGTTTAGCTCTTCTGGGGGAACAATGGCCAACTCAATTTGAATCATTAAGAAAATTACATGGGATAGAATTATATACGCGTGTTGGCCATGGGCTATATGGAATGGAATTGAAAAAAGATCTCACAATAAAATGTCCTGAATTGGAGCCCATTGCAGAATTGAATTTGCAAGTGCGAAATGTATTTTTTATAGAAGAAAATGAACCTGTATCCTATGGTGGTTTTTGGCGCGCCCCAACTAATGGTGTATGGATAGCAACATTATCAGGTGGCTGGGCAGATGGTATCCCTCGTACAGCTCAAACATTAGGAGAAAATGAAACAGGCATGGTGGTGAATATAAACAATCGACTATACCCTGTTGTTGGTAAAATTAACATGAATGCCATGATGATAAATCTAGGAAAAACAACAAAAATAAGAACAGGAGATAGGGCTATTATTTTTGGATGGAGAAAAAAAGATCCAAAATTAAATGAGTTAGCTGAAATTAGTGGTCAAATAGGCCCTTCGATTACAGTAAATATCCCTGCTCGTATACCGAGAATTAAAATAGCTGAATTTACTGAAGGTTGATAAAATAATATGACTAAAGTGACGATTGAATGCGGTTCAATCTTGTTAATATCACTGCAAGAAAGATTGGTTTAAAGGGTGTTACAGGTAATTCTCTGCATTCTTCCACCTGAAATATCCAAGTGATTACAGGATAAACACATCTAAACGTACATTAGACTTCTTTCGAAACTCTACTGCAGAAGCAAATTGCTTCGTCGATTCGGTGCTCGAATCCTCATGTACTTGCGTGTACACTCCGGTTCTCCGCTCCGAGTTTCTTCGCACTTTGCTCTCTGCAGCGAGTTTCGAAAGACGTCTATTATAAATCCAAAATACCAACGTTCTGCGCTTTATGCGCAGCTTCTATCTCACTTCATGGCCATCTGGATGCTGTGCATAAAGCACAGCACGTAGGCAACAGAGACGCTTTTAGTGCTCAAAATTTAGATGCATTTACCTTGGCAAATACAGCAAATATATTGCAAATTAAATAAAACCATATTATTATCTATGACCTTAAAATGATCAAGATAAAATATTAATGGTCTTTTTGTTTTATTTTTGAAAAGCAAATGAGGCTATATATACAATATAAAATACTGAGCCAACATGTATTTTATGCAAAGTCTTTCAACTACTATAGGAATGTTATATGTCAAACATCTTAGATCTAGCATATCAGACTAAGTCTGGTCTTGAGTTTGTAAGCGCGTTAAAAAATGGTCCATTAAAAGAGTCATTTGATGAACTTAAAGGCACACCTATTAAAGATTATCCAGAACAAAGATATCCTAAGAAAGAGGGTGAGGTTGAAGGCAGTCTTGCGATTACTATTTCTCAAGAATTAGAAGGGAAACAACATGCTGAATATGACAGAACAGGCTTTGGAGAAGTACAACTGCATGGCGTGTTAAATGGTGATGTAAATACTTTTTTTGGTTTAAGTGAAGCTAATTTTCGTTTAATTCAGCAGTATATCTATAAAGCAATTAAAAAGGATGGTGCTGAAGAGAATATTGATTTTTCTGTTTCTACGAAAATTCTACAAAAGAACGTGGATGCTGAAAAACTTCAAGCACTAGTAATTTTACTTGGAATTCATGATTTGGCAAAAATTAAAGAATTTCAGGATAAAATAAAGAGTGCTGCTCAGAAACATGGTTTAGAGCTGGACTTAAAAGAACATGATGAATTTGCTTGGGCAATTCTTACTTCTAAAAATGAAGCTTTGATTACAGAACTATATCCCAACTTTGCTAAATTAAATCCTAAACAACGTAATTTAGTTCTTGGTGGTCTTGCTGGTGCTATTAATCCTGGAAGAATTTTCCAACTTGAAGGAACACCAGGAGAGTTTGCAAAAGTTGTACGAGATGGCGGTATTGATTTTGATCCTGCTATGTATGCAGCATTTCACCTTCTTGATATGGGAAGTATTCGTGGAAATACTTATGTGGTAAGCGGTGAGCCTTTATTAAATGCTCAAGGTAAAAGAGCAGATGTGTTTTGGAATAACTTCATTATTGGTTTTATGTCAAAAATTTTGGGTATTGCAGGGCAAGTAGCTACCGGTAAGATGACTCCAGTTCAGGCGTATGATGAGGTAGTTAAAGAAAGAGCTCAACAATTTGGCTTGAATCCTGAAGAGCCTACAGAACGTGCTGCAACAAGACTTTGTGCGATGATGACTAGTCGATTTCCTAAAGTTACCGCTGATGAAGCTCAAGCAGTCGTTGCTTTCTTGAAGGATAATGAAAGCTCAGAAAAGCAATGGAAAAAGAATTTTATTCAAGAACTTAACATAACAGGCTATGAGGGTACTCCTTCTATTTGTATAGGTTATGCTCCTGATCTTGCTGCAAAAATTGCTGCTGGCATGACAAAAGAAAATCCAGGAGTGACTTTTATTGAGATGTTTGATGTATTTGCGCGATCGTTTAATAATAGTTTTGTTGCTACTAGAGCGGAGATTAACAAAGATACAAAATTAAAAGGTCTAATAGGACAGATTACTACTGAGTTAGAGCAAGTTATTAAACTATTAGCAGATAACTGTAAAGCATTTTATCAAGGGCTTCCTTCTCTTATTAAGTCTGGTGATGGTTTTGTTGTTACTACGCTTGTTACACAACCAGAAGTAACGGTTTTTAGTGTTCAATTTTTAGTAGAGAGTTGCAGAGCTTTTTACGATACACTTTGTTCGCTTATTTCATCGATGAGCACTGGTTTTTTTGCTGCTACATCTTCTACACAGCCACAAGTAACTGCAAGTTCAAATAATAATACTTTTCTCAATACTTTGAGTAAAGAAAATGCAGCCGTTGTTCGTGAAAAGAATAAAGAGCAAGATAATACCTCTACTGCCACAGTTGAGATGAAAGTATAAAGTCTATTACCTTTTACTAGTATATTGAGCCTAAACCAATGGTTTAGGCTTTAATTATATTTTAAATTTGGTGTATTTATGTCTTTTTATGAAGAATTTATTAAAGAAGTTAGAGCAAAGCACAAACAAAATCCAACCGGTTTTTTTACTCCTTATCGTTCTTGGAATGATTTGGGATTACAACTCCTATCACCTGTGAGTGCGCCTTTAGCTGGAAGTTTTATCGCTGCTTGTGATGCATGTGCTGCCGCATTTTATTTAGTAAAAGGATTAAAGCATACAGTTCGGCTCGAAGAAACTAAATCTCTTTCTAGTTTTAATGCATTTGGAAATCATTTTGGCGGTTTTATTTTAGCAGCTAGCTTTGCACTTATTTCTTTTTTTATTAATTTGGCAGCTATTTTTACCCGGGCTGCAAGTAGTTATTTTAATAAAAAAGAGAAAGAGCCTGAGTTATCTTCTCCTAGCATAGCTCACAGTGTATAAAGAGGATTTCTTAAGCTTTGTGGAAAGAAAGCGTTGCTATTACAGGCTTTACAAAAACTCCCTCATTAAATAAAAGAATGTTTTATTTAATGAGGGAGCTTTTCTCACAAGTCCCGTATTATTATTCTGTTAAAGACATAGTCGTGGGGCTTGATTCATAAGAAAGAGTCTCTGGATAAGTGATGCTTTTTCGGTTAAGCCTTGAGAAAAAAGTTCTTGCAAAATATTCACGAATTACTTGAGTTTCAGTAGTGATTTTTGCCAGGGCATCTGTTTGAGGTATAGGAATTCTAACCACTTTATTTTCCAAATCTAAAGGTATATTGGAAATAATCTTAAATTTTTTTGAGCCAGTAGTGCCGCCGAATTGATCAAGCGAATCCAGTTCGACTCGAGATTGGAGTAATTCAGCCAATTGATGCATTTTTTTTAGGAATGCATCATCAATCCACAACTCAACAACTCCGCCAGGGCGTAAACATCGGGCTATTTCTGTTACATTCTTTTCTGTAAGAGGTGCGTTTTGGATTGTAATATAATCAGCAAAATCATCAGCAAAAGGATAAGAAGGATTCTTAAACCAGCTATCAAGTTGCACTAAATTTGGAATAGGAATATTATGTCCATTACTTTGATAAGTCATGGCATTAAGATTAATCGAATTTGGAAAACCAGAGATATAACCCATATGTTCATTAAGGCCTTCTCCGCCAATATCAATATGTATACAATGATCGTCAGCAAGTTGTAAGTCAGCTCGGGATACTCTTACTGAAGAATCAACGGGGACTCCCGTTAATTGAACTATTTGAGTTACAATGTCTAGATGGGCTTGAGGGAATACTTGTTTTGGGGATTCAAATAGAGTGAACATCATTTTTTCTCAAAATAGAACATTTCTCTCTCGGCTTTATTCCGTACTTAATGTATGGTTTTTTGCCTAATTCAAATGCTCTTCGTTTAAAATTTAGTATCATTACAAGACAGCATATTATACATTATTTTGTACGAAATGAGCAAAAATAAATCATTTTATTTGTATTTAAATCTAACTAATAGTTCTTTTGTCTCTCGATGTTTTCAAATAAGGAATACATCTTTTTATATCTTCTTGTAAAACATCTAAAAAATAAAGCGAACTATAATTGCCGGTATAGTATTTTCTTTCATAGTTGAAAAGATAATTAGTGAATATAATAGTTATTAACCCACAGAGAATACCCGCTGGAACATCAATCAGATAATGTTGAAAGGTATAGATTGTCGATACACAAGTTAGCAACAACCAGGGAATGAAAATAAATCCTAATGGGCGCCATAAAAGAATAGCAAAATAAGTAATAAGAAAGCCCCAGCAGACATGCATACTTGGATTGGTAGACACTAGAGGATATTCCTGTTTAGGATTTTCAATATGCCCTTCCACATAATTCATGAATTTGTCGAGATGATATCCTAAAGGTACTTGTTTATATACTTCTTGAATTTTATCAATCGATGGAATATGAAACATATTATTGCGGTACATTTCATTAGGAGTAACTGCAGGCCACGCTAACCAAATAGGCAGAGCCAAGGTGGGGGCAAGAAAAAAGGCAAGAATGTATTTACGAAATAGTGTTTTCTGGAACAATAAAAGCGCTACAAGAATAAAAGCAAAAACCCAATCTATTTTGCGGTAAATATAGGTTAGCAAAAAATCTAATTTAGTATGTGTAAAAAGATCAATTAACCATAAACGCGGATCAGAAGGTATAAGAGCCCTATCCATTTTCATAAATAATTCGCTAGAGGAAACCATATCAGCTTGAGAGGAAGCTAAAGAAGATTGTTTCACAGTAAACACGAGCAAGAGAGTAGAGAGACAAATAGCCATAGTAATATAAATAAAACTCGCGATAAATTTCCTCATATCGGTGTTTGAGTGTATTGATTCTTTAAATAATTTGTTGCGAGTTATTTGGTTTAGCCAAATAAATAATTTTATATAAAGATAAAAATAAAAAACAGCGAAACCTATTCGCAGCATATCTCCGCCAAAAAATAGACTTCTTGACCATAGATTTCCATTTTCAGTACTTAGAAGTGAAAATAATGGTTTTTCAAAAAAACCTGAAATTACAATCCAGAGAATAGGAAGAATAATTAATACATAGGTTTCAATTGGATGTTTCTTAAAGATTTCTTTACTCCTTAAAAATAAATTCTTAACTTAGTGCCATTAAACTCTTAATTACTCTTTGTCGCATTACTAACAGTTTCCGAAGAAATCTATTATAGAATGAGAGTAGCAACTCTTTTTAATTTAATATAATTTAGTATAGAACAGAAGCTAATTTTGAGATCGCGGGTTAAGGAAGTTTAATAAGATTTTATTGGTTTTTATAGTTCCAAAATTTAGGCATGAAAAAGCAACAAGCAGTTATTCCAATGATACAAAGTACCCCACCTGAAATAGTCGCTGTGGTAATACTAAACAAGGAAGCGACTGCACCTGCGCGAGTATCGCCCAATTTGGGGCCACCCATGTAGCTAATCATTTCTATTCCTGCTAAACGACCACGATAATGATGTGGGATAACATTATTCCATAACGTACTTCTAAAAATACCACTAATTGCATCAAAAGCACCGGAGAGTGCTAAAAAGAATAGTGCTACAAATAGATTGGTACTCATCCCAAATCCAATAATGCTCATTCCCCAAAATCCTGCAGCAATGGCAATAGCTTTTCCATATTGTTTTATATTAGAAGTCCACCCACTAAAAAAAGAGATTAAAAGAGCACCTACAGCAGGTGAGGCATATAATAATCCTAGAGTGGTTGCGCCACCTAATGATTGTGCAATTGCGGGAAATAAAGCATTTGGCATAGCAAAAATCATGGCGAGGAAATCCACGAGATAACTGCCCATCAATTCTTGTCGACTGATAGAAAATTTTAAGCCTTCATTTAACGATTTGATAACAGGAGGATGCTTTGAAGTGGTTATTTTTTTAAGGGGCTTCATTAAGCTAAGCATGATTAATGAAGCCAAAAAAGTTATCAAATCCACAATATATGTTAAAATAACTCCATATCGTGCAATAAGAAACCCACCTATAGCTGGGCCTGAAATCATACAAAAACTAAATTTAAAACTTGCCAGAACTCCGACGGCTTTGTAATTTTGTGCAGTAACTAGTTGCTGTGTCATGCTTTCAAACGCAGGTCGATGCAGTCCAGTGATTGCCGACATAATTGCTGATACAAGATAAATCACTTTTAAATTCGGGTTAGATAGATTTGCATTCATTACTAGGGTCGCACAGCCTGCCATAAGAATACACTCACTCAATATGACTAATTGGCGTCGGTTGTAACGGTCGGCAAATACACCACCTAATAATGCAGTGATTAACAAAGGAAGTAATTGTGCCAAACTTAATAGACCAACCATTAAAGTAGAGTGGGTTAATTGATAAATCTGCCATGGTAGTGCGACAGCTGTTATCATTGTGCCAATAAAAGAAATAAACTGACCGTAATAAAGTAGATAATAGTCACGATTAGTTTTTAATAAGGAAATATCAATTAAATGGCTCATAGGGATGTAGAGAAAGTACCTAATTAATTAGTTCTTAGTTCTAATATGCTCTTTTTACTGCAAAATGTGCAAGCTCAATGAGTGCTTCTTTATATTCTGATGAAGGAAGAACCATCAATGCAGTTAAGGCTAAATCAATTTCTTGGGTAGCGATTTTTTTAGTATATGCAATAGCGTCAGTTTCTTTAATTGTAGTAAGAATTTCAGATAAATGGTTTAAATTACCTTCTTTTAAGCTTTCTTTAATTTGTGTTTTTTGTAGCTCGTTGCCATGTTTTAACGCATGAATAAGAGGTAAAGTTGCTTTTCCATCGGCTAAATCATCACCGACATTTTTTCCCATGGTTTTAGCATCTGAGCAATAATCAAGTGCATCATCAATTAATTGAAATGCATTGCCTAAATGGAGGCCATAGGCGTATAAATTATCGCGAATCGTTTGAGGAGCATCGCTAAGAATCGGGCCGATACACGCTGCTGTGGCAAATAATAAAGCTGTTTTGGAGCGAATGACATCAAAATAATCCGCAAATTCTAAACCCGGATTATGCCGATTCATTAATTGCTTTACCTCTCCACAACTAATTTGATGAGAAGTATCTGCGATTAAATCAAGAATAGCTGGATTGCCTACTTGCACCATTAATTTTACAGATTGAGTCAAAAGATAATCACCAACTAAAACACTGGCTTTACTTCCCCATATGCTATTTGCAGTTTCTCTCCCTCGTCGAAGAGTTGATTCATCTACTACATCATCATGTAGTAAGGTAGCAGTATGAAAAAATTCAATCATTGCAGCAAGAGCAATATGATTGGTTCCTTGATAACCGCAAGCATTACTAGTTAGTAGTACTAGAAGAGGGCGTAAGCGTTTACCTCCACTTTCTACTATATGCTGAGAGAGATCTTGGATTAAACCAACATCTGATTGGATTTTGTCAATAATGAGATGATTAACCGCGTCAAAATCTTTACTTACTAGGGCACGTAAACGGTCAATAGACATTGTATATCCTCAAACACTTAATCTTGGAATGCTAAGGCTCATGATGCGAATTGTCAACCCGACATCTTCCAATTAGCCTTAAGTTTTTGTTGACTATATAGTCAACAAAAACTTAAGGCTAATTGGAAGATGTCGGGTCAACAGAGAGACTCAGAGACTGAACCAGGATGCAGGGCAATCGCGCTAAAAATCGCTTGACATAATGACTAACACTCCCAAGATCTATTCCGGTACTATTGTTTATTATCCTATATCCTAAGCTTTCAGAATGTAGCCTTAATATGCCTCTGAAAATAACTACGGGTATGTTGATCTGCATAATTTTTATAACCCTTGTAATATGTGTGGGCTATAAGATTAAGAATAGGATCAGTTATTCCATTTAAAAAAGCATATTGAGTGTTATCAGAGCAATGGTGAGCTGTATGATGTTTTTTGGAGAGTAATATATGATTATTTTGTAGGCATATAACAATTTTATTGTCTGCAGTTGCATTGTGACACCAGTAATGCGACAGCTCGGCAATTGAAGACAATACACCAAATGAAACTAATCCTATATTTATGACGCCTAAGTGAAGATTTAACTGTAAGAAAACCAAGATAAATAAATAACCTAACAACCAAAATTTAGTACCAGATTCATCAAAATAGACTTTTAACGGGTGCCTGATTGTATAGATAGATTTTGCATGGTGTAGGTGGAAGGCAGCAATATATGGACCGGGGATAGAATTATATTGCGTGTTATTATCCATATACATATGCACTAGACCATTAATAAAATCTGTAATTACGTAGGAGACAACCAAAACAAGAATGATCCAAGGGTACGCAGTGCTTTCCCATGAATGAATTAGATTATATAAACTAATTATTTGCAATGAAATTATTAAGCATGACACTATAGTTTCAAAACGTTTATACTTGTAATGGTTTAAATATTTCGTAATGGCTTGCATAAATTCGTTAACTTTAGGATCAAGAGTGGTCATTTAACAGCCTAGCGTTTCACTTGTATCAAAAAAGTATTATTCTACAACAGAAAGGGGATCTAGGCGAGAAACGTCCAAATTTCTGATTTGTATATTCAATAATCATTTGTGTGCAAAAAATCATTTTTTACTAGTATTTATGAACGCATCGATCTTAAATTTAATTAATCATTATGCGCAATATATGTCTTATAATAAATATATCTAACCACATATGGACTAAATTAGAAATTTGGGCGTTTCTCTCCTAGATCCCCTATAATTGCACTAAAAGCTGTGGTAGCAGCATAGCCTAAAACGATATTCTGTTTAGATGAATTTGAGCAAATAAAAGATGAATCCTCCGAGTTTCTTGTCCATGGTAAGTTGTACTAAATGACAACCCCTTAAATCAAATGATTTTTAGCGCGATTGCTCTGACCTAGGATGACATTAACTTACAAAAATAAAGCACAACAGGGCTCAGGCTGTTCTTCAATTTTTGGTTTATTGTTTAATTGCTTAAAAGCTAAGTGATGTTTGATCTCTTCAGTTGGTTGCTTTAGTTCTTGATTCATTTTATTACTAGAGGAATTTAGATTACTACAATAGTGCATTTTTTTAAAAGAAGAATTTTTTGCATCATCTTGGAGTGTTTCTTTTTCTAAATTGATTAGAGCTTGTTTTTTAAATCGATACACATTTCCTAAAACAATCCCTGCTTGCACAATCATTAAGAAAGCCCCAAGTGCTGGGCTAATTCTTAAACCAGCTGAAATGAGAAAAGCAGCCGCATTATAGCCAGTAGTTATTAATAAATTTTGATTGATATTGCTTACGGTATGTTTTGAAATTTCAAATAGACTTGCAATAGGCATTAGGCTATCTTTTTGAATCACAGCACCTGCATATTTTTGTATTAACTCATCACTATTTTGTGATAAGACAGCAATGCCTAAATTGCTTGCTGCTAAGGCATGACTATCATTTGCTGCATCGCCGATCATTGCTACTTTTTTGTTCTGTTGTTGTAAGTTTTTTATTAAACTTGGCTTTGATTTATCCTGTTCTTTTAGTGTAGTTGCATGATAGTTAGCATGAATGTTTTTTATCCCTAAGTACTTAGCATATCGTTGAGCTGTATTTTCATCTGAGCCAGTACACAGATAAATGTCTTTGCCTTGATCTTGTAAATGCTGAACAAGATTTAAGGCATCTTTGCGCAAAGGATCGGTTAATACAAGATAACCTAAAAGCTCTTTTTCTTTAGCGAGATAAACAATGCTATCACCAGCTTCTAACTGGATTTCATTTTCTATTTTAGCAGTATCAATCTTCAATTCTTGCATCAGTTTAGAACCGCCAATAGCATACGGAACGCCTTTAATAAAACCCGTAATTCCCGCATGATGGGATGTATTGATTTCAGTCACCTTGTAGGGGGTGGGTTTATACGCTTGTGCATAAAAATTAATTGCTTTAGCAAAAGGATGATGAGAAGTATGTTCTAAAGATGCGCAGAGATTGAAAAAATCTGTTAATTTAAGTTGACTAGAGGTCAATAAATTATAATTTTTTACACTGGGAATGCCTTGAGTTAAGGTTCCATTTAAATCAAAAACAATAGTATCTATTTGTTCAGCTTCTTGTAAAACTTTAGCATTCTTAAAATAAACGCCATATTCCCCTGCTTTATGCATTCCTGTTTTTACTGCTAAGGGTATAATCAGGCCTAGAGTGCAAGGGCAGGCACTTACTAGGATTGATAAAACGCTTTGAATTACAATTGCAGCAGGAAAAAAGAAACTCAATCCTATACCGCATATAATTGCAAGAGCTATAACTGAAGGTATAAAATAATTTAAGAGTTTTTGTGTTTTTAACTCAAGAGGTGCCTTTTCAAGTAAAGACTGCTCAATAGCTGCATCGAGACGAGCAAGATAAGAGTGTTCTGAAGTGTTCAGCACTCTTAGCTCTAGTGGTTGCGCATCTTCTGCTAAACGCATTCCGGCTAATACTTTATCTCCTTTGAGGTAATGTTGTGGTACAGAAGAACCTTTAATAATGGTGTTATAAATTGAAGAGTCCTGTTCGCATTCACCATCAAGCGGGATAATTTCTCCTGGAAGAATTTTAATAAGATGCTTCGTCTGAATAGCGCTTAGTGGTAAATTATAGATTCCACTTTCCAATACCAAACGGGCATTTTGTGGCGCTTTATCTTGAAAGCGACCCGGATGAATTTTTTCTTTCAAGGTTTCTTCAATCGCTAAACCAATATGACGAAAACCATAAATAAGTAGACCAGCTTCAAACATCATTGGAAGGCCTGGCACAAAAAATGAGGCAACAGACACAATCAGAATGCAAATGGTGCTAATGGTAAATAAACTATCCATTGTCAATGTGGATGATTTAATAAATTTTTTCCAAGCATCATAAAAAGAGCTTGCGCCTAGAATTAAAGTAAATAGTGTACTTAAACTGGCCAAACCAATCATAACCGTTAAAGGTAAACTAGGAATGACTAAAAAACTAATTAATAGTGTAAGTCCTAGAAGTGAGCCCAAGCCACCTAAAAACCAATGAGAAGAAAAAAAATTTTTAATGGTTTGTATTGAGTTATCTTGTTTTTTCTCTATTTTCTTTTGAGGTATTAGTGGTTGATAAGTATTTTCTCTACAAGTAAAGCCTACGTCTTCAATATGGTTTTTTAGTTGTTGCCAAATAGACTCTTGAGTTTCATTAGCATTTGCTATAATAACAGTTACTTTTTTGGGATCAGAAGTAGTTAAGTCTATATGAACATAATCTATCTTATACTGATTATTTTGCCGTAAAGCATGTTCTATTGTGTTACTACAACTAATGCAATGCATGCCATCGACATAGAAAATGAAAGGCTTAGACATAATCATTTTTTTTTGGGGGAGAGTTCAGAATAATAGCATATTATTCTTTTTTTGCATTATTTTTCTAGCAACACTCTTTTAAAAAAGTGTTGCTAGCTAGGTTTAAAATTATTGAGCAATTGCAGTAGATGCTGAGATTATTTGGTTTGACAGATCTGATGTTGGTTGAGTTGCTTTTGTACCTTGTAATAAAGATACTGAGCTGGTCATTAACATGCGTTCTTGTAATTGTCTATCTAAATAAAGTTGATAATTAATTTCTGCTAATAAAATAGCGATTTCTTTTTGTACAGCAGCAGGGCTTGCAGTATTAATTTTACAAGTCCATTGAGATCCATTGCACTGCGATTGCGACGTTGAGCTTGAGGAACTTGACGAGCTGGAAGAGCTGGACGTACTTGGAGCTGTCGTGCCTGGTTTAAAAATCCTCCATGTCGCCATATTATATTCATTTAAAGCTTGGCTATTTAATTGCGTATTATTTTCACTATTTGTAGGTTGTTGTGGCAATCTTCTTGCAAGAATGTAATATAAATTGGCAATACCTACAGAGCTTTGTGCAGCATAAACTCGAAGATTAGTAATATAGGTACTAAGAATAGCTTGCATTTGTGGTTGAGACGGTCCTGAATTCGTTGCTAATTTGTACACGGTAGAGTAAGCATATTTGTTAGGTAAAAGAGTAGGGACAACTGATCCGGAAACATATCTAATAAAATTCGCTGCTAACTCAGCTTGTGTACTTGCTGTTAAGCCTGAGTTCTCTGGTGGATTAGTAATTCCAAGCGAACTAAGTGAATCGCTCGAATAATATAAGGGTGCTATCAATGAATTACTATTTAGTTGTGGTAATACATTGATATTACTGGCAATCGAATAAAAAGCACTAGGAGTAGGTATGGGGCCTAAAGCATTTTCTACTAACTGTGATTGAAATAGGGTTGGTGCGATAGAGCAAGCAGTTCCACTTTGTCCCTGGCTATTATTAGGATTTGTTCCATTAAGAATATTTAGTAGAGGACTTTGCGGATTAGAACTACAGTAACTTACATCAGGAGTACCTAAAATATTAAAAATAGCTTGACTTACAGGATCCGCTTGATATGGGGGTTGATCAACTAGTGCGTTGGCTTGAATTGCCGCTTGTGTCGATGAACTATTATTTTTATTATTATTATAATTAGGGAAAGTCAAATTCGAAGCTTTATTAATAAGATTGGCTATGGATACTGTACTCGGTAAAAAAGGTAGACCTTGGCCTGGTTGAGTGTTTGAGCCTGAGTTGGGTTCAGAATTACCACTGCTTTGCACAGGTGGAGTAGTAGTGGGAATTGAGCCAAAATAAGTAGCGTATAATAAAGTTTCAAATAAAGAAGTATCCGTATAATCTACTAACTCTAAACTAGCTAAAGGTGGAGTTTTTTGTACTGTAACATCATAACCTAAATAAGCTCCCCAATTTGTAATGTATTGAGCAATATTTTGAGTATTTTGATTGGCTTGTGCTGCATTAGGGTCATTATAACTTTGTGCCGTGGCAGTTAATACAACAAAATATGCTATTTGAGTAACAAGCAACTTTCCTAATTTCATTATTATTCATCCCCTTCTAGTGCACGTAAAACAAGTTTTAAGCGGTATTGAGAAAAAACTCGTGATAATAGTCTTAATCGTTCAAATACAATATTTCTTTTTAAAAAAAATCCAGCAGGATCATAACTGCCTAAGCTGGTTTCCTCCGCATGGATCAGTACTCTAGATGCGCTTCCTGGATGCACGGTGTCGATTGCTTGCAGTAAGCGTAAGCCTCTTCCTGATTTGATATTCCCTACAATTCGAATAAATTTTTCTTCTTCAGATAATAAGCCCATATCTATTTTTTCAATATCATCAAGCTCTTTTCCTAATTGTTCCATAGCAGCTTCAAACTCAGGATTTCCATCGAGAGTCCAATCTTCTACACTTTCCATGAAAGTAATAACACGGTAAATCATTGGATCTAAATATTCGAACCAATATTGTGCAGATGCTTCATGACTTAGATCAGGCATATTTTCTCTACTATAAATTTAAGAATAAACACCTCTAATTTGAGCACTAAAAAGTTTTTATTGTCTACGTAGTTAAACTAGCCAAATGATCTTAAAAAATAAAGATCGAAATTAAACTTAGCGCATTAAATGCGTAACGTAGGCATTTTGATTTGATAATGCATCTTTAGGTGTGCTTACCTGTTGATTAATGGAATAAATTATTACATTCTACTATAGTATAGTATGAAGAGTAAAAGTCCATTATTTTAAAAAGTAAAAATTATGAAAAAGAAATCTGACTCGAGAATTATAAGAGTTTTTACTAGTATCATTAATATCCCTTATTGGTTTGATTGGGATCGTGTGAAATTATTTACTGGTTTTGTAGGGAGTTTATTTCAACATTTTTTTATCCCTGATATAGAAAGAAGGAAAAAAAATGAAGCAGTTTTAACCGAGTCTTTTGAAACTGCTCAGAAAGCGCTTAAATTATCAGATAAAGACCTGCTAGTGCGAGAAAAAGCCTTATATCGGCTTAGTATTCTTATGTTGCTTCTTGCTTTTTGTATTTTTATTTATACTGGATATCATTTGTTCTGGGGTACTTTCCGTGCTGCATTAGTCAGTTTTGTAGTTATGTTGATCGCATTGGCCCTCGCTTTTCGATATCATTTTTGGTATTACCAAATTAAAAATCGTAAGTTAGGCTGTTCCTTTGAAGAGTGGTTCAAAAAAGGTTTATTGAGGGCTAAAGATGAATAAGCGGTGGTTACTCTTTCTTTTAAATCTGATTCCAATTTTAGCATGTGCTGATGATAGTACCACCCTCAGTTTTGCTCCACCTGCAAGTGATTATTCTGTTGTATTTTTAGGTAACTTATTTGGTGCCGTTGATGGAGTTTTGCATAGCTCAGGCAGCCAAATTATGGGCGCTATGTTTACGGTTTTTAATTCCGCAGTGCTTGCTCTTGGTGGAATTATCATTATGTACACTTTAATGGTGTCCACAATGAATACCGCTCAAGAAGGGCAAATGTTAGGCCAAAAATGGTCTTCTATTTGGATTCCTTTACGTTCTACTTTTGGTCTTGCTTTACTTATCCCCAAAGCATCTGGTTATTGTTTGATGCAAATTTTTGTAATGTGGATAGTGGTGCAAGGTGTTGGCGCGGCAGATAAGGTATGGCAAGCTGCTTTAAGTTATTTAAATCGTGGTGGAGTCATTATTCAGGCAGAACCTAATCCTGGTATAAGTCTTCTTGATGCTGCTAATGGAAAAGCGCTGGCTTTACCCAAAGGTGCATTTACTATACTTGTAGGGCAAGTATGTATGTTGGGGATACAAAAACAATTAGAGCAACAACGTACAATAGATATGAGTGATGGAGGTCGATGTAAAGAAAATCCTATTCCGGATGATGCTAAAACTCTGTGTCAAAATTCAGTTCCTGATTTTTTAAGTACAGTAAATTTTGTTAACTTGCAAAGTACTTCTGATCAAGGTGTTGTTACGGAAGATAAATCTGGGAATAAAACTGTAGCACATCCTTATTTAGATGATAAAGGCAATTATGTAATGAAAATGCCTTATTTTGCACTTAATGGAACATCGCCTTATTCATCGCTTGATGGAAGCTGCGGAACTATTAAATGGAAACCTGTTGCCGGTGTACCTACAGGCCCTACCGGAACGAATACTACAGTCAATGCTGGAACCACTAAAACAAATGAAGAAACAAGTACTTCTTGGTCTGGATTTGGAAATAAAACTCAAAACTCAGCCACCGCTGTATTAACAGGGGCTGAAGTAGAAGCTGCACAGCTTTCTCGTGCTATTGCTTTGCAACAAATGTATGTAGATCTTTCTTTTGTGGCACAAACAATGATAAATAATGATCCTGATTTTAGTCAATCAAACAATAGCAATAACAGTAATAATGGAGCTAATACTCAGTGTAATTCAAGTGCACAGGAACAGTTTGGTATTCCTTATAATGCTACTGGTGGAACTTGTACATCTTCTAGCAGTAGTAATCAATCGTGCTCGACTTGGGGGCCTGATCCAACATTAACGAATACTTGCGGAGGGGGCGTCTTATTTAATGGAACTGAGTTTGCTGGGGCAGTAGCCGATTATAATGGAGTAATTCAACCAACTTTAAGATTGATTCAAACCATTAATAAAACACAAACAGGTGACAACGCGCGGAGTTTTATCGCTACTTCCAATGCACAGGGTTGGATAACAGCTGGAGCTTATTTTTTTGATTTAGTTAAATTAAATGGCAGTGCTGCAAGTTCTAGTACGGCGGGAGGAAATGGTTATGATACTCAAAGTGGATTAGAAGCAAGCGTGCTTACTAGTGTTGAGGTCAACACTCCCAGTGCCAGTGCAGACAATACATTATATAATACAACCTTAGATGGCATGTTAGATAGTGTTAAATCAAATGTGACAGTGATCTCGAATCTTATACAAGGGATCACTCCTAATACTGTTACTGCTCCTAGTTTTAGCACGTCTCAACAAAATTTAACAGCGCAAACTGGTGCCTTATCTTTAAACGTCTACGGGTTTGTTAATAACTCTTTAATGGTACAACAAGCAGGTCAGCCTGGAGCTTATAATAATTTAAATTTTGCGAATACAGTAAGTGTGACCGTTAGTCCAAACAACCAGTATTTAAAACCGATGACATTTGGTTGTGGAAATGTAAAAACATTTATGTTCTCTTTTTGTTTGGGTGGCTTAATGGGGGATATATTCTATAATGCCATTATTCTTGTTGTCTTTAACGTGTTTATTGCTATTTTTGGGCAACTAATACAGCAATTAATGATGGCTTTTATGACAGTCCCATTGCAGGCCTTAGCTCAGATTTTTCAAGCTGGCTTAGCAATGATTAATTCGCCAGGAGCTAATCCCATTATTGCTTTAGCTAATATGGGTGTTTATTACATTAATTTTGCTGGTAATTTATGGCTTACTTCTCTTGGGCTTATCATTGCTTTTTCAATCGCAGGCCCATTGCTGCTCTTGGCTTTGATATTCGTATTGCCTTTATTACTTAGCTGGTTAGGAATAATGGTAAGCATTGGTTTTTCAACTGCTTATTATATTCCTATATTGCCTTATATGATTTTTACTTTTGGTGCTGTTGCTTGGTTAATTACTGTAATAGAAGCTATGGTAGCAGCACCTATTGTTGCATTAGGAGTGACTCATCCTGAGGGGCATGATGCTTTTGGTAAAGGCGAAGCAGCGATTATGTTATTGATGAGTGTATTTTTAAGACCCGCAATGATGATTATTGGTTATATATCCGCTATTGCTTTATCGTATGTTAGTATTTGGGTGTTAAACGCAGGTTATGAACATGCTATTAGCTTTATTCAAGCCCCTCAATCGTCTTCTAATGCTTTACAAACAATGATTCCCCAAGTTCAAACTAATTCTGATTATGGTAATAGTTTAACAGGAGGAACCACAAGTCCTGGGTCTGGTACAGGTGGATATAGTGACTGGGCAGGTATTTTTGCGTTTTTCTTCTCAATCTTAACTTATACAACCATGTATATTACTTTAGTGCAAAAAGCCTTTACCTTAATCACTTATTTGCCTGATAAAGTGCTTCGCTGGATTGGTGGTAGTCCTGAAAGTATAGGTGCTGAATCATCTCAATGGGGTGATGAGATGGTCAAAGGAAAGCAGGGTGAGGCAGCCAAAGCTTCTCAAGATTCTCTGGGACAATCCGGTAAACAAGCTGGTGGAAAGGGGCAAGAGCAAGGAGCAAAAGCTAAGAAAAAAGGAGATCAAGAAAGCTCTTCTGGAACTTCAAGTGCTCAGGCAGATACTGTGGAGGCTACTCCTTCGTCAGGAGGAGCCTTGCCTGGCGGAGTAAAATAACCTTGTATTTATACCTTCCACAAACGAATTTTAGGATTTGATGCTATTGCTTTTTCCGTTTAGGCTACGTTTAAAAACTCGCAATAGAGTAGACTATTACTCGCTTTTAAACGTAGCCTAAACAAAAAAATCAAGTCGCCTAAAACCCTAAAACTCATTCGTGAAAGGTATATCTAAAACGCAGCTAATCTTTTGCTAGCGTTTCCTTTGAATTCGGCCTTCTATTTCTACTGCAAAAAGAGGGTCTAGTTTTTTTATATATTCAATTAAGCTTTCTTGATCACTTTTTCCATAGCCTAGTATTTTCCCTTTTTTCATTACTGAAAAAATGCCATTTCCATTTGCTAGGAAATCAGTAGTTGCAATAGTGTAGATGGTATCCTTGTTTATAGGTTTATTATTTAATTGAATAAGCTCAATTTTCTTGCCTAAGGGGTTTGCTAACTTATAAGTGTAAGAAATGCCAGAAACTTGAAGAATATTACTGTCAGTCCCTATCCATTGTTGTTCTAATAAGTCATAAATATCTTGGCCAGTTAAACTCACTAATACTAGAGTATTTGCGAAAGGTAATGCAGAAAAAGCATCTCCTTTAGTAATTGTTCCTTCAAAAATATCAGCACGTAGACCATGTATATTATGAATTGCTAAGTCAGCATCCATTGCGGCCTTGAACGCATCAGCGACTAAATTTCCTAAATTGGATTCGCCGGATAGGTTTTGTTTTCTGAGAAGTGGAATAGAAGTAGTTCCGATGAATTCTTTGATCTTTGATCCTACATTATTTTCTGCTAATGCAATTAAGTCTTGCGTTGCAGCATCAGGTTCATTTCCAGGCCAACGATCAGCAAAGGTAGTGATTATACGTGCCTCTTTTTTCTTTATATGTTGATTTTTGCTATCTATATCTAAGTTTACTTCAGCAAAAGAGCGGCTATAGCTATTGGCTTGTGTAACTAAAATGGGATGATCATTATGATTGGGTATAAATGCATTGAGAAATTGATGGGTGTGTCCGGCCATTACAACTTCCACTGCGTCGTCTAAACGATAAATAATTTCTTTTATTACTCCATCTACTTGGGTGTTATTTTGAGTAGGACCTTCATAGGCTTTTTGTTGACCTCCTTCATGTATTAAAACAATAATAATTTTTACTCCTAGAGCTTTGATTTCAGGAATATAATGATTAATGGCTTCAGCTTCATCTAAAAATTTAATTCCTTTAACATGCTGAGGAAAGCTCATTTTATCAGCATTTTTTAAAATAGCTCCGATAAAAGCAATGGGAATAGTTCCTACTGATTTAATGACATAAGGAGGAAAAAGTGGTTTTTGAGTTTTTTCATCAATAATATTAGCTGAAATATAAGGATAAGTAGCTCCTTCATAATGCATGCTTGGGTACCAATGATCCGTGGGCGGATTAATACTGCCATAAATTAAATTAAAAAGTGCTGGTTGTCCTTTATCAAACTCGTGATTTCCTATAGTAGCTACAATATTGCAGTGAGGGTTTAAGCGATTAGCTTGGGTACAATAGCTATTTCCTAGGCTATTAAGGAATAAAATTGTGGGTTCATCTTGTAATAATGCAGAAATAGGGGGGGATGCACCCACTAAATCCCCCATTAAGGTAATTATTGTATGTTCCTCATGATGTTCTTGAGCTTTTTTTATATAACTTGCTAAAACCGAAGCTCCACCTACAGGCGTTTTTTCTTCTGATTGGGTTGTAGTTAATTGACCATGAAAATCATTGATTCCCAATAACTTTAAATGAATAATTTGCTCATTAGAGGTACATGTTGAAGTTAAAGAATAGGAGTTACTTATTAAAATTATAATAAAAAGAGGAAAAACTAAAAATGTGTGTATTTTTTTAAAAATCATAATAAACCACCTAGTTTTAAGTCTCATTTAAAATGAGATTTGTTTTGTTTTTGAATAAAAAGATCGGAAAAACAACTGGATTGACTTAAAATTGATCTTTAAGTATAATAAATCTACTTTTAAAGGAGATTATAATGTCAGCTACTGAATTTTTAGATAATTGTTATTCAGCTTTAAGTTCTGCTACAAAAAATTTATATTTTTCACCTTATACTACAGCTTATGGAATTTTTTCTTCAAGTCGAAGCAGACAAACTTACGGTAATTTACAGCGCTCTTATGGGGGCGATCCTTCACTAAGTTTTGCACTCCAAGTCGGTGCAGTAGCTGACGGGCAACATTATGCGGCTGGCGCTGTTCTTTTACTTACACCAATTTTATTGCCTTTGACGGTCGCCACCTTTGTTTTAGCTGCGGCTATTGATATTGCTGCTTTTCTCACCAAGCTTATCACTTATCCTATTGCCTCATGTATGGACACGGCTCCTTCAAATGCATTTTAAGTATTTATAGTCTAATGACGCCAAGTTAATTTCTTTTTAATTTGCAACTTGGCGTCATTTTTACTGTTGATAATCTTTAGCACCAGCTATAATTAATTTGTACACGCGCTCACTGATAATACCTTGTTCAAATTTCATTTTGGCATCAGTAGTCATTAATTGACCGCGCTGACGAACTAATTTTCGGGTTGCTGAGGTTACTTCATTAGGATCGCTTTCAAGTAATAAGTCTCGAACTTCTTCATCAAAAACGAGGTATTCGCGTAAGGCTACACGCTTTTCATCTACGGTGGGAACTAATTTCTGCCAAATACAAAGACGAATAGTTTCAAGGATATCAATTGTTCTTCCTAAACGTTCTTCTCCCGAGAAAGACGTAACTAAACGCCGCATTGTTTCTGCAACGCCCGAAGTATGAAGTGTGGTATAAACAGGGTGCCCAGTTAACGCTGCTTCAAGTGCCGCACTAATGGTCTCTGCATCACGGCACTCTCCAACCATGATAAGACGAGGCTTCCTTCTTAACGCATTTCTAACGCCATCAGCAAAATCAGGTAAATGTCTAGGTATTTCTGACTGGCTCACTACAGAGGAAATCGTCTCAATTTCATCATAGACAAATTCTATTGGAGATTCATAAGTAAGCACCTTACGATGCGAATCATCATTTTCTATAAGCGATCGAATAATAGACGCAAGAAGCGTGGATTTTCCTGAACCCGTTGCTCCAGTAATAAAAACAACGCCTTCTTGCGGAGCAATAGCTTCGAGTACGTTGTCTGGTAAATTCATTGTCTTTAGACTAGGTGGTGTAGTGGGAATAGTTCTTAAAGTAATTTGAATGGCATCATGCCCTTCCACTAAACAAGCCGTAGCATTAACCCGATAACGATAACGCACACCACGGTTAGGTCGGAACTCATAATGCGTATCAATATCATGACCAGATAATAGCTGAGTAGTCGCATTAGGGCCATAAATAGCATTTATTAAATCACCTAGCTCTGTATTAGAGAGCCGTCTGTTGGTTATTTTAATTAGCTTTCCATATACCTCGGCAAAAATAGGCTCACCGGTTTGAATGGTAATATCTGAAGCGCTTAAACTTTCTGTATGCTCAAGCATTTTATCCATGAATTGTGGAGTAAAACGCGTTGGTTCATCAGGCATTAATTGAAGATTGCTCATAATTTTTATAATCAGTTAACTGGAGTAATTATAGGTTGCCAATCTTTGTTGGTTATTATAATTTTAGACTCATTGGCTACTTTTTCCATATTTTTGAATTGTTCTAAAGCATTTTCATCTTTAGCAACAGCCGCTCTCCATTCTTCGCTATTAATATTGAGAGCAGGAAGCGCCGTAATTCTTAATACTCGATCATCAATATGAATTTCAGAAGCATCACCGGTAACACCTAAATCAGTATGAGAGACATAGGGGGGAGAAACCATATTCATTGCAAGTAATTTTCTATAAAGAATCATCCCGCCAAAATCTTCTTTTAGGCGTGCTAGACTTTCCTCTAAAATAATATTGGCTTGCTCGATGCCATTTTTCCAGCCTTTGGCAGTATAAGTGCACCATACTTCTTTTTCCGCTTTTGTTTTGGGCAATAAAGTAGAATTGGGTGGCTCAGGTTTCAGATAATCCATCCATAAGTATTGGCGCCAAGTCGGAGGTGTTGTAATGAAATGCGCTTGTTTTGCAACTTTATAAGTACGGTCAGAAATTCTTATATTTTGTGCATCTGCTAGATTAAGAGTATTTCGTCCCTCAAGTAGCACGGGAGGTAATATATTATGCTCTAATACAAGCGAGTTAAAATCATAAATAATGTCAAGATTTCTAGTTTGTTTTGTTAACGCTTCATCAATATATTTTGCTCGCCAAGCGAGGCCTGCTTGGGCTCCTAGGCTAAGTGCTATTTCTTTAAGAGCCATTTCACGCACTTTTCCTATTTTTTTCTTTTTTTGAATAAGGCTGTATTTGGGGTTGGACATTGCTTGAATGCCTTCTAAAGAACCAGTGTCCCCTATATTAGAACGAGAAGAGCCACAGCTTGTTAAAATAAGAGCTAAAGCAATAGCAGTAAGACTAGGAATAGATTTTGGCATATCGCAACTCAACAACCTGACTGTTAGGATAAACATGAATATAGGCTTTTTGGCCTGCTTGATAATCAATATTGCGTAAAATTTCCGCAAGACTTTGATCTTTAACACTTAAGCTGATAAGTATTGGTACCGCTGGCGGTTGACCTAAAATTCTTAGTTTAAAATGAGCGGATTTGGCTACCCGAGCAGTTAATTCTTCGATAGGACCAGACCAATCAACGCTTGCTCTTGCTTGCAGATTATAGGCATTCGGTATAGTCAGTGTGTTATCTTTGCTAGGTGGTATGATAACCTTTTCAATTCTGGCTACTTCAAGCATAGAGTCACTGACAGAAACAGCTGCTTCAGCTATTTTAATTGACGCATCATCACTAGGATTATTCATAGGTGGTTTTTTAAAGGCTATATGATGACATCCTGCTAAGAATGTCAAAACCAAAATCATCGTGACAATTTTCTTGTTCATTCAATGCGCTTAAGATCTAGTAATATGGCTTTGATTGAAACAGGAGCTAAGCTACTTGTCAAGATCAAAATAGTTAGGCCTGGTGAAAAACGCTCTTTGTAATGGGTCAAAACTAGGAATGTGCGCGTTCCCTAGCATTTTCAAGACTTAGGAAAAACTCTCAATCTCTTCGTTAAAAGCCTGTTTTAATTCGGTCATTTAGTGTATCTAAACTCTCTTATTAAAACATGCGTTTGCCTCGATCTTGGGGCTTTTAGTAAGTCCTGATTTTCAAAGAAAATGAGTCTAGAGTTTTTCAAACAGGCTTGAACATACTTGACCCGTTTGTTTTGATTTAATTAATTTCCATTGTTCTTGATTTAATATTATTTCTTGAGGTGTTTCTAAATACAGTAGGCCTCCAGGATGTAATAAATGATTATCAATAATGGAGCTAATACATTGTGGAAGATAGTTTTGAGAAAAAGGTGGATCTAAAAAAATAAGATCGTAGCGTTCTGTGCAGCGATCTAAATAATGTCGTGCATCATCTTTAATTAATTTTAAATTAGGGCTATTAAATTGCGAAATGGTTTTTTGTAGGCTCTTATAAGCAGCAAGTGATTGTTCAATAAAAACCACTTGGGCTGCGCCTCTTGAAAATGCTTCTATACCTAGTGAGCCACTGCCAGCAAACGCATCTAAACATCGAGCATTTTTAATATCATGCATCAACCAATTAAATAATGTTTCTTTCACTCTATCAGGAGTAGGTCTTAGCCCTTCTACAAGAGGAAAATGAATCTTCTTACCACGATATACCCCTCCAATGATGCGAATTATTTGTTTCACGCTTGTCCCACCGTAACTTGTAAGAGTTTATCCGGATGTAGTTCTTGTTGGAATGCACGTTTAATATCTTCTATAGTCACTTTGTTAATATTATCCAGATAAGTATCTAGATAATCAGAAGGTAAATGGTAAAAAGTCATTCGTAAGAGTAAATTAGCAATGCTTTTATTACTTCCTAAGGAAAGTGGATAGCTTCCCATTAAATATTTTTTTGCTGCATTTAGCTCTTCTTGGCTAGGGCCTTTTTGGACATAATTTTTAAGAATATCCTCTGTAAGTGCTATGGCGGCTTTAGCTTGCTTATTTTCCGTAGATAATGCAATTATAAATGGCCCTGGACCAGGCATAGGGACAAATTGGCTATCAATGGTATAACTTAAACCACGGCGTTCACGTACCTCTATAGCAAGCCTGGAGGTTAAGCTTGCTCCTCCTAAAATATAATTGCCTACCATTAAAGGGAAGTAATTGGGGTTTTTGTGATCGATACCTAATTGACCTAGCCGCACCGCTGTTTGTGAGGAAGGAAAGTTTTGGTGAATGTATTGTGCTGTTGCTAAAGAAGGTGCTTTGGCAATAGGTGGCGCTGCTTTTCCTGACGGTAGTTCCTGAGTCAATTTATTGGCTAATTGATGTGCTGTTTGGCTGTCTATAGCCCCAACAAAGATTAAGGTAGCATTATTAGCTACATAGTAGGTTTTATAAAATTGAATTAAATCTTGTTTATTAATAAGTTGTAAACTCGTTTTAGTGCCATTGCTAGGATGCGCATAAGGATGATTAGTGTATAGATTGTGAAAAAATGCTTCTGTTGCTACATTGTCGGGAGAGCTATTTGCTTGTGCAATAGCCATAATAAATTGTTTTTTTTCTCGTTCGATTTCTTCTTCGGGAAAATCGGGGTGATTGATTATTTGAGCAAAAATTTGAGTGGCTTGATTAAAATCTGCTTCATTAGTTAATGTGCGTAGATTGAATACGGCCATATCTTTATTGGTCGAGATTTCAAATTGAGCACCAGTATTTCCTAATTTTTCAGCAATGTTAATAGAGCTTATGCCTGAACTACCTTCATTAAGCATTTGAGCAGTTAGAGAACTTAATCCATAGTTTTTTTGATCATAAACTGAGCCTGCGGCGAAGGCTAAACTGATGTCAAGCATTGGTACTTCCATTGCTTGATAAAATACCACATGGACTCCATTAGTAGTGGTCCACTCTTCGGTTTTAAAATGAGTTGCATTGCTTATTTGCCAGCAAACGCAGAGTAAAATACTGGTAACTATACCCATTCTACCTGAAGATCTTGATTTTTTCGCAACTTGATTTTTGCGCCTGCGGAATTTAAAAAAGCGAGTAAGAGTCAGCCCTATTGCGAGCTTTTTTAAATTCCGCAGGCGCAAAAAGCGATAGCGAAAAACCAAGATCTTCAGGTAGAATGGGTATATTCTTAGTGGATTCATAATTTATCTTCTACAATTGGTTCTAGCTCTGCTTCTGTTCTGTTGTCCTCTTGAAAATAATGCAGCGCAGTTTGTTGAATTTGTTCCGGAGTGATTTTACTTATTTCTTGATTGTAATTGCTTGCTTTTTGCCAACCAATTCCAGTAGTTTCTAAAAGACCTAATTCCATTGCTTGTCCAAAAATAGAATCTTTTTCAAATGTTTTTTGAGCAATAATTTGATTTTTTACTCGCTGTAATTCCTCAGAGCTAACTCGCTGTTTTTTTAGGCGATTTATTTGATCTATAAAGCCTTTTTTTAAGTCTTGAATAGAATGATTTTGACTGGGGGAGCCATAAACAATAAATTGAGTTTGATAGCGTGAATAGAGATTATAATAAGTATCTGCCCCTGCTGCGATATGATTTGTTTTAATGAGTTCTTTAGTAAAGCGAGCCCCGCTTCCTGCATCTAAAATGCCTGCAATAAGTTCTAAAGCATAAGGCTCCCATGGTTTTTCTGCAGTGTTTACACTTGGAACAGCAAAGCCTAAAAGTAATAAAGGTAATTGAGCATGAGCATGCACAATAATGTTCTTTTTACCTAAAGCAGGAGGTTCTTGTTGTAATTCTCTTAGAGGAGTATTTTTTTTAGGTATTGAATTAAAATATTTTTGAGCTAAAACAAAGACTTCTTCAGGTTTCACATCACCGACTACTACTAGAGTAGCATTATTAGGCGCATAGTATTGTTTGTACCATTGTCTTAAATCTTCAATGCGCAGATGCTGTAGATCGGCCATCCATCCAATAACAGGATGGTTATATGCCGAAGCTAAATGTGCTGTTGCTAAAAATCGTTCAAAAGCTAATGCTTGAGGGTTATCCTCTGTACGCATACGACGTTCTTCTTGAATCACTTTAATTTCTTTAGCAAATTCATTAGCATTTAAAGAAAGGTTATTCATGCGATCGGCTTCTAAAGCAAAACAGGTGGCTAATTGATTAGCCGATACTTTTTCAAAATAAGCTGTATAATCATTATTGGTGATGGCGTTTTCTGTGCCACCAAGCTCAGCGATGGTTTTAGAAAAAATGCCTAAAGGATATTGAGTTGTGCCTTTAAACATCATGTGCTCTATTGCGTGAGAAACTCCAGTAATTCCTCCTGGTTCATCTGCTGAACCTACGTTATACCAAATCATGGAAACGGCTATGGGGGCTCGATGATCTTCTTTAACCAAAATTTTTAAGCCATTATTCAACTTAAACTCTTGCACTTGTCCAAAGGTCTGGCAAGATAGTAGTATGAATAAGATAGCAAGTATTTTGTACACAACTTAACCTTTAAGCGAAAAAGATGATAGAATTTCATATTTCTCAGGATTTGTACACTAAATGATTAAATGGTTTAAACGAAATCAAGATTCAAAGTCAGATGATATTGATATAAATCAAGATGTTGCCGAAGATATCGGTTCTGATAATGCGACAAAAGAATTTAACGAATTAGAAAATAAAGCGGATGAAATTTCTTCTAAGGAAGGCTTTTTTGCGCGATTTAAACGAAGCTTAAGTAAAACACGTCATCAATTAGGAGATGGCATTGGTCGTTTATTATTAGGAAAAAAGGAAATCAGTCCTGAGTTATTGGAGGATTTAGAAACTTTATTATTGAGTGCCGATTTGGGTATGGCAACCACGCAGTCTGTTTTAAATGAATTAACAGAAGGGTTAAAACGAAAACAATTATCGGATGGTAATACAGTTTACGAGGCGTTAAGGCAGCATTTGAAAAAAATATTAGGGCCTTCAACAGCGCTGTCTTTTGAAACTCCAGATCAGTCTCCTTTTGTCATTCTTATGGTGGGCATGAATGGGGCCGGCAAAACAACAACCATTGGTAAGTTGGCTAAGGAATTACAAAATCAAGGTAAAAAAGTGATGCTTGCTGCAGGCGATACTTTTCGCGCAGCAGCAGTTGAGCAATTACAAATTTGGGGCGAACGTAATAACATCCCCGTTATAGCGCAACATACTGGAGCAGATAGTGCCTCTGTTATTTTTGATGCTTTTCAAGCGGCTAAAGCGCGAAAAATGGATGTGCTGATTGCAGATACTGCTGGCCGGTTGCATACCCAAAATAATTTGATGGACGAGTTAAAAAAAGTAAAAAGAGTAATTCAAAAATTAGATGCAAATGCACCTCATGAAACGATGTTAATACTGGATGCCAGTATTGGTCAAAATGCGCTTGTACAAGCGCGGCAATTTCATGAGGCAATTCAATTAACAGGGATTACTATGACTAAGCTTGATGGAACTGCAAAAGGTGGAATATTATTTGCTATAGCAAACGATTTAGGTCTTCCATTTCGATATTTAGGAATTGGAGAGGGCATTGATAATTTAAGACCCTTTGATGCAGAGCAATTTGTTGGCGCCTTATTTTAATGATGATCACACTAGAGCAAGTGAGTAAACGTTACTTAGGAGGATTTGAAGCCCTTAACCAAGTTAATTTTTCTTTACAAAAAGGAGAAATGGTTTTTTTAACAGGGCATTCAGGCGCGGGTAAAAGTACTTTATTAAAACTTATTGCTCTATTGGAGCGTCCTACCTCTGGACAATTAATTGTCAATGGATTGCGCCTAGACAAACTGCGCAAAAAAGAGGTGGCAACACATCGAAGTCGTTTAGGAATTACCTTTCAATCGCCTTCCTTACTTAATGAGCAAAGTGTATTTGATAATGTCGCTTTACCTTTAAAAATTCAAGGTCTTAGCTCTCTTACTATTGCTAAGCGAGTTCATGCGGCTTTAGATATGGTTGGGCTATTAAGTAAAGAAAAAATGTGTCCTATTCATTTATCTGGAGGGGAGCAGCAGCGTGTAGGATTAGCCCGTGCAGTGGTTCATAAGCCTGCCTTACTACTTGCAGATGAACCTACAGGAAATTTAGATCCGCAATTAGCTTCAGAAATTATGATGATTTTTGAACAATTTAATCAAGTTGGAGTGAGTATTTTAATTGCAACGCATGACCTTGCTTTAATTGCTCGCATGAAGCATCGAATTGTTATGTTGCGTCAGGGCCGAATATGTTAAAAAATATACCCTCGCTTTTTAGTTATCATGTTCAAGCTGCTTTATCTAGTTTAAATTTACTATGTCTTAAGCCTTTTGCAACACTAATGACTGTTATTGTGATTGCAATAGCCTTAGCTTTACCGGCATTGTTTTGGGTGTTTACTGATAACATTAATCAACTGACTTCAAGTTGGAGTCGAAATAGTCACCTATCTTTATATTTAGAGCCTTCTTTAAAAGACGCTGATGCTAAAAAAATCTTAGAGCAAGTGCAGACCACCAATGGAGTGGCTCAAGCAGTTTTAAAATCTGCTCAAGAAGGATTAAATGAGCTCATTGCGCAAGAGGGAATGCACGATATTATGCATTACCTTCCTGAAAATCCTTTGCCCGCAGTTATTGATGTTACTCCTACTTCTGATATTACTTCTTCAGCTCAGCTAGATATATTAGTGCATCAATTAAATGTTATTCCTCATATAGAACACATTAAGGTAGATATGGAATGGGTAGAGCGCTTACATACTTTTTTAAATTTTGCTACTAAACTTTCTAATGCGTTGTTAATTTTATTAGCTTTGGCAGTTATTTTAATTATTGGCAATACTTTAAGGCTTGCCATTCAAAATCGTAATGAGGAAATTCAAATTTTAAAACTTATTGGTGCCACTGAACCTTTTATCATTCGGCCTTTTTTATATTCTGGGATGTGGTATGGCTTTTCAGGAGCCTTAGTGGCTATTTTCCTAGTAAATATTTTTATCTTAAGCTTAAGTATGGCAATTAATCGGTTAACGATTGCATACCAAATGCACTATCAGATTACAAGCTTATCAATAAGACAAATCTTGTTACTCATCACTTTTTCTACTATACTAGGCTGGATAGGGGCTCGCGTATCAGTGAAACGACAACTAAGCTCGATAGAGCCAGCGTTGTAATAACTCTAAATTTTAAATTCAATCTAGAAATTATACTGATTTTGTAGTATAAAGCCAAAATAATGCTGGTTTTAGGGTATTATTAAAACTAATGTTCGCTACGCTCAGGATGACGAATGGTGAAGGAAACCGTAGTTTTAATTACACCTTGCTTCTAAGTAATAAAATATTTAGATTGAGTTTGGTTTAGAGAGCAGTTAAGTTATTTACTAGAGTTTAGTATTATATATGCCATTTTAGTTGTGAGCATTGGAGGAAGAAGTATGACTCAACAATTACAACTTGCTACAATGAATCTACCTGTTGGTAGTCTTGATTCTTATATTCATCGAATTAACCAAATACCTATGTTGACTTTAGAGGAAGAAATAGCTTGTGCTGAGCGTTTTCACTCTGAAGGCGATATTGAAGCAGCCCGTCGTTTAGTACTTGCTCATTTACGTTATGTAGTTCGTGTAGCTCGCGGTTATTTAGGTTATGGATTGCCTTTAAACGATCTTATTCAAGAGGGCAATGTTGGTTTAATGAAGGCGGTAAAGCGTTTTGATCCTAAAATGGGAGTGCGCTTGGTGTCTTTTGCTGTTCATTGGATTAAAGCAGAAATTCATGAGTTTGTTTTACGCAATTGGCGTATTGTAAAAATAGCCACAACTAAAGCACAACGTAAATTATTTTTTAATTTGCGCCAAATGAAAAATCGTTTAGGCTGGTGTACTAATGAAGAAGTAGATGCCATAGCTCAAGATTTAGGTGTAACTCGCGAAGATGTGCTTGTTATGGAGCAACGCTTAAATGTAATGGATGCTTCATTTGATGCCTCTGATTCTGATGATGGAGACGAAGGATATAGAGCACCTGAACGTTATTTATTTAGCGCTCAAGATGATCCGGCACTTACTTTAGAAAAAGAAGAGAGTGGAGATCATGGACGAGAGCAGTTAATGGCTGCCTTTGAGCAACTTGATGAACGTAGTCAGGATATCTTACAGCAACGTTGGCTTGCGGAAAAGAAATTAACTCTTCATGATTTAGCCGAAAAATATGGTGTTTCAGCCGAGCGAGTAAGACAGCTGGAGAAAAATGCAATGAAGAAAATCAGACAGTACATGAGCTCTTAACGTACTTCAGAAAAATCCATCAAAGTTGATCATTTTTTAATTTTATTATCTATAATTAAATCATATTGAATGGTTAATGAGGATGGATGCCATGAAAATTAATAGCTTAAGCTTTAGAAAAATAACACCAGTCTTAAGTATTGCGACATTTTTAATTTTTACGCCCAATGCTCAAGCAGCATATCCTTGTCCTTTAGGTTTTTATTATGCAAATTATGAGGGTTGTGTACCTAATTACAATACGTATAGTAATGTAGTATGGGGTACTACTGTGGCACCTGCAGGGTATACTTATGATGCTGCACATGCATATTATCCTGCAGCGAATGCTTATCATTACAATTGGGGAACTACTAATTATTATCATAATAATTGGGGCGGTCCTGCGTATTATCGTCGCTAGAGTAGATGTTCTGGTTGTGAGTTTAAATAGAAGTAAAACGTCGCTCCTTGATTGGGGCTTGATTCTGGCCATATGTACCCATGGTGTAATTTAATAATACGTTGAACAATAGCAAGACCTATTCCGCTTCCTGGAAATTCTTCATAACTGTGATATCGTTTAAATGGTTGAAATAATTCCTCTTTACTCTCAGGAATTTTAAAGCCAACGCCATTATCTTTTATATAAATTCCTTCATGACCTTCTTTAGAGGTAAATGTATCAATGGATATCAGCGTATTTTTATTTTTTGACGTATATTTTAGGGCATTTCCTAATAGGTTTTCTAAAAGAATACGTATTAATTTGGGATCTCCATAGATCGAGATCTGAGGCTTTATAAAGCAATCAATAGTACGTGTTGGATAATTTTTTCTATATTCTTCAATAATCTCTGCAGCCATTAATGAGAATTCAATTTTTTGCTTATTGATTGTCGCTTGAGATATTTTAGACAGCATTAATAAATCATCAATAAGATCATTCATTCGCATTATGTTAATGTTTATTCGACTAAATAAATAAGTTCCATCTTCAGATAAGCTATTATTTTTATCTTGTTGAATCATTTGGCTTAAGCCAGACACAATAGTAAGAGGAGCGCGTAAATCATGGGATACTGAATAAGTAAATGCTTCTAGCTCTCTATTAATAGCATTTAGTTGATCTGTTCTGTCTTTAACACGTTGCTCTAATTCTGAATAAACTTGTACATTTTCAATAGCAATCGAAGTGCTGTTAGCTAAAGCCTCTAGTATTCTTATATCTTCTGCTGATGGACTATGAGTAGTTTGCCAATAATTACCTATAACACCAATAGGATCTTTGCTTCGAATGGGAACCATCACTAAACTCTTTACAAAAGTGGAGCGATAAGCATCAACAGGTACTCGGCTATCTTGATAAATATCTTTAATTGTAACTGTTTGTTTATTCATCATAACCCAGCCACTAATACAAATATTCATATCAAAGTGTTGGCCTTTCCATAAAGGAGAAATAGAATCTTCATCCACGTAATAACACATATTGTGATCTCGCAGCACTAAGGCCGAACCATCTGAACCTACTAATTTTCGAGCAGCATATTTTACAATATTTTGGATCTGTTGAATGGAGCGAGCTAATGATAACTCTTGGATCACTTCAATTAACTGGTCAGTTTTTTTCTGATTTGCCTCATGCATTTTCTACTCTATTTAATTATAGCGGGAAAAAAAGCGATTAAATTCCGCTGGTGAAATGGGAGGACTAAAATAATAGCCTTGAAGTTCATCACATTGATGTTTGGTTAAAAATTGCTTTTGTTCTAATGTTTCAACTCCTTCCGCAGTAACTTTTAGGCCAATGCGATGAGCTAAACTAATAATAGAGGCGATTATTGATTGGCTATTGTAATCAAACATACAGGAACCAACAAAAGATTTATCTATTTTTAGTCGATTAATCGGTAAATCTTTTAAATAGATCAAAGAAGAATAACCTGTTCCAAAATCATCTATAGCTAATTGAACACCAAGTTTTTCTAATTGATGGAGTGTGGATCGTACTTCATCAATATTTTCAATTAAACCGGTTTCTGTGATTTCAAGCTCTAATTGTTCAGGTGACATCTTGTGAGTAAGTAAAATCTGTTTTAATAGAGAAATTAATTGAGGGTTAGAAAACTGTCTGGCTGATAGATTGACAGACAGTCGCTCAGGAAGATAATGAGGTTTTTCTTTTTGTAAATAAGCGAACCAAGTGCACGCTTGAGTTAAAATTTCTTCACCAATTTTTAAAATTAAACTAGATTCCTCAGCAATAGGGATAAACTCATCAGGTAAGACAATTATTCCATCTTTTTTCCATCTTACTAAAGCCTCCATGCCACTAGGCTTATTAGTGCGAGCATTTATTTGAGGTTGATAGTATATGAATAGCTCATGAGAATTTAATGCTTTTCTAAGCTCACTTTCTATTAAAAGTTGATTATTAACCGTACTATTAATATTTATATTATAAATAGTACAGCAATCACCTCCTTTGCGTTTGGATGCTTTTATTGCAGTATTTGCAGTAGTTAATAATTCATTAATATTTTTTCCATCTTTGGGGTAATGACAAATGCCAAGACTCGTAGTTAAAGTTAATTCATTATCTTGCATTAGGATGGGTTTTTGTAAACTTGAGCAAAGCAATTGGCCTTGATTTAACTCCTCCATTTCTCTTTTAACACCAGGAGAAAGAATCATAAATTCATTTCCTCCTAGATAGCTTAGTATCTCTTGCGGTTTAACTTGCTCTTTTAATTGCGATGCAAGATGTTTTAACAAGAGATCACCCATATGTGCTCCATAGATATTATTTACTCTTTTAAATCTGTCTACATCTAAATAATAAAGAGTGAACTCTTTTTTAGTTTGAATTAATTCATTAATTTTATTAAAAAAACTGCTACGATTTAGCAAACCAGTTAAACTGTTATAGGATGTTAAAAACAAAAGTCGCTCTTCAAAATATTTTTGCTCCGTTCGAACTTGAAAATGAATAATTAAATAAGGGGCTTTATGATTAACTGCTTGTTTAATAAGTGAGATACTTAAACTGACCCAAAGCTTTTGTTTATTTTTGTGAATAAGGCGAACTTCTATTTGATTATTTTCAATTTCTTTATTAAGAATTAAATTTAAAGTGGTATGGAATAGTTTTTGTGAGTCGTTATCAATTAATTCATGAATTTTTAACTTTAGAAGCTCACCAGTTGTATAGCCAAGCAAGCTACATAAAGCAGTATTTACTTCTATAAAAGAAGCATTGGTATTAACCAGAGCTGCTCCTGTTCCTGCCTGATGAAAGGCATGAAAAAAGCGTTCTTTGGTTTCTTCAAGTGCTAATTTAGTAACTCTATTTTCTTTTTTGATTTTTTTTTCTTGAAAAGCGCGTTTAATGGCGGGCATTAATAATATTAGGTGTAATTTATTAATATAATCAGTTGCTCCTTTTTTTATAATATCAACAGCTTTTTCTTCTCCTATAGTGCCAGAAACAATAATAAAAGGCGCTTCTTTATCATGCTTCCTGACCAATCTAAGTGCATTCATTGCACTTAAATGAGGCATAGAATAATCACATAAAATAAGATCCCAGTTTTTACTTAAGGCATTTAATAAATGTTCTTCAGTATCAACTCGCTCATGATAAACAATATAATCATTTTGTTTGAGCACATTAAGAATAAGCAATGCATCATCAGGGGAATCTTCAATCATTAAAATATGTACTATTTTACCCATTAAAGCTCCTTTCAGAATGCTTCTTATTATAGATCCTGCCTTATAAAAATAGTTCGATATTTAATAGCACTTAACGTAGTGCCATTCAGTGCAGCACTTGAGTTTCTTTTATATTTTAAGTTTAGCTGATCCTTTTAAGAGCAGCAAAAAATTGAGAAAAATAATCAAATTTATATCCATTAAACTGTGCTTTTTTTATAAGTTCATCGCTGAGCTAGAGAAGAAGTTTTTCAGAGCTCTCATTAGACTCAAGATAGTAAGTATAGCATTGCCCACTAAGCTTTATACGTCGTTGCATTTTTATTCGGCTTCAGTCATGTACTGGTGTGCACTCCTTCGCCTCATTCAAATGCGCCTCGTCTAAAACTTAGTGGGCAACGCTATAGTGAAAGAAAAACTCTATTTTAATCATAGCCATTTTCAAATGTAGCACTGGGTTTTTGTATTTAAGTTTGTTATATTGAAGTACTATTTTTCAGCAATGAGCAGAGCGAGAGCATGGCCTTCATAAATGGCAATGAGCTCAAGGCCCAATCATAATAATTTTTTAATAAAAGGAGTGTCAGGTGGCTTTAGCTTTAATTTTAATATTAATCAGCTATTTAATGGGATCTGTTTGTTCAGCAATTATTGTTAGCCGTATTTTTAATTTACCTGATCCAAGAGAAGAAGGATCAAAAAATCCAGGAGCAACGAATGTTTTACGTCTTGCTGGCAAACAATATGCTGCTTTAGTGTTGTTAGTTGATATGTTAAAAGGAACAATACCTGTTCTTATAGCTAAATTTTTAGATGCTTCACCCGAAATCACTTCACTTACAGTTTTGGTCGTTGTATTAGGCCATATGTATCCTATTTTTTTTAATTTTAAAGGTGGGAAAGGCGTTGCCACAGCAATAGGTGCATTATTAGGGTTTAATTTTATTATTGGGGTGATGGTAATTGCTACTTGGTTATTAGTAATAAATTTTACCCATTACTCTTCTCTTGCATCCATTATTTCTACTATCTTAGCTCCTTTATATTCACTACTTTTAATTCAAGATATTCGTATATTTCCTCCCATCTGTTTTATGGCTATTTTAATATTATTTAAACATAAAAATAATATTGTCCGCCTTATTGATGGCAAAGAACCTAAGGTATTTATTAAACAAAATGTTATTAAAGAAATTATGGAAGAGTCACACCCTGAGCCAGCAAATGATCCTATAATAAAGCAAAGTAAGCCTATCTCTATTAAAAAAAAATCAGTAAAAAAAATAACTACAGAAACAGAAAATTCAACTAAAAAAACTATCTCTTCAAAGAAAAAATTAACCAATCCAGAAAAAACAAAATCAAAAGCAAAGACTAAATCTAAAACTACTACTCCTGAGAAGCAACCATGATGTAATCGTTCACTCCGTATGCAGGAAAAGCCATATTTGGCTCAAATGAAACGAAGTATAACGCTCAGTGGGCAATGCTATATCTTCATTAGATTTCTTTCGAAACTCTACTGTAGAGGCAAATTGCCTCGTCGATTCGGTACTCGAATCCTCATGTATTTCTATGTACACTCCGGTTCTCCGCTCCGAGTCTTTTTGCACTTTGCTCTCTGCAGAGAGTTTTGAAAGAAGTCTAATATTTGACGTTGTTTCTGGCTTGCGAGCGAGAGCGATGTGTTCTTAAATTGAGTGGACAACATTAGAAGTTTTAAAAACGATAGGCTAAACGTACGGTCACTGAATAAAGAAAGGGAAAATAAGTGTCTGCTGGATTTAGCTGCGATTCTCCAAATCCTGCTGTATAATCACCTGATAAGAATCCCATTAAATGTTCGTTAATAGAATAAACAATCCCCACTCCAAAAGTCGGGCTAACTCGCCAATCGTCAACTACTACATCTTCACGATGCAAATTAGCAATTCCTGCTCCTGAATAAGCTCTTATTTGTGTATGAGGAATAACTAACATAATTTTTCCTAATACATTTAAAGATTCAGTATGAGTGGTAAATTGAGTTGCTCCTTGATGATTAAAGGTGAATAAACTTAAGTTGTCAAAAGTTACTTTAGCATCAGGATATTTTAAATAACTACCTTCTATAGCAAAATAAGGACTAAATTCATAACCTGCTAATAGTCCCCACACACCACCTCCTTCATCTACATCAACTGGTGTAGACATATTCATTGCTGCATTCTGATTTCGGGTGCTGGGCACTAAACCATCCCAAGTAGTTGAGCCATATCCTCCAATAATGCCTATATAAGGAGAATGAGCTTTCATTGTATTTTGAGCTGCGACATTAAAAATGAAGAAACCAAAAAAGAAAATAGAAAAGCCGTTAAGTTTTTTAGTTATCACATTCACCTACTTATTTTTATCCTCTTAACAGATTGTTAACTGATCTTATTTAAAAAGTTAAAAATTAATTAAATTATTTGATTATTTCTATCAGATGAACGGTTGTTTTAAGCATCTTTAACAAAAAAATGTTTCTGAAGCCTTTATACATCATTTTTTTATTTAGTTGCATTCAAATTCCAGCCGTTCGAATTAGATCGAAGATTAATCTTCGATCTAAATTATATTATCTGCACGATTTTTGAGTAGAGCTGCAGATTTTACCATGAGAGTCTTTCCCGCCATTTCGGTAACAACTCCAATTATCAATACAATCTTGAGTGCTAGTGTATTTTTGAAATTCACAGGCTTTTTGTATAGTACCAAAAACGCCGATCATTTGATTGTATAACGCATTCATATCTTGACACATCCCTGCGGGTAAACCAGATGAAGTACAATAACAACTGGCTGCTTTTTTAAATGAGCTACAAAATTGAGTATGATCAGTGGGTAATGCACGTGGACAAGCTAAAGCAAAAACACCACTACTTAACAAACAAAGAATTGTAGTAAAAATTTTTTTAATCATCTTCTTCCTTTTTTAAAAAAACTCAAAACAATGTACCAGAAAATAAAGCAAGCTGCAAAAGACAAATCTAAGAAAAAAGAATAATTTTTCCTTATTATCCAATCACATTATTTTAAAATGAACTGTATAAGCTGATTGCCATAAGGAGAAAAAGTTATTGTTATTGACCGCCTCTATTTTAAAAGAAGAAACTTGTTTATTACGTAAAATTATTTCATTTTGATACAGTTGTGCAAATTCTTGCGTAGTTTCAATTAAAGGACTTAATAAAAAAATTGATTTGGCCATTGAAGGAATAAAACGAAATTGTTTTTCGATACCATTATTTAATTTAGCTGTAATTTTAAGCTCTGGGAGTTTAAATAAAATTTTAACTACGCGGCCTAAATAAGTAGGTTCTAATTCTATTTTTACAAAAATCAAATTTTCTAGGTTAAAATAAGGAACCTTAATATTTTCGCCCAAATAGCATTTTTTTTGTTTAATTTGCTTAGGGGAAATAAAAATAGAATTCGTTTTCAATAAGACCAGATAGCCATTTGCCCAAGCAGAAATCCGGTAATTTTGTAAAAAAATAGGCCAACTACTTCCTTCTTCTAAAGAAGGCCAACGATTATCAATGGGTTGTAATTTTAAAAAAATGTTTTCTGGAGTTTGTTCTTCTAAATGGTGTCTGTTTTTTTGAGCTAAAGCAGTATTAAATACTGAATAACTTTGAAAAATAGGTCGTGGAGACCATTGATTGCCCGACGCAATTAAATCTGTTTGTTCATAAGAGTAAACATCACTTCGCCCTTTTAGTACTGGAAGATTATTATTGGTTTTTAAAAAATTCATAATAAACAAAAAATTATTATTTAGCCAATTACTGTCTGTAATTCGGTTTACTATTCCATATGCAGCAGTAGAATAAGTGGATTGGATATTTTTAAACAAATTAATAGTTCGATAATGACCTTCAATGTAAAAAGAGACAATAAACGCGAGAAAAACTACAGGCACAAGCGCTTTTGAGCGTACGCAATAAGGTAATAATAAAGCTGCAATAAGTAGAGATGTTCCTGCAATAAAAGCATGTCCAAAATGACGAGTAAAGCCTGCTTTAAAAGAAAGAAATAGAAAAAGAAAAAAAATGCTAATTAAAAATAATACTAATATTTTCGGTAACTTTTGTTTGCTAATAAGAAAAATAATTAATGCGCTAATACTAAGATAGGTAATAATTTCAAAGCTATTTCCTTGAAAAGACATCGCTTCAGTAAACGAAAAAGCCAGATCAAAGGAAGTAACTATATACGGAACAATGTTAACTAAGTTTTGTCCAGCAAGTATCCAAAATAAAGTTAATGAAATCAAAGGAGTTAATAAGACACAGCAAGAAAAAAAATAGCGTTGATAATGCAGAAGAATCAATGCACAAAGAATTGTACTGCTTCCACATAAAATAAGTAATGAGCCTTTAATTAAAGACAATAAACCCAAAGGACTAAATAAAATAATAAATAAAATTAGCTCATAAGTAGTTAAATTTTTCTCTTTCAACAGATGATGAAATAAAACTAGAGCTAGTAATAAGGGATAAGAAAAAAATAAAGCGTCTTTTGCATAAACAAACGTCAATAGAAAACCACCAAAAGCAAGGCGCCATCCCCATGAAGCCTTATCCATTAAGAAAAAAAGAGCAAGAGAATAAGTGCAGGCCAAATACATACTTCCCCAAAGCATCATGGAATCTGTTGCTGGATGATAAAATTTAGTATAAATACAAGAGTAAGGACCTAGAGTAAAAATAATTTCCTTTCCAAAAGCTAGTCCTTGAGCAACCGCTTGGTTTAACCCTAAAGCCCATGAAGGATCAACACTTTGAGCAGGCATTTTAGGCGCAAATGGAATAAATAAGGGCAGAATAATCAATAATAATAAAAAAACTTCTATAGCCGTTAATCCTTTATTGATAGAAAACTGATTAGCAAGAAATCGATAATTCATAGAGTGTTAGGATCAAAATCAATGTGACTAATGGTGCTTGAATTAACAATACAATTCAACAATACTAAGCAAAAAATTAAGTCTTTTGATTGATGTTTAACCATAAGCATGTCAATATAGACTTCTTGCATCACTTGCGCCTTTTGCTTTAGTGCAAGTGATGCAAGAAGTCTAATTTAGGACAAAGGAGTGACCATATGGCTAATCAAATTTCATCAGTAACCACAGTAGATTTTCCTTCAACAACAGATATAGCTAATGACATTACAAAACCAATCTTAGCCCGTGTGAAGAAACTTAAAAATTCACAAAATCAGTTGAGTCAAATTCAAAAAGATATAGACACACTTATTGATGCTATGACTAAAAATCCTAGCCTTATTTCTCGAGCTGCTAGCTATTGGGGACAAATTCCTTTATGGCAAAAAATTATTGCAGGAATTGTTTTAGCTTCACCTACTTTAGTTATTGGAATTCTTACTCAACTCATCACCTGTTTTGTGATTACTGGTTTTTTAGTGGCTAGTTATGTAGGTTCAAGCCTCATATTAGATGATCATTATAATCATACTCAACACAGTACTAAAAACATTAAGACCGGCGTCACTGGCTTAGCTGAAGGCTTAAATTTAGTAACTCAAACGCTAGAAGAAATATGTGATGAGCTTTCCACACAGGTTCAGTTATTTAGTAAAGAAAATGAAAAATTTGGTAATAATGTCGAAACACTAGCTTTGCAAAATCAGGCATTAACCAAAGAAGTTGAGCGATTAAAAGCAGCAGAAAGACAATTATTTTTAACACAAGAAGACTTAAGAAAAACAAGTGTTGATCTTAAAAAATCAGTCGATGATCAAACAATTCTTTTAGAGCAGACTCAAGCAGCTTTAAATAAAGTAAAAATTGATTTTGAGAGAAACCAACAAGAATTAGCAGAAAAAAACAAAGAGCTTTCTGAGGTAAAAAAACACTTGGAATTAGAAGTTGCTCGATATGGCCAACAAGTTACCTTGCTTCAAACGGCTTTAAATGATTTAGCAGCCAATATAGTAAAGGCGCCTGAAGAGCAAGAAAAATTCTATAAAAAAATAGAGGATTTTATTCAAGATAAAAACAATAATTTTTTAGATATTTTTGATAGTTTTTCGAAGGATGTAAAAGAACTTGCTCAATTAAAAGAACAATATAAACAGCGCGTGGATGAATATGAGTTATTAATTTATAAACAAAGAGAACAAGTGAATAATACTAGTAGGTTGTTAGAAGAACATGGTTTTTATGCACCTTTATCACCGACGCGTGGTGCCGCTTCGTCCAATAATGAGATACCTACTTTAGGACTCGGGTAAGAATAAAGCTTGTAAATCATTAGTATAGCGTCTACCTAAGGGAGTTACTTGCCAATGACTATTATCCAAATGAACAAGCTTTTTAAGTTGAGCTTTCTTTAATGTGGGTAAAAGTAACTCTAAAGGTAGACCGGTTCTTTGTGGAAACAACGCTAATGGAATAGCTTGCTCTAGTCTTGTAGTATTTAACATAAATTCAAAGATCAATTCTGCAGGTGTAGTCGTTTCTATATGCGCTAGGAATGGCTTTTTTGGGTTTTGATATTCTTTAGGTAAGCGATGTTTTCTTGTTCTTTGTATTTTAGTGCGTGTACTGTATTTACCGTGAGCTCCGGCGCCAATTCCTAAATAATCACCAAAAAGCCAATAATTAAGATTATGTTGTGCTTGTTTATTTTTTTGTGCAAAAGCTGAAATTTCATAACGCTCGTAACCTGCTTCTTTTAACAGCATTAATCCTTGTTCTTCTAGAAGATAAGCTTCATCTTCAGAAGGAAGAGGGGGCTTTTCTTTGTAAAATAAGGTATTAGGTTCTATGGTTAATTGATACCAAGATAGATGCTCTGGGTGATAACTAAGCGCTGTTTTAAGATCATGCAAACCTTCAATGATGGTTTGCTCTGGTAAGCCATGCATTAGATCGAGGTTAATATTGGTAAAGCCAGCTGTACGCGCAGTTTCTATCGCTTGATGGGCTTGAATTTCATTATGAATTCGGCCTAATTTTTTTAAATGGTGAGGATTAAAGCTTTGAATTCCTAAAGACAGGCGATTAATTCCAAGTTGCCGATACTCAGAGAAGCGCTGTTGCTCTACACTGCCTGGATTTGCTTCCATAGTAATTTCAATATTAGAAGAAAAAGGAAGCATTTTTTTTAATTGAGAGAAAAGCTCTTGATAAGCGCAACCGGAAAATAAGCTAGGCGTACCACCGCCAATAAAAATAGAGCTTATTTCTCTTGGCGGAAAAAGCGTAAGATCATGTTCCAAATCATCTATCAGTGCTTGTACATATTCTTTTTCTGGTAGCTGATCTGGGCTTTTGTGAGAATTAAAATCACAATAAGGACATTTACGAATACACCAGGGAATATGAATATATAAAGATAAAGGCAGCATTATAATTTTTAATCTGGCTTGTTAAGGCCGGCAATAGTATCATAAAGGCTGTTTTGTCACAAAATAGATCTATAAAGCAGTATTTGAATAAAAGGAAATAAAATGAATAAAAAAATTAGAGTTGCCATTACTGGTGCAGCTGGACAAATTGGTTATGCTTTATTGTTTCGCATTGCTTCAGGTCAAATGTTTGGTCCAAATACTGAAGTAGAACTGAATCTGTTGGAGTTAGAAGCCGCTCTTCCTGCATTAGAAGGTGTGGCTATGGAGCTTGATGATTGCGCTTTCCCATTATTAAAACGTATTGTTTGTACTGCCGATATGAATAAAGCAATGGATGGAGTGAATTGGGCTTTATTAGTAGGCTCAGTACCTCGCAAACAAGGAATGGAACGTTCCGATTTGTTACAAATTAATGGAGGAATTTTTACTAGGCAAGGTCAAGCAATTAATGATAATGCAAGTGACGATGTTCGTGTATTTGTAGTGGGTAATCCTTGCAACACTAATTGTTTAATTGCTATGCATCATGCAAAAGATATTCCAAATGATCGTTTTTATGCGATGACCACTTTGGACGAATTAAGAGCACGCACGCAATTGGCTAAAAAAGCCGGTGTTGATATTACAGCCGTGACTCAAATGACGATTTGGGGTAATCATTCCTCTACACAATATCCTGATTTTTATAATGCTAAAATTAATGGTACTTCGGCTGCAGAAGTAATTAAAGATGAGGTATGGCTAAAAGAAACTTTTGTTTCTACAGTACAACAACGAGGTGCAGCAATATTGAAAGCCCGAGGACTTTCTTCTGCCGCTTCAGCTGCAAATGCTGTTATTACTGGTGTTAATCATTTGATTACTAATACTCCAATGAATGAGTCTTATTCTATGTGTCGTGCCTCTAATGGAGAATATGGAGTAGATCAAGGATTAATTTTCTCGGTTCCTTGCCGTACTGAAAATGGGCATTTAAAAGTAATAGAAAACTTAGCTTTTAATAATTATAGCCAAGAAAAATTTAATCAGACACTTGCTGAATTAAGACAAGAACGAGATATTGTTAAGGATCTTGGTTTATTGGATTAATTAAGTGCGTGTGTTTAAAACTCGAGTTTAGCCATTTTTCCCTAATCCGTTCGCCCTGAGGAGCGTGCATAGCACGCGTCTCGAAGGGTTGGATCTTGTACAGAAAACATAACGACTATTTTTTATTTCGACGAGCCAAGTAGGATAGTTTTTTCCAGTCACCTGAGATAAGAGCCTCCTTCTTTTTTCTACTCCATCCTTGAATTTGTTTTTCGGTTTGTAAAGCCTCGATCCGAGTAGGGAATTGTGCTGAGTACGCAAGTTTAACGGGCAGTCTCGTTGCCATCGCCAGAACAACACCCTTACTAATGGGTCTGTTTTCTTTTATTACGCTGGTAGCTTTTAGCATGCATCAGACAAAAGCACTTGTCAGTATGGAAACCGCCTCTTGGTATGATAAAAAAGGCGAACTGACTTTCTCCGATATTATAGCAATTGTTAGACGATCAATTGGGTCAAATAAGTATTGTTCAAAGTCTGAAAATCAGCTTGATTTAGATAAATGCTCAGAAGAAAAAATCAATTCTTTGATCTATCAACTCACTTTAGCAGCTTAGAAAGCCCTTCGAGACGCGTGCTACGCACGCTCCTCAGGGCGAACGGACACTGCCATTAAGTTAAGGAATTTTTATAGCCGTTCGCGCTGAGGAGTGTGCGTAAGCACACGTCTCGAAGCGTTACAGTGAAAGGCTTCGAGAGAGCCTAAAGGCCTCCTCAGCCCGAACGGTTACGATGTGAAATTCCTTAACTTAATGGCAGTAGGGCGAACGGATTAGGGAAAAATGGCTAAACTCGAGAAAAAGCGATAGCGAAAAACCAAGATCTTCAAGTAGAATGGGTATATAGTGAATTAAAATTTAAACGATCCTCTAAAAGCATGATCAATAGCAAGAGC
>CAMFHA010000001.1 GCA_945952115.1 uncultured Legionella sp. | reverse complement strand
ATTCAAATTTACTCACTTTTTATCTAAAAAATACTGTGCTGCGGAATGTCGGTTCAACCATCATACGAAGATTTGGCTTGTTATAAATCTGATGTTGTAGCATGATCTCCTTTAGCTTCAACCACAGCCCGTCACTGAGCATTAGTCTAGCCATTGCAAACTCATTTTATATTTGATATTAGAATCGTTATATTACGAGTTTGCCCTTATTAATCAATGGAATGAAACATTAAATAATTCAAAGAGTCCTCAATCCATAAACATCCCGTATTTAGTACGGGGTTTTTTAAACAACGATTTCTCTTATCATTCTCTCAATCAAATTGATCCTAGGAGCTAAAAAATGAATCCTCTAATACAACCAATTCTTGATCAAATTATTATTAAAAAATCTTTTATTAATAATTATCCAAAACCAGGAGTTGTTTTTTTAAACATTGATTACTTACTTAATGATCCTGTTTCTAGAAAAATGGTTTCTGATGCGGTATTGTCTGTAATTAACCCTCTATCCTTTGATTTAGTTGCTGGTATTGCTTCTAGAGGCTATATTTTTTCAGGAATGATTGCGAATCATTTTGCTAATGTAGGGGAACAGCTAATTCAAAAAGTAAAATCTAAGGATGATCCTCATTTTATTCAAATAAACACAAAAACAGAATACTCTTCCGATGCGCTTCAAGTACTTAAAAATACTGTTCAAAAAGGAAAAAAATATCTTCTTACAGATGATCTCATTGCTACAGGCGGTTCAATCATGACTGCAATTAAGTTAATTAGAGAGTGTGGTGGACTAGTAGATAAAGTTTTTGTCATGACTGAGTTATTAGATTTTGGTGCAAGAGAACAATTGAAAAAAGAAGGAGTTGAATTAGTTAGCCTATTACAATTTTCTAATCAAGATTTACAAAAACTATTACTTATCCAAGACTGTTATGCAGAAAGCCCTTCTACTTCATTAAGCTATAAACTAAGTCACTATGAAAAAGGTGAGCAAATCCTATTACAAACAAACAAAACTTCCTCATTAACAGTTCATTTAGCTTCCCAATCCTCAGTAAAAAAAGAAGCAGCTCAATTAGCCTTATCCGGAATGTTTGATCCCTTAAGCATTGAGCTTGTCGAGCACGATGCAAAATCAGGAGTTAATAGTCAGCCTTTTGGTTATGAAGAAACCTTAAGAGGAGCTAATAATAGAATAGAGTCTATTAAAGATAGAATTGATAACTTAAATACTAGCATTCTAGTCTCTATGGAGAATGGGCTTCGTTATTCAACATCAGATAATTGCTATTACGATTTTGTGCAAATCATTGTTAAAAAAGGAGATAAGACGGTTAGTTATATCCAAGATTGCTGTCTCGTTCCAACAGAGATTGTAAATGCTATTTCTAGAAATAAAGATAATTGTTTTCAAGAAACCTGGGGGGATGTCGCTAAACGAATGGGGCTAGCTAAAGAAGCGAATAATCCTCATCAAGAAGCATGCTTTGGTGGTATTTCTAGAAGTCAGCATTTATTCCAAACCTTGTGCAAGGCACTTGGAACATTAAAAGAAAACATGATAGAACAAACTAAATCAGAAATAGAAACTAAACGCCTTAGTTTCAGCACCTTGTTTCACATCACTGGACAAGCCAGTTATTCCTTGTTTGCTTTATTCCAAAAAGCCTTACAATACTTAGTTCAAGCTTTGAGCCAAGTCTTTAAACAACTAATAGGACAAAAAGAACCAGAGATAGAGAGGCAACAATTTAACATAACACGCTTGGTTAATCTCAATCACAATAAAGCAAAAGATAATTATGCGAAGAAAGGTATTTTATTTGCGCCGTCACTAGAGTCTATGACTAGTAAAACTATTAATCTTTATAATCAAGGATGTCCAGTTAATGCTTGGAATATTCCCCCTGAGAAAGTGAAACGCACTAATTTTAAAATCTTTTCTACTGGAGATGCTTTTTCTATTCTTTCACCTGAAGTTGAAGTTAATGGAGGTAATATTACAATTCATGTTGGGGTCGAACATGAACACTATTCTCCCTTAGTGTTACTTCAAGAAGCACTTCAGTTATGTCGCTGTACTTATGAACATGGTGCTAGAGAAATTATTATTGCCTTACCAGAGCAATTTCACCCAGCTCTTTATCCTAATGATTTTAACTTATTGCTTTTGGATTTATTTAAGGCTAGTGGTGCGAATAAAGTTTATTTTTATGACAAAAATTATCAAGGAAATTTAGATATCACCACGAGTAAAGCCATCATTCCACTTACTGTATCTCAACATACTGTTCCAAAGGATTATCAACTAAGCAAAAATGATTTGGCAGCTTATCTTCATATTGCTAACTTGCATCAAGCAAACAAAACTGAAAGAAATCTCGATACTCAAGCCATGCATTTTATGCGTAAAAACTATTTGAGTCGCGCTTGGTCTAAATTTGCTCGAACCGAGACTAATTTAGTTGAACAACTTTGCGACAAGAATATTCCCTCTAAAATTGATATTCCAACCCTTAAGGCTCAACCTCATGTGTTACTCTGCTGTTCAGCAAACAAAGCATTAGCTGAAAAAATAGCAAATGATCTTCGTGTTCATGGAGAATCAGTTAAAGTGTATCAAATTGATGGAAAAGCCGAGAAAGCATTAATTCCAGAAGAAGCAGAAATTTGTGGCTCTGTGGTATCTATTGTGCAATCAACAAGACCCAATCCAGATAATCTAGATGAGTCTCAAGAATATCAAATCAACGGCGCATCTTCTTATTTTTTTGAAGCAGCAATGATTGCCCGACAAGCTCATCTAAGAGGTGCCAAACAGATTAATCTAATTAATCCTTATCAGTTTAGTGCTCGTTCTGATAAAGCTGAAGACAATCCTAAAGGAAAAACAGGAGCCTATGTACAGCAAAATGCTCTCTTATTAGAAGCTGCTGGAGTAAATCATGTGACCACTGCAGAGTGTCACGATACACATACGATGTCAGGCAGTTACACTGGGAAAAATATAAGAGGTTCAGCCGTTTCAGCACTTTCAGTCATGTCCACTAGAATCGCTGGTGAATGGTTAGCGGATCCAAATCGTCCTTTGAAAGGCCAACTAAGACTAGTAACTCCTGATGCAGGCGCTGCCAAACGAACTAAAGAGCTTACCCAGCAATTGCAAGCTATTCTAGGTAAAAAATTATCTGAGTCTCGTATCTTGGGTGATAAGCAACGAGATTCTCATCAAGATGATAGCGCGCTGATTAACAGCCTTAACTCAGGAGATGTAGGCATCAATGCTGAGGATAAGTATTTAATTACTGATGATGAAACAGCTACTGGCAATACTCTGTGCCAAGCCATTCTTAATCTTAAGAAAAGTGGTGCAAAAGATATTTCTGTGATTATTGTTCATAATAATATGCCTTTGGATTGGTTATTACGTCAGTTATGTTTGGCCAAATTCTTATACCTAGGGGTGAATGATTTGCATTTTAGTGATACTCAAGAGATGGGTACGCTAGCAAAAAATTATGAGGATTTAATTAATGGTTATGCTTTGAAAGCTAAGTTATCACCCCAAGAGATTGAAAAACAGATTTTAACTTGGTTTAAAGAGAATATTGCAGAGCACTTTTCAGATAAAAGTAATGATTATTTAAAGAAAGAGTTTGAGCAGTTTAAATCTACATTCAATCAATTTAAAGACAGAATCAAAGTTCATTCTTTAGCTAGCGAGTTTGCTAAACAGGTACGAACAATGCCTTATGTAGCAACCCCTATACTTAGAGAACCAAATAAAGACACTAGTAATTATACATCTAAAGGAAGCTTATTATTCTTTCCTAGTCAGGCTAAAAAGTCACGTTGCGAAAGAGATTTACTGGAAAACAATGAAACTATGGCTTATAAATCAGGCTTAGGTCATTGATATTAGAACCGTTTATCTTGAAACGCGTGCGTGCACGCGTCTCCAAGGGTAAACTAACTAGAGTCTACTATCCTAAACTCGGCAGTTGAATCTACTGCCGAATTTAGGATTATCTAATCTGTTTCCAACCAGTGATTTACTCCTGATTTTTTCTCTAAAAAACTAACAAAAAGCTCATGTTCAGCAAGTTCATGTTCAGAAGCTTTAATAATAAGAGCATTACTAAGTTGCAATTCTTTTTCTTTTGCCTCAATAATATGCGCATTATTTTCAGTTTCAGCCTCAGCAAATAAACTAGCTTGGCCGCCAGTCATTGCTAAATAAACATAGGCTAAGATTTCAGCATCTAGTAAAGCGCCGTGTAGCTGTCTATTGGAATTATCTATATCATAACGTTTACATAAAGCATCTAGGCTATTCCTTTGTCCTGGATGCTTTTCACGTGCCAGCTCTAAAGTATCTAAAATAGAACAATGCTCTTCTAATCGCTTATTCCATCGCACACGTTTAAATTCAGAATTAAGAAAACCTACATCGAACGGTGCATTATGGATAATCAATTCTGCTCCATCAACAAATTGAATGAATTCGGTCAGAATATTCTCAAAATAAGGTTTATCTTTAAGAAATTCATTACTGATACCATGGACACGAAAAGCACCTTCATCTACTTCACGTTGAGGGTTAATATAAACATGATAATGCTTTCCAGTTAATTTTCGATCAAAAAGCTCCACACAACCAATTTCGATTACTCGATGACCTTGTTCATGACCAATACCTGTTGTTTCTGTATCTAATACAATTTGTCGCATGTATTTACCATTAATAGTTTAATTAGAACTTAATTAGTTAGCCAACTCTTCAATTCCTTTATTTGCTAAAGCATCCACCAAATCATTTTCCACATGACCTGAATGCCCTTTAACCCAATGCCAAGTTACCTGATGCTTGGCTGCTAATTTATCTAATAATTCCCATAAATCTGCATTTTTAACTGGCTCTTTCTTGGAATTTTTCCATCCATTAATTTTCCACTGCGCTAACCACTCATTCATTCCTTTACGTAAATATTGAGAGTCCGTATACAGATCAACAGCACAAGCACGAGTTAGAGCTTCTAAACCTTTAATCGCAGCCATCAATTCCATGCGATTATTGGTGGTCAAATATTCTCCCCCATACAAAGTTTTCTCTACTTCATTATAACGAAGCAAAACACCCCAACCACCCGGTCCAGGGTTTCCTTTGCAAGCCCCATCAGTGTATATTTTCACGCTCATAGTTAAACCTCAATCATTTCACTCGCACAAAAACCCCATCTAGAACACTTTTTTTAATGCTCTCTATATCTGGTGCAAAATAACGATCTTGATCATAAGGAGGAACCAAAGCCCGCACTTTATCATAAAAAACTTCTAATTGTGGGGAAGTTTTTAATGGTTTATGAAACTCCAGACCTTGAGAAGCTGCTAATAATTCAATCGCTAGAATGGTTGAGGTATTATCAAGCATTTCATATAAACGCCGAGCAGCGTTAGTAGCCATAGAAACATGATCTTCTTGGTTCGCAGAAGTGGGTAAACTATCCACTGAGTGAGGATGAGCCAACGCTTTATTATCACTCGCACAAGAAGCAGCGGTAACATGTGCAATCATGAATCCAGAGTTAATTCCTCCTTCATTCACTAAAAAAGCAGGCAAGCTACTAAAATGATTATCAATTAACAACGCTATTCGTCGCTCTGCATTAGCCCCCATTTCCGCAATTGCTAAAGCTAAATTATCAGCAGCCATTGCTATAATTTCACCATGAAAATTTCCACCAGATAAAATATCGCCTTTATCTGAAAATACTAGGGGATTATCAGAAATTGCATTAGACTCAATTTCTAATGTACTGCTAACAAAACGAATTTGATGTAACACAGCGCCCATAATTTGTGGTTGACAACGTAATGAATAAGGGTCTTGTACCCGTGAACAATCACGGTGTGAGTCTCTTATTTGGCTGCCATTTAATAAAGCTCGATATAAGGCTGCAACATCACGTTGAGCATCATGACCACGAACTCGATGAATTCGATCATCAAAAGGCACATCACTTCCTAAAGCCGCATCAACAGATAAAGCGCCCGCAACTAGCGCTGTTTCAAACAATTGCTCCGTTTTAAATAAAGCAATGAGTGCCAAGGCAGTAGACACCTGCAAACCATTTAATAAAGCCAAACCTTCTTTTGCTTCAAGTTCAAGCGGTTTTAATCCTGCTAATTTAAGCCCTTCTATGGCAGAAATTATTTTACCTTTGTACCGAACATCACCTACTCCAAGTAAAGATAAAGACATATGAGCCAAGGGAACTAAATCCCCAGAAGCTCCAACAGAGCCTTTAGCCGGAATGCAAGGATATATTTGATGATTGTAAAGTTGTATCAAAGCTTGAATCAGTTCATAACGTACCCCTGAATATCCTTGAGCCAAATTATTTATTTTTAATAATAGAATTAATCCAACCACCTCATCAGAAAGTAAATCACCTGTCCCACAGGCATGTGAAAGAACAATATTTCTTTGTAGTTGTTTTAAATTGTGATGTGATATAGTTTGATTGGCCAATGATCCAAAGCCCGTATTGATTCCATAAACAATTTTTTTACTTTCTAGTACACTCAACACTGTTTTATGCGATTTATAGATAGCGTCTAAAGCATCTTCAGAAAGAGATAAAGTATAAGGAAGATCATCCATACTTAATTTTTTTATTATGGGTAAAGTAAGTTGTCCCGGGTGAATTACAAAATTATTAGGCATCTTAATCTCCTCTAAAGCATGGGTAACCAAAGATTATTTTCTTTCGCGCATTCTTTTGCTAACTCATAACCTGCATCCGCATGACGCATCACACCGGTAGCAGGATCATTATGCAACACGCGCGCCAAACGCTCTGCTGCTTCGTCTGTTCCATCCGCAACAATAACCACGCCAGCATGTTGAGAAAAACCCATACCTACCCCGCCTCCATGATGTATACTGACCCAGGTTGCTCCACTAGCGCAATTTAATAAAGCATTTAATAAAGGCCAATCAGATACCGCATCACTGCCATCTATCATTCCCTCTGTCTCACGATTGGGGCTAGCTACAGAACCAGAATCTAGATGATCGCGTCCAATAACAATGGGGGCTTTAACTTTTTTAGTTTTGACCATTTCATTAAATGCTAATGCTAGGCGTGCTCTATCTTTTAAACCGACCCAACAAATTCGAGCAGGCAAGCCTTGAAATGCAATTTTTTCTCGAGCCATATCTAACCAATTATGAAGATGTTTATTATCTGGAATCAATTCTTTAACCATTGCATCAGTAGCATCAATATCCCTAGGATCTCCAGATAAAGCTACCCAACGAAATGGCCCAATTCCTTCACAAAATAAAGGCCTAATATAGGCAGGAACAAAGCCTTCAAAAGCAAAGGCATCTTTTTCTCCTGCTTCATAAGCCATTTGACGAATATTATTACCATAATCAAAAACAGGAATACCTTGCTTTTGAAACTCAAGCATTGCATGGACTTGTTGTGCCATCGATTTTTTAGCGGCCTCAATAACCTGTGCTGGTTCAGTTTTACGCAGCTTCTCTGCTTTTTCTAAAGACCAACCTGCTGGTAAATAACCATTAAGTGGATCATGAGCACTGGTTTGATCAGTCACTAATGCGGGCTTAACACCAAGCGCTATTAATTTAGGAAAAATTTCAGCCGCATTTCCTAAAATGGCTACAGAACAAGGTGTTTTTTTAGCACATGAATCGTGTATCCAAGACAAAGCTTCATTTAAATCTTTAGTGTATTTATCTAAGTAACGAGTTTTTATGCGTTTTTGAATTCTACTTTCATCACATTCTACAGCTAATACACTTGCACCAGCCATGGTTCCAGCTAAGGTCTGAGCACCTCCCATCCCGCCTAAACCACCGGTTAAAATCCATCGACCGGATAGATCTCCGTGATAATGCTTCTTAGCTGCAGCAACAAAAGTTTCATAAGTTCCTTGTACGATACCTTGCGAGCCTATATATATCCAACTACCGGCTGTCATTTGGCCATACATCATCAGCCCTTTTTTGTCTAATTCGTTAAAGTGCTCCCAGGTAGCCCATCGAGGTACTAAATTTGAATTAGCAATAAGAACGCGTGGCGCGTCTTCATGAGTTGTAAACACACCAACTGGTTTTCCTGATTGAACTAACAGTGTTTGATTTTTTTCTAGTTTTTTTAATACTTCTTTAATTTTATGAAAACAATCCCAATTTCTTGCTGCTTTGCCTAATCCACCATACACAACTAACTCATCTGGATTTTCCGCTACCTCAGAATCAAGGTTATTACATAACATCCGTAATGCTGCTTCAGTTAACCAACTTTTAGCTTCTAACTCTAGGCCACGTTTAGCAGTAATTGAATGGCTCACTTCTTGATTCATTATTAAACTCCCTAGAAAATCATTTTAGGCCATCATACACGACTCATACTCAGACAGGAACAGAATTAAATGAGAATAATTCGACTATTTTTATCCTCGAAAAGCGTAGTTCAAAACCCCATATAGTTTCAGTTAAAATCTTATGATATACTGAAATACTCTCTTTTAAATTAGACGGTAAGTGCTTGATTAACATGGAAAAACATCCAAAATCCTTAGGTGTATTTTTTGCCACTGAAATGTGGGAGCGTTATGGTTTTTATGTTGTACAATCACTGCTAGCCCTTTATTTGGCTCATCATTTTAAATGGCCAGATAAAGATATCTATGCTTTAGTAGGTTCATTTACAGCACTAACCTATCTTTCTCCAGTTGTTGGAGGTTGGATTGCAGATAAATTAATTGGTCAAAAAAGAGCGATTTTACTTGGAGCTTTTGTTCTTTTTATCAGTTATTGCGTACTCTCCGCATTAGAATCTGATCGAGCACTACTATCTGCTCTTGGCGGTATTGCCGTAGGTACAGGCTTATTAAAACCTAATATTTCTTCATTATTAGGCAATGAATATCTCGCTAACTCATCTAGAAGAGAAAGTGGTTTTACCATCTTTTATATGGGAATTACTACCGGGATCATTTTAGGTACCACGCTTCCTAGTCACTTAAGTAAACATTTTGGCTGGCCAGCATCTTTTGCTAGTGCAGCAATAGGAATGATTATTGCGTTTATGGTATTTCGTATAGGTATCAAAGTATATAAAATAAGAGATTATAATCCCTATAGTTTTCAGTATAAAAAAATTGTTGTAGCTTTAGTCTTGATGTTACTGCTTTGGTCTTTATGTTTTTACATTTTAAGCTCTCCTCAACTAGCTAACATCATATTCGGTGGTGTTGTTTTGTTTTCTGCTATCTATATTCTTTATGCTGTGAGCAAGGAGAGCGCTACTCAAGCTCGTCAAACGTTAGTAATTGGCTTACTCTGTGTTATTTCTATAATGTTTTGGGCCTTTTATTTTCAGATGTTTATGTCCTTAACCTTGTTCATCTCACGGCTAGTTGAATCTAGTTTATGGGGCATAGAATTTCCACCTCCTTATTATATTACTATTCAAAGTGTTGGAATGTTAATAATTGGATATTTTTTAGCTAAAAATAATCAAAAACAGAATTTAATTGAACGCGGATTAAGTACAGGAAAAAAATTCATTTGTGCAATGATATTTATGACTATTGCTTATACGATCATTGCTCTTGTTAGTACTTATTCAAATTTAAACACCCTTTTGTCCCCTTTATTAATTATTCCTGCATTTTTAATGATTTCTTTAGCAGAGCTTTTACTATCCCCGGTAGGTTTAGCTGCAATAACTCTTCTTGCTGATAAAAATAAGGTGAGCACCATGATGGGAATTTTCTTTGTATCTTTAGGCGTTGGTGGTTTTCTTTCTGGAAAATTAGCAACATTGACAGCTATTCCCCATGGAGAAACAAATCTTACTATATTACACGCCTTATATGCAGCAGCATTTAGACAACAAGTAGGAATTTTGTTTACTGCGACTATTGGCTGTCTTGTGATTTTTGCTGTAATTAAATTTCTATTAACCAGAGTAAAAATAATAGAATAGTCCTGCTAAATTTTATTTATACCCAAAATGTTTCAAGATGCAGGTTATGCAAAAAGTCTATTGAAAAAAATGGATAGATTGCCTATATTAAAATCATGCTGTCTTTACTGATATAAAGCTGTTGAACGATCTATTAAAATCTGGAATGAGGTTAATCCGACTCTGCCAGCAAAACACTTCACAGCCGTTATAAACGGTGAAGAAAAAATAGGATGGTTATGTCCCTATATTAAGGGAAGGCAAGCAACTGATGAAGAAATCGTTTTTACTTTGTTAGATATATATCGGCGTACCGGGAGAATAGTCGTCGACGCAATGGGAACTGAGAATGTAATTACTCCCATTAGAGGAAATCCTGTATGTGTTGATATGGGACATGCTGTAAAATTAGATTATGTGTATGGGCCTTTTCCCCTCATAAAAGCTGTAGATCCAAATGACGGACGAGAAGATACTCCTGGAGTTGCTCAATGGAGACGGATGCAAAAAGACTTCTCTCAATATTTCCTCAAAATGAAAGAATTTGAGCATTCTGTTTTTGTTGTTAAATCGCTTCTATTTTTAAATTATCACAGACCAGATCTTACATATATTGATTTTCTTAAAGATAAAAAAAATGCAGCGATATTTGCTAATGCCTATGATTATGAGTTATACCATCCGGAGGAAACAGCTAGATACATTCAAGATCTGTTAGCAGACTTAGCTACACAAATTCCTGTAACAACAAATATATCTTTAAACGAAGAAGCGACTGTGGATAATAAAACGAAATCACCAACACAGACGAAAAAAGAAGCATCAGCCGAAACTACCACTAAAGCTAATCTCGGTTTTTTTTCTACAGAAAATGCTCTCAGTGAAACAGCAAATAGCATAGAGAAAGAAAACGCTACTAATAGAACAAGAGAAGAAGCTGACGACTTGAGTCTTAATGAAAAAAACCGTATCTAGCCAGCTAAAGAAATCAATTGATAACGTTTTTGGCTAAGAGCCAAACCTTCATGAATTTAAATCATAAACTGCATAATACTTTTTATCTCTAATCTTTTCTGCTAGAATCGTTCGTTTTTTGATAGACTAATAGCTTATGCCCAACTCCAAAGAAATGCTTTCTAAAATAATAAAATCGCTTGATGAGATGCAAGCCATTGATATTAAAGTGCTTGATGTCCACGAGCAAACTACCGTTACAGACTACATGATCATTGCTTCTGGCCGTGCTTCGCGCCATGTTAAAGCAATCGCTCAAAAAGTCATGGAAGACATGAAAATGGCAGGTTTACCTACCCTTAATTCAACGGGTATTGAGCAAGGTGATTGGGCCTTAATTGATTTAGGTGATTTTGTACTTCATATCATGCAACCAGAAAGCAGACACTTCTATAATTTAGAAGGCTTATGGGAAGATCCCAGTAAACATTAAGATGCTAAAAATAACTGTTATTGCTGTAGGCAATAAAATGCCTGATTGGGTTAATCAAGGAACTAATGATTACTCCAAACGATTTAATGACGGGATTCAGCTAAAACTGATTGAAATTCCTTTAATTAAACGAAATAAATCCACCGATTTAACCCGCATCATGGAAAAAGAAGCCGTTTTAATTAAAGAAGCTATTCCTAATGGGGCAAAAATTATTGCCTTAGATCTGCAAGGTAAAAGCTACTCAAGCGAAGAGCTTGCACTTAAGATAACTCAATTACAGCAAATCAATAGTCATTTATGCTTTCTTATTGGTGGCCCAGAAGGTTTTTCACCCGATACTCTAAAGCTTTGTCATGAACGTTGGTCTTTATCCAAGCTTACCCTACCTCATCCTTTAGTTCGTATTATTCTCTTAGAAACCTTATATAGAGCATGGTCTATTATTAACAATCATCCTTATCATAAATAATCCTAGAAACCGCGGTTGAATCGTAGCGAGAGTGTTTAATGTGCTGATTGTTCAAGAGATTTTGATGATTTTTTGCTGAAAGCGTATCACCCTTACGGTGAAGTAAAAAATCATCAAAATCTCTTGAACAATCAATGCAGCAGACACTCATAGTAGATTCAACTGCGTTTTCTAGGATAATTACACCAAAGAAGGAAAAAAAAGAATACAGCATTGGTAATTTTACAATTTTGCGGTAACATGTGGCTCATTTGTCGTATGTATTAATTTGTGATGGGTCTTAATAAATCGTTTAATAATTATCAATCCGAATCACAGAGTCAACAATTTAGGCTATATATTCTAGTAACCATTTTACTTATTTTATCACTAATCTTAATCTTACGGCTTGGGTTTTTACAAATCTCTCAATTTAAACGCTATCAAACTCTATCTCTAAAAAATCAAATGACTATTATTCCTATTGCTCCGCCTCGGGGAGTCATTTTAGATAGAAATGGAATATTGCTTGCAGAAAATGTTCCTGTATATGTTTTAGAAATTATTCCTGAACATGTGAAAAATCTTAAAGAAACCATCGCTAAATTAAGAGTATTGCTCCCTTCTATTACAGAGGATGATGTTGAAAGTTTTTATCGAACTAAATCTCAAAATCGCTCTTTTGTACCCATTCCAATTAAATTAAAGTTAAGCCAAGAAGAAGTCGCTATTTTCGCAAGTAATCAATATCATTTTTCTGGCGTAAGTATTAAAGCACGATCAATGCGCCACTATCCTTTAGGAGAAATAACTGCTCATGCCTTAGGTTATGTAGGCCGTATAAATATCGATGAGTTAAAAAAAGTAGATGCGGTTAATTACAGAGCCACTAACTATATCGGTAAAGCCGGTATTGAAAAATATTATGAAGATTTACTGCATGGTAAAGTTGGTTATCAGATGGTAGAGACTGATGTTAGTGGCCGAACTCTTCGTGTCATAAATAAAATTCCTCCTCATTCTGGAGCCAAATTATATCTAAGTATTGATTTACGCTTACAGCAAGCTGCCTATGAAGCATTACAAGGTAAACGTGGTGCAGCAGTAGTTATTGATTCTCATAATGGAGAAATTTTAGCTCTAGTCAGTTCACCTAGTTTTGATCCGAATCTTTTTGTAAATGGTGTGAGTAATAAAGATTATAAAATCTTATCCAATGCTTTACAAAGACCTCTCTTTAATAGAGCTGTACGTGGTGTTTATCCTCCTGCATCTACTATTAAACCTTTTGTAGGATTGACCGGTTTGGATAAAGGTTTTGTAACGCCTAGTTCTGAAATCTATGATTATGGCAAATATAAATTACCTACAGCCAGTCATATTTATCGAGATTGGAAAAAAACTGGTCATGGTGCTATTAACTTCAAGCGCGCGATCACTGTCTCTTGTGATACTTATTTTTATAATTTAGGAACAAAAATGGGGATCACTCATATTGCCACTATGCTTAAAAAATTTGGATTAGGCTCCTTAACCAAAGTAGATTTACATGAAGAAGCCAATGGCATTGTTCCCAATATTGAATGGAAAAGAGCTGTCAAAGGGGTTCCTTGGTATCCTGGTGACACCGTTATTTCTTCTATTGGCCAAGGGTTTATGTTAGCCACACCTTTACAAATAGCTAATGCAACTGCTACTTTAAGCCACCATGGCACACGATATAAGCCACATTTATTAATTAAAACGGTTAATACTGATAATAATGTGGTAGAACGCTATAAGCCTGTTATAGAAAAGCAAATTAAACTTAATAATGAACATAATTGGGCTATTGTTGCTGAAGCTATGCATAGTGTATTAATTAGCAATGAAGGAACTGGTTATCGTTTTGGAAGAAACCCACCTTATCCCATGGCAGGAAAAACTGGCACTGCGCAAGTTCATAGTGGACATCAATATGAAAAAACACGTTATGAAAATATACCTGAAGCCTTACGCGATAACTCTTTATTCATTGGATTCACCCCGGTTGAAAATTCAGATATTGCAATAGCAGTAGTGGTAGAAAATGATTTTGCTGCATCCGTGGTGGCTCGTAAAATTATTGATACTTATTATAAACTTCATCCTATACCCAAAGAATCATGAATAGACGTCACACAAAACCAGTTTATCGATTTACGGCTAAAGCCTTACATGTAGATTATACTTTATTTAGCCTACTACTCATTCTAATTAGCTTTGGTCTGTTAATTTTATACAGTGCATCCAATGCCAATATCGGAATGATCATGCGACAATCTTTTCGTCTTCTTTTTGCCGCTTTAATTATGTTAATTTTAGCCTTTATTCCACCACATAAATATAAAATATGGACACCGTGGATTTATAGTGTTGGCCTTAGCTTGCTCATTGCAGTAATGATTATGGGAAAAATAGGTAAAGGAGCTCAACGATGGCTTGAGTTAGGTCTTTTTCGCTTCCAACCATCAGAAATTATGAAATTAGCAGTTCCTATGATGACTGCTTGGTATTTTGATCGTCAAGCACACCCTAGCAGTCTTAAGCCTCTGTGTATGGCGGGTCTGATTATCTTCATTCCCGCTGCGCTAATAGCCAAACAGCCCGATTTAGGTACGGCAATCATGGTAGCCGCAGCAGGATTATCTGTTATTTTTATTGCTGGAATTCGTTTTAAAATTATCCTTTTAATTGCTTTACTAATAGGTTCTTCAATACCCCTAGTATGGCATTTCATGCATAATTATCAAAAACAGCGCATCTATACCCTTATTGATCCCGAGCAAGATCCTCTAGGTTCGGGTTATCATATTATTCAATCTAAAATTGCTATTGGTTCAGGTGGTTTAATGGGCAAAGGTTGGCAAGAAGGAAGCCAATCTCATCTTAATTTTTTACCTGAACATGCTACTGATTTTATTTTTGCTGTGAATGGAGAAGAATTTGGCTTTATTGGCGGCTTTGCCATCATTTTACTCATTGTTTTCATTTCTTTAAAAAGCTTAAATATCGCGAGCAATGCCCAAACCACCTACACTCGGTTATTAGCAGCCAGCTTGGCTATGAGTTTCTTTTTCTCAGGCTTTGTTAATATTGGGATGGTAATGGGAATTATTCCCGTAGTAGGAATTCCTCTTCCCCTAGTAAGTTATGGTGGAACAGCTATGGTAACTTTCTTAGCTGGTTTTGGAATTCTTATGTCTATTAGCACCCATCGAATATTATTTAATAGCTTGCGGTGAACGATCTGTAAACCTTCAAGGAACGTACTAAATTCTTGATGAAAAGTCAGATTTGCGCTCAGATTAAACGAACAATAAGCAGCTAAATATGGCTTTTCCTACAAGCGGAGTAACAATTACAAAAACCTTTACATAAGTGCAGCTACAGGAGCATAGCTTCTACGATGAATAGGACAAGGCCCTAATTCAATAAGTGCTTTTCGATGTGCTACTGTAGGATAACCCTTATGGCTAGCAAAGCCATAGCCTGGATATAAGCGCTCCATCTGCTCCATTTCTTCATCACGCAATACTTTAGCTAAAATTGAGGCTGCACTAATAGCGGGAATTAAACTATCGCCTTGAACTATCGCTTTACAAGGAATTAATACTGGTGGAAGATGAATGCCATCAACTAAGACTTCATCAGGTTGAATAGAAAGCGCCTCTATTGCTCTTTTCATCGCGAGCAAGGTAGCATGATGAATATTTAAGCGATCAATCTCTTCTACTTCAGCACGACCATAGGCAAAGGCTAATGCTTCTTCTTTAATTTGCAACGCTAATTGTTTACGTCTAGCGGGCGTTAATTTTTTGGAATCATTTAAGCCATCAATAGGATGCTTTAATATAACTGCCGCTGTTACTACAGCTCCAGCTAAAGGACCTCTTCCGACCTCATCTACACCAGCAATTAAAATATCATTTGATTTAAGCATCATTCTAATTATTATTAAGTTTATTTTCTAAAAAAGGAAAATTCACTGCTTTTTTAAAGCAAAGAACCTGGATTTATAAAAACCTCCTAGGTCAAGGCAAAAGCATGTTTTAATGAGGAAGTTTAAATGCACTAAATAACCAAATTAAAACATGCTTTTAACGAAGAAATTGAGAGTTTTTCGTAAATCCTGAGAATATTACCTTTAAAGCATCTCTTCCACAATTATTATTTTTAATGAAAATGACTGTATTTCTTTTTAAAATTCCTATATAACATTTTTAACATAATTTGAACTCAAGGTTTATTTAATGCCCAAAATAAAACGCCCTGATCAACAAGATGAAATTGAGTTAACTGCTATTGATGAGATTCCAATTAGTGATGGGACTTCACCTAAATCATTCTTAAGTGATGGGATGAATCGTTATATTTTTAAGAAACCTAAAAAACGAAGTTTTGAGACTATTTTTAAAGAAAATTTTCCTTCAAATTTAAATCGTTATAAAAATTGGACTATTGATAAATTTTATAAAGAAAACAATAAGGAAAATATTGACCCTAAACACATAAAACTATTAGAACCTTATGTAATTCATTTAAAAGATTTACTATTTGAAGCAGCCTTTGGAGAAGTACTTTATCAGAGGATTGGAAAAAAGCTCTTTAGAAGTTTCGAAGCTACTGAAACCTATTTGCATATTGATAGTGTAACTGAGGAACCAGGCATAATTACTCAAATGTGTAATGGTTTTAATGAGTTTATAGAAAAAAAACTTGAACTAATCGTAAAACAAAAAATATCTTCTCCAAAGGAATGGAATAATCAAATTATTCCTAATCAAAAAGATTTAGATTTCAGTTCAGCTGAATATTATTTATTAGGTAAACTGTATGCCATTAGTCTTATCACCAATGATTGGGATCTGGTCAACAATATTATGCTTTCTAATGCAGGCTGCTTAGGAGAGACAAGTACAGCTACTAAAGTTATGGTGGTAGATGGAGGAAATAAATTTCATTTTGGCTTTGATGGTCTAACTTGTGATGAAACCGTCTTTCAAAATAGTTTTTTTAATTCTTTTTCTGAAAGTACTCAACTCATTCAAACATCTAATGATTCGAAATTTATAAAATCCACAGATCCGGAAAATCATCCAATCACTGGTTATCTTCATACTTTACCTTTTGATGAAGAAGTGAGTTTCGATTTACCACGATTAATTATTCCTGATTTATTTTCTTTGGATAACCCTTATTTATTTAAAGGCTTTAAAGATTTAATTAACGAAGCAAAAACCACCTTAATAACAAATCCTTATTGTATTCAACAAGCTATAAAAGAAGCAAAAGAATGCTACATCACTTTAGATTCGCATCAACCTACTATAGAGCGATTTAACAATCCTCATTCTACCTTAATTAATCACTCCTATTATTTTTCCATCAAAGAATCAGATTACACTCTTGGTGCTATTTTAAAATCACGTTGTCAGTTTTTATCGATAGCATGCATGAAAATGGAAAATGAACAAATTTCTGCACAAGAGATTAATTTACACGTATTAAATAACTATAAAAATGCCCAGTTTAAACAGAGACCTGATTATTTAACTAGCAAATCAAATTTATCTATAGAGGCTCAGTGTTCACTGCCAATTATTAATGAATCCTCTATACAAGAAATACGCCCATAAATCAGAGCAAACCAGAGCAAAAATTGATTTTTAATCAAAAAAATGCGATTATGGTGCAAATAATTATCAAAATGACTGCTCATGAATAAAATTAAATGTGCTGTGATTGGCGCAGGCTATCTTGGACGCTTCCACGCTCAAAAATATCAATTGTTACCTAAGGCTGAATTAATTGCTGTGTGCGATGTAAACCCTGAGGTGAGTAAAACTGTTGCACGTGAATTAAATGTAGCTGCTTTCTCAGATTACCGGGAGCTATTTGGAACAGTAGATGCGGTAAGTATTGCAGCAACAACCAATCAACATTATGCAATAGCCAAAGCGTGTATAGAACAAGGCATTCATGTTCTTATAGAAAAGCCTATTACAGAAACTGTAGCCCAAGCAGAAGAGCTCATCGCTCTTGCAAATCAATATAATGTAAAACTTCAAGTGGGCCATTTAGAACGCTTTAATTCTGCTCGAATGGCTTTAGATGAGTATTTACACAAACCTTTATTTATTGAATCAGAGCGTTTAGCACCATTTAATCCTCGAGGAACTGATGTCAATGTAATCTTAGATCTAATGATTCATGATATTGATATTATTCAAAATATGGTTCATAGCCCTATTGTTTCTATTGAAGCTCAAGGAACTCCTGTATTAACACAGGCTATTGACATTGCTAACGCACGTATTACTTTTGCTAATCATTGTGTCGCTAATGTAACTGCTAGCCGGATTAGCTTTAAAACTGAACGCAAGATGCGGATTTTTCAAGAAGACTCCTATATTTCTATCGATTATCATAAAAAACAACTAGCCCTCTTTAAGAAAGGAAATGGTGAAATGTTTCCTGGAATTCCTGATATTACTAGTGTTCAAAAAGAATTTGCTAATGGAGATGCCTTATTAGAAGAAATTAGAGCGTTTTTAAACTCTATTGACAAAAATACTACGCCTTTAGTTACTGGTGAAGAAGGAAAATATGCTTTAGAAACAGCAGAAAAAATAACGGCATTAATTAACAATAATCTTCTTATTCATTATGCACAAGACTAAAAAAATAGTTATTATTGCAGGAGAAGAATCAGGTGATGTGCATGCGGCTAAATTAATTAGACAATTAAAAACAACTCACCCTGATATAAAAATCTCAGGAATTGGCGGTAAACATATGAGTGAAGCTGGCGCTCAACTGATTGCTGATCTTGCTCGTTATGGTGTTACCGGTGTTACTGAAGTACTACGTTATTTTAAAATCATTCGAAAAGCATTTAATGACATAAAAATACATTTAAAAAAAGACCCTCCTGATTTATTAATTCTTGTAGATTACCCAGGCTTTAATTTACGTTTAGCTCAATATGCCAAAAAAGAACTTAATCTAAAAATTATTTACTATATTAGCCCCCAAATTTGGGCTTGGAAAGCAAAACGTATTCATATTATAAAAAAATGTGTCGATAAAATGGCAGTTATTCTTCCTTTTGAAAAAGAAATTTATCAACAGGCAGGAGTTCCAGTAGCCTTTGTAGGACACCCCCTAACTGAGAAAATAACAAAACTGGCAAACTCAAAATCTTATCGAACTCAATTAAATCTTCCTCAAAATAAACGAATTATTGCGCTTCTTCCTGGTAGTCGCACCAATGAAATAGAACGTCACATGCCTATTTTGCGAGATACAATATATTTATTAAAACAAACAAATCCCGATATTCATTTTGTCATTCCAATAGCGAAAACAATTAAGAAAGAAAAGATTGAAGCTTATTTCCCTGAATCAACCGTACCACTTACTTTAGTCAATGATCAAGCTATTGAATGCATGAATGCTGCTGATTTTGTAATTGTCGCATCAGGAACAGCATCATTAGAATGTGCCTTATTAGAAAAACCTATGTGCATTATCTATAAATCTTCTTTATTAACTTATATTCTAGCGATGAAACTTATTCGAGTACGATTTTTAGGACTGTGTAATCTTTTAGCCAATAAAATGATAGTCCCTGAATTTTTACAGTACGATTGCAATCCTATTGAATTATCGAAATATATTATAAGTTTTTATAATGATGCTCAGCAAGAGCAACACATGCGCGCGCAATTATTCAACTTAAAAGAAAATATGTCGTCAAAAAAATCAGATTGCACATTAAAAAGCATTATCGAGGCTAAATTAATAGAATAAATGCATTGTTTTAACTAGATAATCTAGATAATCAAAACGCGTTGTTGTAAAATGAGCCTTGTTGCTTACCTTATGTAAGCTATTGGATTTAGTACGATTTAATTAATAATAAGGAAGTTAAGATGAATGTAATTGAAACGCAAACTAACACTCAATCCTTAAAACAAGAAAGTCAAGGTTTACAGGATTTAGTATACAGTTTAGTTACCCGCTTTCTTGCTGAAAACAAATCAAAATCAATTAGTGATCTATATGATATGATCCTATCTGAAGTAGAGCCCCCTTTATTGCAAGCTGTGATGGAAAAGCGTCGCGGAAATCAATTACAAGCAGCCAAAATGCTTGGCATCAGCCGTGGTACTATCAGAAAGAAATTACAAAGATATTTTGGAACTAAATACTTTCGTTTAACTGACGAATAAAATCTATTTGCAATTGTTCACGGAGTGTGTAATTTACTAGTATTTAACGCTATGTCTTTCCCGCGAAGGCGGGAAACCATCTATAAATTTAGCACAGTGATTGTTTTTTGCATGGATTCCCGCCTTCGCGGGAAAGACAGCAGGAAAATTTACTTACCCCGTGAATGATAACAAAGAGAGAAGGGAATAATTTAAAGAAATAGTGATTAAGTTAACGCCATTGAGTGAATAATTACATCTATTCTTTATGCAAAAGGCAACCCCGCACTAGAAGGAACAAAAATATCTAAAATAATTTCTTTATTTTTAGGGGTAAATAACAGTTCTTTTAACTCGCGAATCCATCTACTGAGAATGGCAATTAAATTAGCAAATAATGGTCGTTCCCCTTTCAAAGTAGCCATTAAATCAGGGAATAATTGGCCTCTACCCTCTTTCCACGCATAATAATTAGCAAAAAAAGCTCGCTCCCCTTTTATTATTGCTCCCCATTGAGCAAAAGGAACATCATAAATCCTTGCTTGACCTTCATCAGCAGAATCATAAGCATGTTGTATTTTAATCTGAGTTTTTTTAAGTTTAAAAAAATTGCCTTGTAATAAAGCTGACTTATAAATTTTTTCAGCTTGCTCTACATAATGCAAAGGAGGTAGGTTTAAGCTTCGGCCTATTTGATAACTAGGAAGAGCAAGAAACCATTTGTCTACAAAACTTTGAAATTGATTAATAAATACATCTCTTTTTTGAGATTCAAGAGCCAATAAAAGTGCACCTCTACATTTTTTCCAATCTTTTTGCATCAAGCCTAAATAATTACTCCACTCTTCTAAGAGAGCCAATGAGGCAAATCCATTTTCATCAGATAATTTAACTTCATGATATTCTTTTAAAAAAAGTTGAGTTATTTCCTCAAGAAAATCTGCATATAATTTACTGGCTTCTTCACGAAAAGCAGCTTGAGTAGCCCAGTGACCTTGTAATTTATAGATTTCTCGAACAGCATTCTCTGTAGCGCCATTAAAAGCACAATTAGAGTCTTGTAAATTAAGAATCATGCGATACTCGCCTTTTTTACCATTCCGAGCAGTTCGTCCTTTTATCTGAATTTCATCTTCAAATGTAGGTACAAAAGTAGATAATACTAATAAAGAATGAATAGTTGGAATATCAATTCCTCGCGCAAAATTTCCGCTAGTAGCAATAGTTAAAACGGCATCTCCTCCAGCATCATCAATTGCTTGTTTCTTTTCTTCAGGAGTAGAAAGAGCATGAATATATTGATGTTTTTTTAATAAACTAGCAACTTCGGGATCTTGCGTTAATGCTTGATACAAGCTTTGACTTTGATTATCGTCTTTACAAATAAGTAAAATAGGTTCATTTCTTTTTAGTTGTTTAATAATAGCTTTTTTAATAAATTGAATTTGTTGTTTCTCATCTTTAGCTAACCAAATAGGCTTATCTTCACGTTGTAAATCTTTTTCACGAGGAGTAATGATATAGTGATAATGCTCATGGTTAATATCCTTATCAAAATGAGAGGAATGACTTCGTGTAGTACCGCTAATACCATAAAGCTGGCCTTCTTTATATTGAGCAATAAAATTAGTTGTTAATGAAGAGCGTACTGTGGCATTTTCTGGAAACAGAACAAAACCATCTTTATTTTTTTGATTTTCTAAAAAGCATAAACATTGGTGCAAGCCATCTGGATAAGTGCTGTCCTCAATAGTACGCCCCTGATCTAAAATTAATACCTTTCGCGTTAAGCGCGCTTTGTTATTGGAATCAACAACTGTAAACATTTTAGCAGGATTATTAGGCGTAACTGTATAATGTTGTCGTTCTGTCAACCGTAATGCATGATAAGCACTATTTAGCCAAGTGCTAATCTGAGCAGGTCGCTCTTTTTGCAAGATTAAAAGATTATTATAATTAACCTCTGTTTCCCATTTTTGAGCGTACTGAATAAATAAAGGAATCAAAGCTTCTAAGGAAAGTACTTTAACGTTCGCTTTTTCTGCTTGTTTAAGTTGTTCATCAATAAATTGTACTAAATGAGGATAAATCCAAGTAAAACTTTTTAACCGAGTAGAGGTGATTGCATAATTATAAAGATCCGTTGCTTTATCATGACGAAAAATATCTTCTTCATCTAAAATAACGCAACGATTTTTTTTGTTCTCTGTCAAATAAAAAAAAGGGTTTCCTAAAATATCACTTTGATTGCGCAATAAAAGCAATTGACGATCGTCAGAAAAATTAACACCATTTTTACAATAAAGCTCAGGAGGAGTATTAAACGTTATTAAACTGCTTGGAATACCTAAACTCATAAAAAAAGAAAAATAAGCCAGATAATCTCTTTGAGCAAGAAGCAAAATATCACTAGTGAGAATATCTACAGTTTTACCACGCAAAATTTCACAAGCAGCAAGAATCATTGCCATACGAGATTTTCCTTCTCCCGTATCAATTTGAGTAATTAATTTTGGATTATTAGTGGCTAACATGGCATATACAGTCATTACTTGTGTCGTATTCAATTCTTGACTGATAATTTTTTTAGGATCTTCAGGATGTGTTTGCCCAGCAGTTCGTGCCAAAAACTCAATACACAAACATAAAAGTTCTTTTTTATGATTTAGTGAAAACTCTTGATCAGACAGACTACGTAATTTATTAAGTTCTTCCTGTAACTGAGGTATCGATTTTTTACGATTTGCACTTAATTGCTTAGAAAAAAAAGCACCAAGCTCATCAGTGAAAATAGTTGTATCTAAACCTTCATACTTAGTTTTTTGTATGGCGTAATAAGATTCTTGAAAAGCATAAGATAATTCGCGCGGGCCATAAGGCGCACGGCAATAAGCATTATAACGTTCGATAAACTTGTTTTCTTTTAACCATTGATAAATGCTTTCCACATCAGGATAAGGCGGACGATCCAAGGATTTAATTAATATAGCTACTGCTTCAGGCGTAGAATTTAAATAAGATATCAACTTATCTAAACCTTGAATCGATTGCCCATTATTTAACAAACGACTAACCAATTGAAAAATAAATCGTTTTTGAATTGGTCTAGTGGTCTTTTTAATATGTTCATTCACATAAGCTAAAATTTCATTACTTAAGTCAGAAGAAAGCTTTATTTCTGGGTTAAAACTTTTATTGAGATCTTTAAATTCTTCTTCATTTAACTGATCGCTCTCAATAAATCCTTGCTCCGTTGTTTTGCACGTAACATCTGTTATTAAATAATGTAAATGCTTGTAATCTTTAGACCAATATAAATAAACAGTAGAAGGATTTTTATGTTCAAGTTGCTCTTCAGAGGATAAGGGAATAAATGAAAGGACTTCTTCTTTTTTAAACCAATTAAATAACCAACTAAAACTACTCTGTTGGCGTTGTTTTTTTATTAAATCCCAAAGTTTTTTTTCTTGTTCATTTGTTAATTGAATAGCAGGCGTTAATTCTTTTATTAAGCTATTAAAGAAAGAACAAGCTTCCTTTTTAAGAATAAAAGGAGGCTGTAAATTTCCTTTCTTATCATAAAAGGTATATTCAATAATTTCATTATTAATTTTCTTCAGATAAAGGCTATTAGATGAAAATTCTTGTAACGGTAATTGTGAAATTTCTTTTACTTCAATATTCTCTAAAATTAAAGAAGGATCCAATTTATCCATCTGCTCAAGCAATTTTATTAAATAATCAGGTTTTTCATAAAAATGAATTAATAAAGAATGAAAAGTCAGCATCCCCTCTTTGGTTTGATTTTGCTCTTCTGTATCTCTCTCTTTTAAAGAACTTGATAAAATAGTAGAGATGTCTTTTAAGCTCTCCACAAATTGTTTTATTTGAGTAAAATCTTTGTTCTGTTTCAAAAAAAACTCTACTGTAGATAATAAATACGATTTAGCAATAGAATTAGTTTTTGCAATATCATTTAAAGTTAAAATAATATGCTCTATATCTTCATGAAAATTCTCTTTCTTCATGTCAGCTGTATTAAGAGAAAGTAACAGCAATATGAGTATTTCTTCAAAAGCAATACCATTAAAAGCAAGCTTATTTTGTTCTTTAAGTTGCGTAATAATTGGTTTTATTTCTTTAATAAAAAAAATGATTTGCTCAGAGAGCGCTTCATTAGCTGCTGTTTTTTGAAGACTTTGAATTACTTGAATAAAACTAGAAATACTTCCTTTAGCTTGAATTTGTTTAATTAATTCAATAAGAGTAGAAATATCATGCGAGAATTCTTCTTTTAAGGTAATAAGATGTTGCATTAAAAAATTAAAATCAGATTCCGTAAGTACATACCTTAGTTTGGAAAATTGATTATTTAATTCAATAAAATATTCTGTAAATTTAACCTTATTTTTACGCTTTAAAGTAGTTTCAATAATCTCAATTGCTTCAACCTGTTTTACTTTAAATTGATATTGATTTAGTTGCTTTTTTTCTACTTCTGTTAAATCAAAAGCTTGATTTTCAAGAAGTTGCTCTTTATTTTCAAAATAACCTTCTGGAAAATATAATCGAAAATGTTCTTTTAAATAATGAAGAACATTAAGTTCTAACTCTGTTCCATCTTCAAATTCCGCTTGATTTTGCACTATCTTCCATAAATTAGTTAAATCAGAAGAAGTCAGCTTATTGTTATTAATGGCATCTTTCCAAAAAAACATAACACAACGTAAAGCATTTTCATGAATAAATCTTCCATCTGTATCGGTTTGCAAGCTATCTAAAAAATTAAATTGATTTAACTGAGTTAAATTAAAAGTACTTAAATGCGGTACAATCAAACCGGCTAACTTAGGATAGCGTTGATGAAGTTGATGTTGTAACAAAATATAATCTTGAATGGATAAAGGCCGCCATGTTCCTTGTTGACGATAAAAACGAGCTCCCTCATAAACATCTGTTGAATACGCAGCTAATAAAGCCACAAATCGCATACGATGCTCATCAATTTTTTTAATTTTAGCATCAGGATTAGCTAGATCTCTAAGCTCTAAAGAATAAATAGTCTGAATATCGGCTGCAAATAACTCATCTTGAAATTCTAAGTGAGGATAAATAGTAATTGCAGTATTACCATGAATATAATCAGCGACGGCTTTACCCTCGATCAATTTTCCAGCGGCAATACCCGCTTTTCTCATCCAAAAAGGCAAGTTATTTTCTAAATTATTAATTCGATCGCATAATTTTTTCCAAGTTTGCAGCTCTTGCTCTTCCTCTTGAATACTCTCCGCTTTATGGGCTTTTTGAGTAGTACAAGCAGCAAGCAATTTATACATACTTCCTTTGTATGGCTTAAAGGCTTCTTTAAATTGCATTGCTTGAATTAAAGCTATGGCTTTTTTATAAAATGCAATGGAATTTCGCTTAGGTTGATAAGCAATATAACGCCAAAAATCAACCTCATCTTTGCTCATAGGCTTATAAGATTGCATACGGGCAAAATCATAAATAGCATTTTCTTCTGCAAGAGAAAGAGGATTTTTACTTTGTCCTCTTTTTAAGTTATCTCCATCGCTCACTATTTTTTGGACAATAGATTGATAATGATTTAAGGTTTCAGGAATAGGAATTTCTTTAAATACAGCCGGTGCTTCTTTAACAGAACAATATAATTTATTGTTTTTAACATACAGATAAAGTTTATTTTTTAATATTTTAATGTCGTTAGGCTGATTATTTTTGAACTTTTCTGCTTGTTCAAAATCAATCACAAATCCACCTAACTGATTAAAATCATTAATTGTTCGATAACCTTTTTCCCAATCCAGCTTTCCTATAGTTAATTCCATTTCAGGTAATAGAAAACCACAAGGATTATCATCTCCAAAATAGTCAGTTAATGCTCTAATTGCTTCATAACTGCTATATAAAGGCAGAGCACTTAATGCTTGCCATTGCAAAAGACGATCAGTTTGCTTTAGCTGATGATTGCTCATCACTGTTTCCCAACGACCTAAAAGAACAATAGGATTAATATCTGCTTCACGTAAACGCTGACTCAAAAAGAAATCATCATAAGAAAGATCTTTTTCATGCTCCATTAAATTAGAAAAATATTTAAATGCAGCATTAAACTCTTCTTTACTGCAATAATTTTTTATCTTTGACAAAAGAAGCTGATAGCACTCTTCTTTTTTTCCAGAAAAAAGAGCAGCATTGTCTTCTTCAAAAATAGGCTGTTCTGAATTCACCAGAGTAATTGCTAAAGGCATCTGCTCTAATTTTTGCGCTTCTTTTAAAGCAGAACTGTAATGAAGTACTTCGCAACGTTGAGTATGAGGATTAGTAGTTAAATAAAATCCTTTGGCCAAATGCTGAAAATCAATTCCCTGTTGAAATTTATTACTATGAACTAGTATTAAATTAGCAGAAGCATCTGTTAAATATTGAACTTGATGATTTTTATATTCTTTATTATTGTGTTGATATTGCCCCAAGACTATATCCCAAAAATGCTCGGGATTACTAATAGCTGAGTTTTTTTTCGCCAGCGCTATAAATTCTTCTTTGTTAATTAAATGGAATGGTTCTTCATCAACTTGATAGTTATTTGTACTCTGATTAATTGAAATCGCTGTTTCATTAATTTTATCGATATGAGTAAGAGGCTGAGTTAAATTAATAAGTCCCGATTTATACATAATAATAAAAATGCCTAATGCCCATCTACTCTTAATGAAGTAGATGAAATTTTATGGTCACTTTACCAAAATAATTAGCAGCGTCAAGCTTCTTTTGAGAACAAAAATTTCCGAAGAAAATAAAGTGCAGAATTTTTTTCATAACCTATTCGTTTAAATTCAATTTCAAAATTTAATTTCTTATAAAAATCAAGAGCTTCCCAATCCATAGTATTAACGGTTGCAAACTGACAGTTTTTTTCTCTACCGTAGTTTAAAGCAGCTTCTACTAATTTAGTTCCCCAACCATTATTTCTATGGGATTCATTTACCCACAAACTATCAATATGCAGACCGCCATATAGCATTCCACCTAAACAACCGCCAATGACTCTATTATTTTCATCTCGAATGAAAAATGAAAAAAAATCTAAAGAATCTAATCCTTTTTTTAACTGGGCATTTTTAACAACACCCTGAATTAAAATAGCAACGTCTTCCTGGCTTGGATTTTCTTCATAAGATAGTTTAAACACCATAATAAACTCCAGCGTTACATTAGTATTTGCTCTACAACATTTAAAGATACAGGACCAAGCCCTTCAAGATTAAGTTTTAAACCCTCTCCATTTTGCCCTAAGCTAACACTGTCTACATTGGCATAACTCATAGTAGATATATTAACCATTTGGTCTTGATAGATTCCAGATACAGTAACAGTATACACCGATGAATGAACTCGACGATGATATTGATCTGTACCATCCCAAAAAAATTCTAGCATTTCATTTTGAGTTATTTGCTCAATAGGAATGATTTTAATTAGTTTACCTGAGATAGAGTAAATTGAAGCAGCGATATTAGAGTATTCCGAACCCGTCTTAATAAAAATTTTTAGACTGTTTTCTGCACCTAATTTTAGAATATTATTTTTTATTAAAACCTTTCGTCCTATCAAAGCAGAAGCCTGCAAAGCGTGATTAGATTGCAAATTCTCAAGGCTTTGGGCGAAATTAAGAGGAGCTATCTTAAGCAAAAAATCAGCTTGTGAGGTTGATTGATGTGTACGATAACCTTTTTTCTCTTTATTAGATTCTTCAGTATTAGAACCTTTTATTGAACTCATTACTGCATTTGAATCCACCAAACTCACCTTAATCTCCCCTTTATTTGGATCTGTCAGTAAAAAGCAAATATTGTGCCAATTTAAAAAAAATGAGAAAATTTAATTTTCTTTCGCACTTATCCATACAGGCTTTTATGTCCAACTTAGATACCCTCCCTAATGACGCTGTAGAGCAAGTTAAATCCTATCTTTTAACACTGCAAAATACTATTTGTGCTCAACTAGAGTCCTTAGAAAAAACGGCTCAATTTAAAGAGGATTGTTGGGAGCGTCCTTCTGGTGGTGGAGGAATTACTCGTATCATCTCAGAAGGAGCTGTATTTGAGAAAGGAGGAGTCAATTTTTCTCATGTAAGCGGCAATAAATTACCTGCATCAGCTAGTGCCCATAGGCCAGATTTAGTTGGCAGAGAGTTTACTGCTTTAGGTGTTTCTTTAGTTATTCATCCGAATAATCCTTATGTACCAACAGCTCATGCTAACGTACGTTTTTTTATTGCGCCTAAAGAAGGGGAACAAGCTATTTGGTGGTTTGGTGGTGGTTTTGACTTAACACCCTATTATGCTTTTGAAGAGGATTGTAAACATTGGCATCAAACCGCATTATCAGCTTGCCAGCCTTTTGGAAATCATCTTTATCCTCAATTTAAAAAATGGGCTGATGATTATTTTTTTATTAAACATCGTAATGAAGCGAGAGGCATTGGTGGCCTATTTTTTGATGACTTTAATGAAATTAGTTTTGAACATAGTTTTGGTTTAATGGCTAGCATTGGCGATCATTTTATAAAAGCTTATGCTCCCATTGTAGAAAAAAGAGCTCATCTTCCTTTTGGAGAAAGAGAGAAAGCTTTTCAAAAGTACCGAAGGGGCCGTTATGTAGAGTTCAATTTAGTATATGACCGAGGCACTTTATTCGGTCTTCAGTCTGAAGGAAGGACAGAGTCTATTTTGATGTCCTTGCCTCCTGAGGTTAATTGGCAATATGACTGGAAACCTGAAAAAGACAGTCCAGAGGAACGCCTTTATACTGAGTTTTTGCCAGTAAAAAATTGGCTATAAACAGTCCATAAAATCTATAAAATTCAAAAATATACCTTTCACGAATGAGTTTTAGGGTTTTAGGCGACTTGATTTTTTTGTTTAGGCTACGTTTAAAAGCGAGTAATAGTCTACTCTATTGCGAGTTTTTAAACGTAGCCTAAACGGAAAAAGCAATAGCATCAAATCCTAAAACTCGTTTGTGGAAGGTATATAATAGGAGCAATATTGTTGAATAATCCTAGAAAACGCAGTTGAATCTACTATGAGTGTCTACTGCGTTTTCTAGGATTATGTAACTTTATTTTTTGGTCGTAAATAAAACCATAACATAGCAGCGACTAGTGCATTTAAAATACTAAATAACAAAAAAACCAAGGGAATAGAGATCTGAAAATGCAACAAGATCATCACTATTACTGTGCCTAATACCATAAATAAAGAATTATAAATGTTATTAGCGGCAATAGTTCGTGCTCGGAATTCAGGATGGCTTGCGACTTGTAAATAGGTGTATAAAGGCACGATAAATAGCCCGCCGCAAACCCCTAACATTAATAAATCTATTGCAATACGCCAGTGTTTAAAATAAGTAAAAAAAATTATAACACTGCTAAAAGACTGAGCTCCTTCTTGCGGAGACGCCCAATAAATATCGAATGTAAATAATGCAAAAGCACTCATTGCAGCAGGTACAAGAGAGAGAGTAATGCGTCCTTTTAAAATCTTATTAATCCCAATTGAGCCCAAAGCGATACCTATGGAAAATAAAGCAAGAAAAAGTGCAAATATACTTGTATTAGCGCCTAAAATATAATGAGTATAATCGGGTAATTTAGTAAGCAAAACAGCGCCAACCAACCAAAACCAAGAAGTAGTTAAAATAGCCACTAATAAACCAGGTGAGGCATTAGCTTGTTTTAGCATCTTCCAAGTAGCACGCCACAAATAAACATCAATTTTTAAATCGTTTATTAATGGAGGAGCGCTGGGAATAAACAGGCTGGCAAACAAACCCAAAAGCGAAGCCAATAAAGTCATAAAAATAGCTAGATAGGGAATAGTAGCATTAATTCCTATAGATAAAGTGCCAAGAGTTGTGCCTAATAAAATAGCGAGAAAGGTGCTTCCTTCTATTAACCCAGTGGCCACTAGCAATTCATTTTTTAATAAATGATCCGGTAAAATCGCATATTTAATAGGACCAAAAAAGGCTGAATGAATTCCCATTCCAGTCAGAGTAATCATCATTAAAATAATATTACTTCGATAAAAACCCAAGCTACCAATAAAAATAAGCAACACCTCAAAAGTCTTAATTAAACGAGTAAGCAAAGCTTTATCATATTTATCAGCAACCTGTCCAGAAATTGAAGAAAAAATAAAAAAAGGAATAATAAATAAGCCACTCGCTAGGGCTTGGTAAAGTTCAGATTGTGACTGCGAAGTGGATAGGCGATAGCTAATTAATGTAAGCATTGCTAATTTAAATGCATTATCATTAAAAGCTCCAAAAAATTGAGTAATAAATAAAGGTAAAAATTTTCTTTTTTTTAATAAATAAAGAAAAGCTAAACCCATTTAATCAATTCCTGTGCTTATTTCAGGAGTTACCTATATAATAATTAAAGCTAATACGTTAAATAAATGCGTATAACGTTTGGATTACCGAACGATGTAAAGTGATTAAAAAAATTTCTCAATATTTTAAATATAGCTATTTAATATACTTACTTTCGAGTAACTGCTCGTCCCGACATTTTGAGTGGAACGAAGGATCTCCTGAATTAAGCACAGTGCTTTATTCGGAGATCTTTCGTCGCAAGCGACTCAGGATGACGTGCGAGCAGTTACACTTTCGGTAAAGCAAACGCCAACGTTCACGTAAAGACAAGCTTTTTGTATACGTAGGCGCTGATGCTTATTCAGCAGAAGCTAGAACTACTTCTTGCGCCTTTAACCCTTTCGGTCCTTTATCAAGCACAAAAGTAACCAGGTCATTCTCATGTAAGGTCTTAAATCCAGCACCTTGAATGTCTTTGTAATGTACAAAAATATCATCGCCTTGTTGATTTATAATAAAACCAAATCCTTTTTTTTCATTAAACCATTTAACCTGGCCTGTTTCTCTTTGCGACATTAGCTATCCCCTTTGTCATAAACTCAGTATTTCTTTAATATTTATTACTATACCCAAAATGTCTATAACGCTTCATGCTACTTAAAATAATAAGCAATTTGCGTATAATGACATTTCAAACAGCATCCATTGAATTGCTGTTTAATTAGCATATCAGTTTTTTGTTGATTGTTAAGGATTTTTTTCAATTATCTCAGTGTTTTTAAAAATTTTTTACTTTAGGAATACACAATGAATGATACGAAATCAGCTTTTATAAAATTAGCTCTTGAATCTCAGGTTTTAAAATTTGGTGAGTTTACTTTAAAGTCGGGTCGTATTAGCCCTTATTTTTTTAATGCAGGCCTATTTTATACTGGCCATGCTTTATGCCAACTAGGAACATTTTATGCGCAAACGCTGTTAGAAAATCAAGTTGACTTAGATCACTTATTTGGGCCTGCTTATAAGGGCTTGCCTTTAGCTACCGCTACAGCAATTGCTTTAAGTCAAAATAATAAAGACATCACGGTTACTTTTAATCGTAAAGAAATAAAAGATCATGGTGAAGGAGGACAATTAATTGGCGCGCCTTTAAGTGGAAAAACTATTATTATTGATGATGTAATTACTGCAGGAACTGCTTTTAGAGAAGCACAATCCTTAATCAAACAGCATGGGGGGCAACTTACCGGTGTGATTATTGCTCTTAACCGTTGTGAAAAGGGCCAAACAAGTAAATCTGCTCTTTCTGAAATTGCTGACCAAGGGATTAATGTGTATTCGATTATTGATTTTTTTGATTTAATTGATTACTTAAAAACAAATAACTACAAAGAGGAACTTAAAAAAATGCAAATTTATTATGAAAAATATGGTTGTAATTAATCGGGTAGTCGCGCTCGAGTATGAAGAATTGCTTGGCTTAAGATTTGAGAAACTCGTGACTCACTAACACCGATAATATCGCCGATTTCTTTTAAGTTTAAATCATGTTCAAAATACAAAGACAAGGCAAGGTGTTCATTTTTTGGAAGGCCATCAATAATCTCATTTAAATGAGACATTAGATTATCGTTCACCACTCTAATTTGTGGTTCTATATTATAATGTCCTTCCTCAGTATTATATAAAACGTCTTCAGTAACGCCTAAATCATCAAATCCATAAAGATGACTTCCTACTGAGTCTTGCAGCATTTCGTAATATTCTGTAAGTGAAATTTCAAGTTTATGAGCAATCTCACTATCTTTTGCCTCACGACCTAGTTGATTCTCTATATATTGTACTGCTTCTGCAATCTTTCTAGAGTTGCGATGCACTGAACGAGGAACCCAATCATTCTGACGCACTTCATCTAGCATATGCCCTTTTATACGTATTCCTGCATAAGTTTCAAAAGAAGCCCCTTTAGAAGCATCATAATTTCGCCCTGCCTCCAGCAATCCAATCATGCCGGCTTGAATTAAATCATCCAGTTGTATAGATTGAGGCAAACGGCTCATCAAATGATACGCAATTCGTTTAACTAATATCGCATGTGCTTGAACCAAATTTTCTTGAGTTTGTTGATTTGTTTTGCTATATGCAGCTAAAGCATCCACGATACTCTCCTTACAATAACAGCTGTTGAATACTTCACTTAGTCTAATTATAGTGAATAACTTCAAATTTTATTCATCTGCTTGTTGCTCACATACTGCCGTTGCTTTTTTTTGACATTGCGCTTGACAATCAGTTGCTTCTGAAGTTAAACACTGGTCATTAATACAATTTTGAGTATTATTATTTACACATTGTTCTTTATTGAATTTTTGTGATTCAATATCTACTTGGGGAAGATCCGCCGCAAAGCTAGTTAATGAGAACAATATACTCGCAGTGATAAATACTTTATTACTTAAATGCAACATAGTTGCTCCTTGCAATGGCCTTCATTAAATTATAGGCTGTTTTCGCTTCAATAGTGTTCATTGCAAATAATTCATGCAACACTAAATTCTACTTATAGTACAAGTGATAAAAAGAATGCATACAAAAAAAATAAATTTAACTACCTTCAGTCATGCCGTTTCCAGTGACTCTCTATGCATAAGGCCTGATACAGAAAAAGAGTTGTTTAACTATCTCACGACGCATCAATCGCAGACTGTTTTAGCTCGAGGAGCAGGATTAAGCTACAGCGATTGCTGTTTGAATAATAAAGGGGTGACAATTAATACGCAGCGTTTTAATCACTTTATTAGTTTTGAGCCGAATTCAGGATTAGTGATATGCCAAGCTGGAATTACTTTTAAAGAGTTACTGTCACTGCATTCTGAATTTATTCCTCCTGTTATTCCAGGGACGCTTTATGCAACACTTGGAGGCGCTCTTGCAAATGATGTGCATGGTAAAAATAATCATCAAGAAAAAAGTTTTGGTCATCATGTAGAATGGATTGAGCTTTTTATTCAAAATCAACTTATTCGTTGTAGTCGAACAGAATACAGTGATTTATTTTATGCAACTATCGGCGGTTTAGGCTTAACTGGCGTAATAACTCGCTTAGCCGTGCGCTTAAAAAAAGCCTCTCATTGTGTTAAAGTTAAAAATGAATCTTTTATAACAATCCCTTCTCTTTTAGAGAAAATGAATACAGAAGGTCTTCGTTATGATTATCAAGTCGCTTGGCTTGACTTATTAAATGAAAACCCCCGAGGATGCTTATCATTAGCCAATCATATTCCTTCTTTTGAACTACAGGAAAAAAAAACTTATTTCATCCCTCTCCTTCCTATCAAGCTAATTCATCAATGGAATATGAAATGGTTCAATAGTTATTATTTTCATAGGAAGGCACTTGAAGAACATTTAAGCTTAGAGCAATTTAATAATCCTTTGGATAATCTGCGTCATTGGAATCGTTTATACGGTAAAAAAGGATTATTACAATTTCAAGCTGTTTTCCCTACAGAACATGCTGTTTCTATTTTAGAGCGGTTAATAGTTATTTTAAGAGAATGCAATGCCGTTCCTACTTTAGCAGTATTAAAATTATTTACTCAGCCTGGAGAAGGATTGCTGTCATTTTGTAGGCCTGGTATTACTATTGCTATTGATTTTATAAATAATCAACAAGCACACCAAGCTATAAAAAAAATGAATCAATTTATTGTTGAGAGTCAAGGGAGAGTCTATTTAGCAAAAGATTTATTATTAACTGCAGAACAATACGAACCAATGTATAAACATCATGCTAACTTTGCTCAATTACTAGCAGATTATCACTTACCAATGGATTCAAATCTAGCTCGACGTTTAGGAATAATAAAATGAAAAGAACTTGGGTTATTATCGGTGCTACCTCTATTATTGCTGAACACTTTGCTCATCTTGCCGCAGAAAAAAACTATAATTTATATTTGATCGGTAGAAATTCAGAGCAGCTAATACTGATTAGTCATGATTTAGAGCTTCGTTATTCTATTGCTTGCAACTATCTGAGCTGTGATTTTAATCATGAAATCAAAGAATTATTAATTCTATTAGATACTATAGAAGGTGAAATTGATTTATTCATAGCCCATAGTGATTTTACTGATAACCAACATTTAACTGTTAAGACAATTAATCACATTATAAAAACTAATATACTAGCCACTACTTTATTAATTAATCACTATTTAAATTTAAAACAAAAAAAACATCATCTTCTCTATTTGAGCTCGGTAGCTTCTTGTCGAGGCCGTGCAAAAAATAGTCTTTATGGGGGAACTAAAGCAGCTATTGAAATTTATTTACAAGGCTTACAACAAGCAGCCTCTGAAACACAGCATATTTGCATTGCAAAATTAGGATTCATTGATACAAAACAAACTTATGGATTACCCGGTGTATTTTATGCAGCCCCCCCAAAGGCATGTGCTAAAGCGTGTTGGAAGGCAATTAAAAATCATAAGCGGTTAATTTACTTTCCAAAATTTTGGATTTTAATAATGCTCATCATTCGTTCATTGCCTTTCTTTATTTATAAAAAAATGAAAATCTAACAAGGCTTATTTCTACTTCAAGATCTTCACCATTGGAAAAATAGGATGAATAATATTAAAAAACTGCAAAATATAAATAATTAATACAATCAATATCAAAAAGTTCAATAGGCTTTTAATCATGGGAGCCATGGGAATAAACGCATTAATTAACCAAAGACCTACTCCAGCCACAATAATTAACGCAATTAAGTTCAATAAAATGTAGAGCATCTTAATCTCCTTATTTTTTACAGGACTTACGAAAAACTCCCTTATTAAAACATTCTTTTACCTCGATCTTGTTTTTTGCAAGTCATGTTTTAAACATTTAGTTTAAAATAAATCTAATGTTATCCTCTACTACATTATAGAATATTAAATAGAATATTAATTTACGAAGAAATTTGCTGGATTAAAATATTTACAAAGCACTGTAAAAAACATAAAATAGAACAAATAATAATCTACATAGGCAAAATATGGTTGAATTTGATCGCCAAATTGAAGAACTTGTTTTTAATGGTGGAGGAGCAAGAGGTAATGGACTGCCAGGTGTTTATTATGCATTAAAAAATACTAAAGCCTATGGAAAGAATACTTGCATTTGGCAAGGTATAAAAACTTTAGCAGGAACTTCTGTAGGTTCTTTAACTGCCACCTTATTTGCGGTAGGACCTGAACTAGACGAGTTAAATGAAGATATTTTAAATCAAAATATAATAAAATTATTAAAAATTGATGAAGCCATATTGCCTGTTCATTTAAGTTTAAACCCATTAAAAATTTTTTTGAATGCTTATTTAGTCAAACATATTAAAAAACACCTTAGAAAAGAGCAAAATGACACGCTATCTCCTTCTTTGCGCGACTTACTTGATAAATTAGAACAAGAAGATTATCAAGTAACTTTTTGTGACTTAGATTTATTACATCAAAAATACCCTGAAAAATTTAAAAATCTCATAATTACTTCTACTTCATCTGATAAAGGCAATAAAATATTACATCTGTATAATGCTAAAAAAACACCACATCACTCTATTGCAGAAGCGTGCGCTGCTTCTTCAGCCTTGCCATTTATATTTAAGCCTTTTCAATTAAATGGAATAAGACATTTAGATGGAGGTTGTGGCGATCCATTGCCCAGTGAATATTTTGATCAGGACTCTCCAGAACGACAAGCTAAAAGACTACTCTTTGTTTTTGGTCCTGGCCCAAGTTTTTTAGGGAATATTTGGCAAAGAACTCTTTTTGGACCTCCTGCCCCTAAAATTCATTTTTGCACTAGGAAAAAAGAAATGGAAGAAGCCGGGCAAGCTGATCTCAATGAATCTTCAATCTTCATTTGGCTTGACGCACAATCTAAACAAGTTCATTATCGTATTTTTTCTTCTCCAGAGATTCAAAATTTCTTATCTTTTAAACAATTAAATATCTCCGAAGATAAAGTACCTACTGACTTAAAAGGCTTTACTCCCTATTTAATTAATTTTTATACTCAGTTAACATTACGCAAACACATACCCTCTATTTTAGGAAATTACTCCCCTATTTGGATATTAAATTATTTTGCTCCAATCATTAAATTAATGATTGGTTTTCCTCTACATATTGCAACTTTATTCGAGGCCTTGTGCCAACGTCTTAGAGCTTTTTATTCATTTAATACAGTTGTTTTATATTCACCTTTAGTAGGTAATAATTTTCAAGAGGCTGAGAATACCAAGAGAACTTCTGTAGCTTTATATTATTTAGATACTATTAATCATCTTACTTTATATAACTTTACTCAAGATCATCAGAATTTTTATACATCTCTTTGTTATGATTATTTAGCACTATATAAAACTTTTTTAAATGCTCAAGGTATTAAAAATGATCCTTATTTAAAAAAATATGCTAAAGAAAAAAATCCTGGGCTCTTATATGAGCTCATTAAAGAAGATGTTGAGAGAAATCAAAAAACCTCTCGTGCATTTGCATTAACTTGTGCCGTAGAACTGCACTTAAAGCAAAAAAATCAAGATGAGATTTTATCTGATATTAATAAAAAAGCCGTTCAAGAATGCTCTAAATACAACGGCATTTTTTATCAAAACCGATATACAGCACAAACCTTAATAGATTACGAAGATATAGAGTCTTTGAGACCGTTCAATTTTGAGTATAAGCCAACTACTTCTTGAATAAGCACTTAATTTCTAATCATTAATTTAATTTGTTTCACTCTATCTTCTAGATCGGAAGGAGCTAGGCCACCTCCTTGAGCCATATCATCACGACCACCACCTTTTCCACAAAGATGTCTTACTAGCTCGGCTGCTGTAGGCGTTTTTCCTATGAGCGATTTACTTACGCCCGCTATAACATTTATTTTTTGTTGATCTAGCGTATATAACACAATAACTGCAGGTTCAAGCTTTGATTTCAGTTGATCAAGAGTAGTTCTCATAGTTTGATTATCTACTCCATCCATCTGTTTAATTAATAAGTTAACCTCTTTTATTTTTTCTACTTCATTTAACATCTCAGCCCCTGATTGCTGAGCTTTTTCGTGTAGAAAACATGCAATTTCTTTTTCTTTATTTTTATTGTCTATTAAAACTTGAGTTAATTTTTCTTTTATTAAAGGAATGGACGTTTTTAATTGTCCAGCAAGCTCATTGAGTAAATTTTGTTGCTCATTAACCCATGCTAAAGCATAAGCACCAGTCACCATTTCGATTCGACGTACTCCACTTGCAATACCATACTCTGTAGTAATTTTAAATAAACCAATATCGCCTGTATAACGAGCATGAGTACCACCGCATAATTCTTTAGAGAAAGCCCCCATCGTTAATACACGAACCTTCTCCGTATATTTTTCACCAAATAGAGCTACTGCCCCGCTTTTTTTGGCTAACTCAATATCCATTAATTGAGTTTCTACTGGATTATTCGCACGAATCTGTTCATTAACTAAAAATTCGATTTGTTGTATTTGCTCTGCACTTAAAGCTTCAAAATGCGAGAAATCAAAGCGTGCTCGTTCGGCATCAACTAAAGAGCCTTTTTGTTGTACATGAGAGCCTACTATTTTCTTTAAGGCTGCATGCAACAAATGAGTAGCCGTATGATTTAGACGAATAGCTTCCCGACGTTTTTTATCTATTTCTGCATGAACTGTTTGATTAAGAACCAGGGCTCCTTGGATAACCTCTCCATAATGAACCACTGCTTGTCCTAATTTTTGTGTATCGTCTACTCTAAATTGCACTCCATTTCCCTGGATGTATCCTCTATCTCCTATTTGCCCACCGCTTTCTGCATAAAAAGGAGTATGATCCAGAATAAGAGCCCCTTTAGTTCCGAATTTTAACTCTTCAACTTCTTTTCCTTCTTTTAATAAAGCAATGACGCTAGCTTCTAACAAATTCTTATCATAACCATGAAATTCAGAGTTATAATCGAGTGTTGAAGAAGCATGGTAATCACTAGTAAATTGACTAGCAGCCTGCGACTGAGCTCTTTGTGCTTGCATCAATTGCTCAAAGCCAATCATATCGACTTGCAAATCATGCTCGCGCGCAATATCTGCAGTCAAATCAATAGGAAAACCATAAGTATCATATAGTTTAAAAGCAACTTGACCAGAAATTTCTTTTCCATTTAAAATTTGAATTTGCTCTTGCAATAACCGCAAACCTTGTTCCAAAGTACGAGCAAATTGATTTTCTTCTTGCGCTAAAATGTTTTCCACTTGAGTTTTAGCTGCAATTAATTCGGGATAAGCCTCGCCCATCACGTCAATTAAAGGTTGGACTAATTTAGAAAAAAATGGAGTGGGTAAGCCTAATTTGTTTCCATGACGCACCGCTCGCCGAATAATACGACGCAACACATAGCCACGTCCTTCATTGCCAGGTATTACCCCATCTACAATTAAGAAGGAGCAAGAGCGAATATGATCAGCAATTACTTTTAATGAAGTATTAGTTAAATCAATATGATGGCCTAATTGAGCAATAGCACGAATTAAATATTGAAAGCTATCAATTTCATAATTACTATGAACACCTTGCACTACTGCTGCAAGACGCTCTAAGCCCATGCCTGTATCTACAGAAGGTTTTGGTAAAGGATGTAATGTGCCCTGCTTGTCTCGATTGAACTGCATGAACACTAAATTCCATATTTCTATATAGCGATCGCCTTCTTCATTAGGACTACCTGGTGGGCCACCTGCCACGTCAGGGCCATGATCATAAAATATCTCGGTACAAGGTCCACAAGGTCCAGTATCACCCATCGACCAAAAATTATCTTTTTCCCCACAACGAGAAAATCGTGCAGAAGAGACTTGCATTTCTTTTAACCAAATATCTTCTGCTTCTTTATCCTCTTTATATACAGTAACCCATAAACGCTCTTCAGGTAAGCCAAGCACTTTGGTCAGAAAATCCCAAGCAAATTGAATCGCTTCACGTTTAAAATAATCACCAAAACTAAAATTTCCTAACATTTCAAAAAAGGTATGATGACGTGCTGTATAACCTACATTTTCTAAATCATTGTGTTTACCACCAGCACGTACACAACGTTGAGAACTTACTGCTCTGTTGTAAGAACGGGACTCAAGGCCTAAAAACGTCTCTTTAAATTGCACCATGCCTGCATTAGTAAATAATAAAGTGGGATCATTACCGGGAATTAAAGAGCTTGACTCTACTAAATGATGACCACGCTGGATAAAATAATCCAAAAAGACTTGTCTAATTTCAGAACTTTTCATTATCTACTACTTACCTATTAGTTAAAGGAACTTTCTTTATAACTATTCACCACGTTCACCGAAAAGCCATATTTGATGCATCTTGAACGATCTTGCTGCAAAAAAATGCTCACATACTTATGTATGCTGCGCTTTTTTTGCAGCAAGATCGTTCAACCTGCACTCAAATCTGACTTTTCCTCTAAAGCATTCAAAATGTGATGAGTGATTATCTTTCTTTTATTACTTGAGAGATTATATCCATATCAAAACCGCGGTAAAGTAAAAAACGTTGATATTTTTGAATTTCATGAAAAGATAAATTAGCTTGTCCTTTACTTTTTTTTTCCCACACGGCCAAGGCATATCCAAGCCAATTTAGTTCTTCTTGTTTTATCTTTTTATCAATAAGTTCAGAATCAACACCTTTTTGTTTTAATTCTTGCGTGATTTTTACGGGTCCATAACCTTGATGAATTCGAGTGCGAATATAGCTCTCAACAAAACGCTCATCACTTTGCACATTAAGCTGCTGACAAGATTCTAATGCATCCTCTATTTCATCTGCATTAAATTTCTTTTGCTTGAGTTTCTCTCTAAGCTCTTTGCCACTGTGCTCGCGCCTGGTTAATAGGCGCAAAGCACAATCTAAGACTTTAGTCATCTATAGTCTCAAACGTATCTTCACTAGCAGGAGACAACATTGACAAATTATTAGTCAATAACTCTGTTCGAATCTGATGTTCTAATTCTTGAGCAATTTGTGGATGCTCTTTTAAATACAGACGAACATTGTCTTTACCTTGGCCAATTTTCTCTTGTTTATAACTATACCAAGCTCCTGCTTTTTCAATAAGATTCAATTGGACAGCAAGATTAATAATTTCGCTTTCACGTGAAATTCCTTCATTATAAAGAATATCAAATTCAGTTACTTTAAATGGAGGCGCTACTTTATTTTTCACCACTTTAACACGAGTTTCACTTCCTAAAATCTCTTCGCCCTTCTTAATCGAGCCAATACGGCGAATATCCAAACGAACAGAGGCATAGAATTTTAAAGCATTACCACCAGTAGTTGTTTCTGGACTACCAAACATTACCCCAATTTTCATACGGATTTGGTTAATAAAAATAACTAACGTATTAGAGCGTTTAATATTAGCAGTTAATTTTCTTAGTGCTTGCGACATCAACCGCGCTTGTAAACCCACATGAGAATCACCCATATCCCCTTCAATTTCAGCTTTGGGTGTTAAAGCAGCTACAGAGTCTATAATCACCACATCTACTGCTGCAGAGCGAACAAGCATGTCCGTAATTTCTAAAGCTTGCTCTCCAGTATCAGGTTGAGAAACAAGTAATTGGTCTACATTAACACCTAATTTTTGCGCATAGCTAGGATCTAAAGCATGTTCTGCATCAATAAAGGCTGCCGTGCCCCCTCTTTTTTGACATTCAGCAATGACTTGAAGGGTAAGTGTTGTTTTACCAGAGGATTCTGGCCCATAAATTTCAACAATACGTCCCTTAGGTAAACCACCAATCCCCAAAGCGATATCTAAACCTAAAGAACCAGTAGAAATTGCTTCGATATCACGGGCTACATTACTATCGCCCATTCTCATGACGGATCCTTTACCAAATTGCCGCTCAATTTGTGATAAGGCTGCTGCTAATGCTTTTTGTTTATTGTCTTCCATTATTGATTCCAAGAGTAAATGCAAAGCAAAATTATCACACAGCTAGTAACCAAGATCCAACTTTTTCAATAGACTTCTTCGGAAACTGTTAGTGACGGCCAATCTCAGCTGAAAAAATGACTTCAAAATGCTCATGTACTCCAATTGTACATTGCACTTTTTCAGTCATTTTTTCAGCTGACCTTGTCACGCCACTAACAGTTTCCTATTACTTTTGGATTAAAGAAAGAGTGCCATATAGCGCTTCTTGAGCAGCAGCTAAGCGAATTTCTTGACGTGTACCATTAAAATGTTTTCTTAATACACAGGATGAACGATTACGAATAGACCAAGCAAAACATACTGTACCCACTGGCTTTTCTATACTTCCCCCAGCAGGACCAGCAATTCCGGTTACTGCTAAAGCAATTTGTCCTACACTATGTTGTAAAGCACCATTAGCCATAGAAAGAGCAACTTCTTCGCTTACAGCCCCATAGTGCATAATGAGTTCTTCAGGAACACCAAGCATTTGTTGTTTTGATAAATTACTGTAAGTAATAAAACCACGCTCAAACCATTCCGAGCTTCCAGCTAAATCTGTGATTGAACTAGCAATTAACCCACCAGTACACGACTCTGCAGTAACTAATTGCCAATGCAATTTTTTAAGAATTGAAGATAATTCTTGAAGAATAGAATGAAATGTATTCATCTAATTAGATACTCAAGGATAGCTTAAAGAAAACCCCCTTGTGTGGGGGCTTTTTTAAAGCTATAAATCTTAGTGCTGTTCAGCTGCTTTATGTTCTTCAGCAGGTTTAGTAGCTTCTGCAGGAGCAGCTGGAGTAGTGTTACTAGTAGCAGCTGGCTCTGCTGGTTTGTTGTCTTCACCACAACCAGTTAATACTAATGCTAATAAGCCAGCAGCAGCAACCATAATTAAACGCATCATAATCATCTCCCTTTTGTTTTTTTTTGTTTAAAATCAATTTAATTCTAGCAAATAATAGCATTAAGTGAAGGATTTATCCTAATAAATAAAACAAGTCTTATAAAAAACCCTCTAATCTCTTTGTTATATACCCAAAATGTTTCAAGATGTGAGGTTTTGGGTATATGAGCTGTGAACGTGCTTACATTAAAAGTACGGTTTTGGTAAGATTCTATCAATTTCAATTTTTAAATTAGATTTATGACTACTCATACCCCTATGATGCAACAATATTTAAAAATAAAAGCAGATTATCCTAACATGCTTTTATTATATCGGATGGGGGATTTTTATGAGCTTTTTTTTGAAGATGCTAAACGCGCAGCGCAATTATTGGATTTAACATTAACTCATCGAGGACAATCAGCAAATAAACCTATTCCTATGGCTGGTGTTCCCTATCATGCCGTAGAAAATTATTTAGCTCGGCTTCTCAAGAAAGGCGAATCCGTAGCCATTTGTGAACAAATTGGCGATCCTGCTACAAGTAAAGGGCCGGTGGAGCGTCAAGTAACTCGAATAATAACACCAGGCACTATTACCGATGAAGCATTACTCGATGCTAAGCGAGATAATTTATTGTTAACGCTTCATTACGATAAAAACAAAATAGGCCTTGCTTGGGTTGATTTAAGTAGTGGTCGTTTTCATTTACTCGAGGTACAAGATCTTACACAACTCAATACTGAATTAACTCGCCTAAAACCAGCAGAGCTTTTAATACAAGAGAAGTCTCCTTTATATGAATACTGCACTGATTTTCCTATAAAAATAAGGCCTGGTTGGGAATTTAATAACACTCAAGCACAAAAATTAATTAAAGAACAATTTGCAGTTTCTGATTTATCAGCTTTTGGTTATCAAGAATATCCTGTTGCTTTTACCGCAGCAGGTGCTTTATTAGCTTATTTACAGACAACACAAAAACAAGCATTACCCCATTTAAACGAATTAACACTAGAGCATTCTCAAGATTATTTACAATTAGATTCTGCTACTCAAAAACATTTAGAACTGTTTGAACAAGTTCAAGGAGGCAATGAACATTGCTTAATGTCAATTTTAGATAATACAGCAAGCAATATGGGTAGTCGTTTATTAAAGCGTTGGTTAAGTCGTCCTTTAATGAATATTTTAAAAATTAAACAACGGCAAGAGGCTATTCAAGAACTACTTAATTTACAACAAACACTAAACATTCATGAATTGATACGTCAAAGCTATGATATAGAACGAATTGTCTCTCGTATTGCTTTAAAATCAGCTCGTCCTCGAGATTTAGTCGCATTACGCAGTACGTTAAATTTATTACCTGAACTAACAACGCTTTTATATTCTAATAAAAGTATTCTAATCAGCCAGCTAAAAGAAAAGCTTCATCCTCAACCCACTCTTTATCAATTACTTGAATCAGCACTAATTGATAATCCGCCTATGTTAATAAGAGACGGTGGAGTGATTGCTCCTGGATTTGATGAAGAATTAGATGAATTAACCTTGTTGAGTACCAATGCTCAAGAAAAACTAGCAACGTTTGAACAAGAGGAAAAACAAAAAACAGGTTTATCTACTTTAAAATTTGGCTTTAATAATGTTCAAGGATTTTACATAGAGCTTTCCAAGTCTCAAGCAGACAAAGCCCCTACTCATTATCATCGTAAACAAACTCTAAAAAACGTTGAACGATATATCACGCCTGAATTAAAACTATTTGAAGAAAAAGTGCTTTCCGCACAAAGCAAAGCCTTAGCGCGAGAAAAATGGCTTTATGATAATTTATTAGTAGCTTTGCAAGAACATCTTACTGTATTAAGCCATCTAGCACGCGCTTTAGCAGAGCTAGATGTTTTAGCTAATTTGTCTGAACGTGCAGAAACTTTTAGTTGGAATTGTCCCGAGCTCAGTCAACAGGCAGGATTAACTATTCAATCCGGCAGGCACCCTGTTATCGAACAACTAGCTAAAGAACACTTTATAGCCAATGATCTTTGTTTAGAACCAACACACAATATTTTACTCATTACAGGCCCTAATATGGGAGGAAAATCAACCTATATGCGACAAACCGCGTTGATTGTCCTCATTGCACATATTGGCAGTTTTGTACCTGCAAAAAAAGCGCTTATTGGTCCTATTGATAGAATATTTACTCGCATTGGTGCAAGTGATGATTTAGCTTCAGGCCGTTCCACTTTCATGGTTGAAATGACTGAAACAGCACAGATTTTACGTCAAGCAACCGCTAAAAGCCTGGTATTAATTGATGAAATTGGTAGAGGAACCAGTACTTATGATGGAATGGCTTTAGCCTACGGGACATGCGCTTATTTAGCTAATAAAATTAAAGCTTTTACTTTATTTTCAACCCATTATTTTGAACTTACTGATTTACCTAATCAATGGTCTTGTATTCGTAATGTTCATATGCAAGCCTCGGTTAGTACAGGACGCATTAGTTTTTTATATAAAGTAGAAGAAGGCCCCGCTAATCGGAGCTATGGTTTAGAGGTGGCTGAGCTTGCAGGAATTCCTAAAGAGGTTTTAAAACAAGCACAGGATTATTTAATTCACTTAAATAAAACGAAACAACCAGAATTTACAATAAAAGAAACAACTAAAATAAATAGCTCGTTTTCTCCTACACTTCAGTTATTATCCAGTATTGATCCTGACAGTTTAAGTGCAAAAGAAGCCTTAGATTTACTCTATGAATTAAAAAATTTAGAAAAGATCTCTTCTGAAACGGTTAGTAACGCGACAAAGTCAGCTGAAAAAATAACTGAAAAAGCCTAGTGTACATGGAGTACAACTGCGTTTTCTAGGATAAAAAATGGTTAGGTTTAATGAAACAATTTACTTTTTATTTTCTAAGTCTTATTTCATTTGCAGCATTAGCTGATTCTAAAGCTACTTTTGTGATTAATGGCGTCAGTGAAAAAGCTTTGACCAATATCGAAAAACGCTTAGATGAAGTACAACAAGAAAAATCCTTAACTCAAATGACCTCAGAGGACATCCGCTTACACGTGTTAAATGCTTTACAACCTTTTGGCTATTTTAGAGCACAAATTAATGTACAAATTATTAGCTCCAAAAAAGCTATCATTACTATTCATCCAGGCCCGGTAACCTATATTTCCTCTCTGGCAATTAAATTAACAGGAAGTGGAGCTAATAATTCTATACTAAAAAAAACTGTAGAAGAGATAAAACTAAAAGTAGGTGATCCTCTTCTTATGCCTGAATATAATAAAGCCAAATTAAGTATTACGGATACCGCTGAAAATTTAGGTTATTTACAGGGTAAATACACCAAGGCTGAAGTATTAATTACAAATAATAATACCGCTAAAATTACTTTAATTTTTGATACGGGTCCTTTATTTTATTTTGGTCAAGTACAGTTTAACCCAACCAATATTAGTCCTAAATTATTACACCGTTTTGTACCATTCAAAATAAATCAAACCTATTCAACCAATCAGGTATTAAAATTAAATAATGATTTAGCAAGCAGTGGTTATTTTAGTTCTGTATTAGTCAAACCTCAAATTACTGATTCTCAAACAACTGTTCCTATTGAAGTGCTTGTAGGATCTGTGCCGAAGTACTCTTACAGTCTAGGGGCTGGCTATGGAACCGATACGGGTCTACGTGGTCGTGCAGGTTTGTTTGTTATACCGGTTAATAAACAAGGACATAAATTTAATGCTATGGCACAAGGCTCTTTTAGCCAAAATGCACTTCAAGCCCAATATCTTATTCCTGGAAGTAATCCCGTTACCGATCAGTACAGTATTACTGGTAATTTCTCTAATTTAAATTACACCAGTGGTTATGGTAATGCTTATTTATTATCATTTGGCCAACAACATCATTTAGATTGGTATAAGCGCTCATTATCCATCAATGCATTGTATGAAGGCTTTAATTATAATCAACAACCTAATAGCCATGAATTTATGCTTTATCCTAAAGGCCAATGGATCATAAGCAAAACCACTAGCCCTCTTTTTTCTCCAACGGGTTATAGTATTTCATTAACTGCTTTAGGCGCGAGTAAAGCAGTACTGTCTCAAAACTCTTTTGCACAAGGCTCTATTGATGCTAAAGCAGCTTATATGATTAAGCCAATTAAATTTCGATTATATGCTCATGCAATTCAAGGTTTTACTGCAATCAATGATATAACTCAATTACCTCTTTCTTTAGCGTTATTATTAGGAGGAACAGATAATCTCAAAGCGTTTAGTTTCAACTCAATAGGTCCAGGAAAAATCGTGAGTTATGGCGGTTTTGAATTACAAAAAGAGTTGGTTAAAAACTGGTATGCTATTGCTTTTTATGATGCAGGAACTGTTTATAATCCTACGTTGAAATCTACTTTATATGATGCTGGGGCTTCGATAATGTGGGTATCCCCTATAGGCCCAATTAAATTAGGATTAGCACAAGAAATAAATCAAACCTTTCAAAGAGCAGGCACCAATCCGCGTTTAGTGGTTAGCATGGGAACAGATTTATGAAAAAATTTGTAAAAATATTAAGTGGGTTTTTATTAACATTGTTTGTCATATCAATCACCGCTTTTATTTTTTTTACTTATACAAGTAGCGGCCTTAATGCATTAATTTATTTCTCTGCAGCTTACTTTAATCAAACGATTAGTGCTAAAGAAGTGCAAGGCCGTTTACTCGATCATGCTCAAATAAAAGAGTTAAATTATCACTATAATGATCTTAATATCAAAGCAAAAAATGTCTCTCTTAATTGGACAATCAACTCGCTGTGGCAAGCGAATGTTTTATTAAGGGACTTTCATGCGGACAGTATTGAAGTTACTCAACAAGATACATTAATTACAGCATATGATGTGGAAGGAACTGCCTTAATTACTCAAGAGCAAATAAGCATTCACTCCTTCCGTTTTAACTATCTTGGCTTAACTGTAGTGAGTGATTTACAACTCAAGCCTCAATATCCCTACACTTTTAATAGCGCGGTTAGATTGCGCTCATTAACTAAAATTAACACACTTCCTCAAGGCATTTTAACGAGTGCTGGAGATATTAATTTAATTAACTGGTCCGGCGATTTTAATGGCCCAGGTTCTATTTCTTTACAAGGCTCATTGAGCCATTTAAATCAATTAGAGCAAGTAATAAAATGGCGTGATTTAATCTGGCCTAATACCAGGGCACAAGAAATTCTGAGCAAAGAAGGAAGAATTAGCATCAATGGCAATTTACCCCAACTCAAAATAGATCTTAATTCCAAATTTAATAGAACAACTAAAGAACAATGGCAGATAAATGGCCAAATACAGGGCAAACTTCCATTGACCTGGCATTTTCAATTTAATGCCATGCATACTATAAATAAAAACTCCAAAAATGAAGGACTTTATACCAGTTTTACTTTAAATGGGCTATTAACCAATCCTTATAACGCCGACCTGAATATAACTAGTACGCCTGGATTTTATCAAGTATCAACAGAAGATAAGATCCATCGCATTACCTTTCAAGAAGGGTTGATTAATGCACATTTATCATCCAAAGGAATTCAGGCCAAAGGAGCATTAAATCTCGATACCACTAAAAAACTAAGCTTCAATTTTACCCTTCCACACTTTAATCTAGCTGAAGGATTAACTAAAAAACAAACTTTTTCTGCGCATTGTTCCTTAAAGATGAATTCCTTAGATTTTTTAGCTAATTTAATACCAGAACTGAAGAACCCACAAGGAACCTTAAATCTCTTCTTAAATGCACATGGAGAATTTAAAAAAGCCATTATAGAAAGCAAATTAGTATTAAATAAAGGCAAAGTTGAATTACCTAATTTAGGGATAACACTTAATTCAATAGAAGCGGCTCTCACTGGCAAAAAAGATAAATGGGAAGGAAATGCATCGATACGTGTTGGCAATCAACCTTTGGTACTAAAAGGCCATGGCTTATTATTACCTCAACCTACTGCAGATATTAATTTAGAAGGAAACAATGTACCTATTATTACAAGTAATGAATATCAGATTACTAGTTCACCTAAATTACAAATAAAATATGCACGTGATTTACTAGAAATAATGGGCTCTATTTTAATCCCTTTAGCCAAAATAAAAATCCAGTCTTTTTCCAATAGTATTGGTTTATCCAATGATGTAATTTTTGAAAGTAAAGAAAAAACGCCATCTTCACCCATCCGCAGTCAAATAGAAGTGCAAATAGCTACAGGCAAACAAGTTGAGCTGAATGCAAAAGGTTTGCATGCCCTACTTGCTGGAACCGTAAACGTGAAGCAAACTCCTGAAGGTCCAATGTTAGCTACTGGAGAATTAAATGTGGTCAAAGGAGAATATAAAGCCTATGGGCAAAATTTAAAAATTGAGCAAGGGGAACTGTTTTTTACTGGCGGCGCTATTGATAATCCTGGTATTAATTTGCGTGCATCAAAGACAATTAATACCTCAGCGAATAGCAATATAAATAATAACGAAGTACTCGAATTTAATGATAACCTACAAAATGCTAATTTACGAGGCAGTATTACTGTTGGCGTAGAAGTTACGGGACGTTTAGTTAATCCAGAAATTAAATTATTTTCTACTCCTGCTATTCTTTCTCAAGCAGATATTTTATCCATGATGGTTTTAGGGCGCCCAGCAAGTCAAGCGAATAAATCGGGAGCGCAATTACTTTTAGCAGCTGTTTCATCAATGAATATCGGTAATAATATTCAAGGAACTCAACTTTTAGAACAATTAAAACAAAATCTGGGAGTGGATTTTAATGTAGAAACGAATAGTAATTATAATTTACTGACTAATCAAGTAAGCGATAAAACTGCTTTTGTAGTGAGTAAATCACTCTCTAAACGTATTAGTTTAAGTTATAATGTAGGATTATCACAGACTGACTCTAATGTAGTTACCTTGAAATATTTACTCAGTAAATTTTTTAGCATTCAAGTTAGTACCAGTAACTCGAACAGTGGTATTGATGTCTTATACACTTCGAGTAAAAAATAATTAGACTCGACTTTGACCATTTTTTATTTTTGATCAATTTAAAATCTACTTGCTCTTTTGTCATTCCCGCGTAGGCGAGAATGACAAAATCAAAAATGGCCAAAGTTCAGTTAGAAAGGTTAAGATATTAAGGAAAAATAATGTCCTATACGAGCCCTTTAAGATTAAGTCGTTTAAGAAAAACTGCAATGACTCGTGCTTTAATTCGAGAAACGCGTTTACACCCACAGCAATTTATTGCTCCTTTATTTATTAGCGAAACGCTAGATAAAGCCAAAGAAATTAAATCCATGCCAGGTCAGTTTCAATTAAGTCTTAGCGATCTTGCTAAAGAAATAGAAGTTTTAAGCGAATTAGGCATTCCTGCTGTCTTATTATTTGGCATCCCTAAATATAAGGATAGCTTGGGGAGTGAATCGTTTAATGATGAAGGTATTATTCAACAAGCAATTAAAATAATTCGTGCCATTAATAAAGACCTAGTAATTATTACCGATCTCTGTTTTTGCGAATACACTGATCACGGGCATTGCGGTGTTCTTGATGAACAATCTATTAATATAGATAAAACGCTTGAATTACTAGGAAAACAAGCCATTAGCCATGCGCGTGCGGGAGCTGATTGGGTCGCTCCAAGTGGTATGACTGATGGAATGGTCAGTGCAATTCGTTATGCCTTAGATACAGAAGGTTATCAAAATATCCCTATTTTAAGTTACAGTGCTAAATACTGTTCTTGCCTATACGGTCCATTTAGAGACGCAGCTCAAGGTGCTCCTCAATTTGGTGATCGTAAAGCATATCAGATGGATCCAGCAAATAGCGAAGAAGCTATAAGAGAAACCTCTTTAGATCTGGATGAAGGAGCTGATATGATTATGGTAAAACCTGCGGGATTTTACTTGGATATTATTGCTAAAATGAAACAACATTTTCCTGAGGTTCCTTTGTGTGCTTATCAAGTCAGCGGTGAGTATTCTATGATTAAATGTGCTGCGCAGAACCATTTAATTAATGAAGAGCAAGCAATATTAGAAAGCTTAATTGCAATTAAACGAGCTGGAGCTGATTTTATTATTTCTTATTTTGCCAAAGATATCGCTCAAATTTTAAAAAATTAAGATAATCAGATCTGATGACTAAAATAGCCAAACTTGCCTGAAACGCTATAAAGCCCTATAGTATACCTTTTGCACTTGAGTTTTCGATTTTTAATCTTCCAAAATAGAATAAAATCAAATCGCTTAAAACACCAAAACTCAGGTGCAAAAGGTATAGTCAATTATTTAATAACTCTAATGGAGAAATGTTAATGAAATTAATCAAAAGATTATGTGCTCTCACTTTGGGCTTAAGCATTAGCACTGCTTTTGCAAGCCCAGCTTATTTAACCACTCATAATAAAACAGGCGAAGAATCTAATGCATTTATTGCTGGCACTATTGCGTCACCTTATCCAACCGCGGCAAATTCTACACGACAAATATATTGGAATCTTGTGCGTATAGCATGCTATGGCCATAGTACTGGCAATAAATGTTCTGCTCTTATAAAAATGGCTACCAATACTCCTAATCCAATTGTTTTAGGTACTTTTACTATGGATTTAGTAACAGGAGAAATTACTCCTAAAGTATTATCTGCTAACGGATATACAGCTACTGTGAATGGTTTAGGTGAGACTACTATTACTAAAAATTAAGTACAATAAAGCATTCACTCAGATGCTTTACTTGAAGCTAAGCTCAAATCTAGTTATTCCAACACATGGAATGAACGGTTAATGGTGTCAGTTTAAGCCGTATTTCTTTGACACCATTAAATGAGTGCTAGCCTTGCCATTCCTCGCTGTAACCTTTTATTACAAACACTCAGAGTTCTCTCTAAAAATTAAGCTTGAACTATACTTCAAAGTATAGAGTACAATTATTTGGCATTTAAAGTAGAGATATACGATGAAAGTGATATCAAAACTCCAAACGCTTTCAAATTTTCCTTTTGTTTCTAAGGAAAATATAGAAAAAGAAATTATAAAATTACAACGTCATATTAATTTTGAAGAACTTAGAACTGAACACCATAAAATCTTTATAGCAGAACAAAAAGAACTCTCTTTCTATAGACTATTGATGGAACAGCTATCCTCATCTCAACCAATAGATGAGTTAGTAGCTTTATTGAGTCTGAATGAAGAAGATGATGAATTAATTCAAGAGATAGTTTCTTATTGGAAAGAAAGGTTTTTATCTGGGTTAAGTGAAGAAGAGCATCCTTTGACTTTATTAGTATTGTTAGAGGAAAAAGCATCAAACCCTATTTTAATGGTGGCACTCATTCAAGTCTTACTGGAACGACAAATTAGTGCTAAAGCATTGCTTGATTCTGGTTTATTGCATCGTTATTGTGTAGCACATGTTGAACAAATATCAGAGATTCAGAAGGTTTATGAATTATTATCCACTGTATCTTATTCTTCCACTGAATTAAACTGGTTACTTGAACAAGCGAATATCATAGAGATACCCAGTGCGCTTGGTCTAGGCGTAAATCTGACTTTATCAGGTAAAATAAAATCAAATCAGGCAAAAACACCTTTTACACCACCACAAGACGCCCCTTTATTCTCATTTACAGTAACCTCAACTAACTGGAAAAGACTATATGATTTTTTAGGGCCATTTTTTTTTCTAAAAGTGTTACTTGATAGCCATTCTCAGCGTATAGAAACCTTACTTTTAGACAAAGTAAACGCTTTGCCAACAGGAATAATTTTTCTTTTATATAAAAATATTCAAACCAAAATAGCAGAAGAGCATCGTTTTGCCTTATTAAAAAAGCTAAGCCAATACCTATCTGATGAACAAGCAATGAAAGTACTTAAACTCAAAGAGGTTTCTTTATGGATAATGTTAACGAGCAGACCTAAATTATTTAAAAACCTCAGTGAAAAAATGTTATTGTATTTAATTAAACAACATCTTGTGACCTCTCAAGATTTTGTGCAAGCTCTTCAATGTGCGAAAAAACCTCAACTTCTCTCTTACCAAGAACACATTTATGAGCAAGTATTGATTTATTTAATGCATCATCATTCTATCGATATTCCTGATAAAGTGATTCAAGATTTTAAAAGCAATAGGCATACTGGTGTGTTGTGTGAACGATTACACCATTCGTTATTGAGTGACTTTCAAAAGGATATTAAAGAAAATCTTCCATTGAGTTCCCATAGCCTGATAAGCATCATGGATAGTTATCGAGTAAAACTAAAGCAGTGGCATGTCCTTCAAAAACTAAGTCCTGTAAATTTACATTATCCTCAAGATACTCATGAAGCCCAGTCATTTATCATCAATGAAATGTCCCAAACTGGGCAATTAACTCTTGAATGTTTCGATTTTTTTCATTTTGAAGCAAGTTATGAGAATTATACATCAGACGCACTACAAAAACAGACGCAACGCAAACTACTAGCCTGCTTAATTGTACAATCTAATGAAGCATTACATGAATGGGTTATTCAGACATTAAAAACTACGTTTTTTATTTCAAATTGGCAGGAATGCACTATCAATGAACAAGCACTTTTAGTTCTTGCTATTGAATATGAAAATACAACACTAATTAGACGCTATTTTTCAGATAAAGGACTTAACGAAATCCTCCAAAAGAATGAAAAAAAAGAAACACTACTACATCGAGCAATCACTTATCCAAAATCATTAAATTTCCTTATATCGCTTTATCCAGAGCCTGAGCGTCTTGGTGTTCTCAAAGAAAAAGACCAATATGGCAATACACTCTTATATAAAGCAGCAAATCATCCTGAAGCATTAAGAATAATTTTATCATTTTACCCTGAAAATGAACATCTTCCTGCTGTCAAAGAAAAAGACCGAGATGGTGATAGACTTTTACATAGAACAGTAAATCATCCTGAAGCATTAGAACTAATTTTATCTCTTTATCCTGAAAATGAGCGGCTGATTGCTATCACAGAAAAAAATCAAAATGGCACTATGCTTTTACATAGAGCAATATACAATCCGGAATCATTAAAAATAATTTTATCACTGTTACCAGAACATGAGCGCCTTAGTGCTGTCAAAGAAAAAGACCAATCCGGCAATGCGATTTTACATCGGATAGCCAATATTCCTGAAACCTTAGAGCTAAGTTTATCACTTTTACCGGAACATGAGCGTCTTGAGGCTGTCAAAGAAAAAAACAGCAATGACGATACCGTTTTACATAAAGCCGCAAACAATGCTGAAGCATTAGAACTAATTTTATCGCTATACCCAGAGCATAAACGCCTTACCGCCATCAAAGAAAAAAATGACAATGAAGATACCGTTTTACATAAAGCAGCAAGCAATGCAGAAGCATTAAAATTAATTTTATCGCTTTATCCTGAAAATGAACGCCTTACAGCTATCAAAGAAAAAAACAAAAAAGGCGATACGCTTTTACATAGTGCGGCAGCTCATCCTGAAGCCTTAGAACTGATTTTATCATTTTACCCAGAACAGGAACGCCTTGTTGCTGTCAAAGAAAAAAACAGCAACGACGATAGCGTTTTACATAGAGCAGCAAGCAATGATGAAGCATTAGAACTAATTTTATCGTTTTATCCTGAAAATGAACGACTTACCGCCGTTAAAGAAAAAAATAAAAATGGCAATTCGGTTTTACATCGAGCAGCAAATCATCCAAAATCATTAGAGATAATTTTATCACTTTACCCTGAGCAGGAACGCTTTGCCGCTATTACGGAAAAAGATCGAAATGGCGATACATTATTACATAAGGCATTCAGAAATCCTGAGGCATTAAAAATGATTTTATCGCTTTTACCAGAACATGAACGTCTTGCTGCTGTCAATGAAAAAAACAAAAATGGAGATACAGTTTTACACAGGATAGCCAATGATCCTGAAGCATTAAAAATGATTTTATCGCTTTTGCCAGAGCATGAACGCCTTACCGCTATCAAAGAAAAAAATAGAAATGGCAATACAGTTTTACATATCGCATCAAAAAATATTGAATCAGTGAAAATGATTTTATCACTTTTGTTAGAGGTGCCATTTAATGTACTTGTTAAAAGTGGGACAGACTTGAAATTTATTATTCCAGAGATAAAAAAAGTGTATCCTCTGAAACTACTGCCAATAGCACAAACTTTTTTATCGGATGAATATAAAACCGAGGCACATGAGCTATTGCTTTCTAATGACTCTGAAGCATTTTTATCCCATTATTTTAAATTGAGTGATATTCTTGCAAGAGAAACCGAGCCAGCACTACATAAAAGCGTCCATTGGTTCAGAGAGCTACTTACCGGAAAAAGCAATTATAGTTCAGCTCGTTACAAAACTAATGAACCACTATTGTCTCAAAATCCTTTAACGAGGGAGATCCTAAAAACACCAAGTATCCAAGCTTTTCTTGTAAACTTGCAAACTCCTTTATCTAACCTCGTTTTTTTTAAAGAAAAACCTCTTCAAAACTCCAATGATTCAACTAATTTATCTTACAACAAGCTTTTAAATTAGAAAGGTAAGGCTTACCCTGCATTAAGGAAAGTTCTTTATTAGTCTATATCTCACGTGACTTTACTTAGACCTGTGCTCAAACAGTATGTGTTAATGCCATAAAAGTTAATACAGCAAAACACCAAAGATTAACTCTTGATAATCTATCATTAATAAATACATCAACGGGATCGTCATTATCTACATTCTGGGTTGAAAGCCAGGCAAAACGCCATAATGCAAAAGCCGCAAAAGGTAATGTCAATATAAAATAAAAAGACTCACCTCGAGCGTAAATAATATAGAATAAATAAACTGAGAAACAAGCAGCTCCTGTTCCAAATATTAGGCGTTGCAATAGTAAAGGATGGTAGTTCTTAAGCACTTTTCTAGTTGAATGCTTAAGTCCAAGTTGTGCTTCTAATCTTCTTTTATTAAGTGCTATAAATAAACTAAGTAAAGTGGCTGCACTGGTCAACCAAATGGAAAGGGATAATCCAATACCTATAGTTCCTGCTAAAACACGTAACATAAAGCCCAAAGCAATACATAACACATCTAAAATAGGCACTAATTTGAATACATGGTTATAAGCTAAATTAATAAGCAAATAGGTAATAAGAATCATCGCCAATTGCTTTGAAATTAACCAACCGATAACGAGCCCCACACTAAGCAACACTAATAATAGAGCAAAGGCTTCTGAGAGAGAAACCTCTTTACTTGCTAGAGGACGTTTCTTTTTATAAGGATGAATACGATCTTCTGCTCTATCCTGAATATCATTGTAAATATATACTGCACTAGAAATAAGACAAAACGCCAAAGCAGCAAGCAATGCGGGAACAAAATACCCATGAATAGGTGTATAAAAAAAACCAAAGAGCACAAATACTGCTTTACTCCAATGCGAGATTCGAAGTAATGAAAAATAAACGGTTAACTTACTCATATAATTTGCTCTTCAATTAAAAAAATAGCTCTTGTCCTGCAAGCATTGCCATTAAATTAATGCCCTGAATATTGGCTCAACTCTTATGAATTGTTAACAGTACCATAATCATTAAAAAAAGCATCATTTCAATAGATTAAATTATAAGTTTAATAATTTTCGAAAAATAATTACAACCATTTAATAAAAAAAGATCAAAGGTGATTGCATTTAATCAACGACTCAGTATTATAAAAGAATACTCGATGCATATTACCAGACAGGAGGTCTACATGCGCTTTATTCTCGCCCCTAATACTATAGTAAAGTTAGATTTTCTCCGAGATAAATATCAAGAAATAAAAAAAATTGATTTAAATAATTCTCCTTCCTTTTTTGGTATGCCTACTGTTTTAGGTGGTGTAGATATCGCTGTAAGAAAATCACAAATTGAATTTTTAGAAAAAGTTCGAGTTATTTTAAAACCTAATACCTTTGAAGAAGAGAAAATTGAAACTCTAGATGAGCTCGCAGCAAGTACTACCGCCTCAAGAGTGATGTTTGCAGCCGTTTTGTATATTAAGGAGCAAATTGAACAAACTTATACATGGCGTACTCCTGAAGAAAAATCTGTTCTTTACACACTTTTAGATAAAGATTTAGGTATTACCAATCAAAATTATCTGGATGAAGAAGATAAAGAAATGTGTTTTTTAGCAGCGAAAAGATTAATTACCTCATCAATTTCAGCTTTAGATCAGGCTAATTCAATTCTTAAAAAAGCAAAACTTACGGAATTTACTGAAAAAGAATGGAATAACTTTCAAACGTATTTATGTACAAGAACAATTAATAAAATTAAAAAAGATCCTTATGCTAATTACCCCATTACCAATATCACTCAAAAACTTTTTGGAGCTGCAGGTTCTTATGCAGGAGCAACAATAGGATATATTAGTGGTGATGTGCTTAGTCATTCAACCAATGCGTTACCGCACAAAACTAAATTTACAGCATTAATTGGTAGTACTTTATTAGTGTGTAATTATGCTGGACCTGCAGGAGTTGCTTTATTTGCTCCTGCAATTGCTGAGCGTGTAATTAGCGCTTTTTGCAGTATTAGCCTAGCTCATATTCTAAGCTTCAGTATGGGGCTTGTTGGGCAGGGAATGGGCACCATTGTAGGTATTCCTTTAGATTTAGCTTACAAGTTAATCTGGAGTGCCTGCGTTGCTATTGGCTCTTATGGCTACTCCTCTCAAAAACCCTTGCTTACTGGAATTCGCTTAGGAGATGGTGTGACCGTTTTTTGTGGTGTTCCCTTTGTTCCAACACCAGAAAATGAATTACCCACTGAGTATAAACAGGTAGAAATGGATGTTAGAGAAGGTCAATTATATTTAGATGGTAAAGTAGTTAATATTGCAGAAACAGAAATGAAATTACCAGAATCAATTATGATGCAACTAGAAGCGAAATTACAAGAAGAAATACAGCAGAGAGCCCCCTTAGAACTTACAAATGAAGAAATAGAATCAGAGAATACCGAGGCTATAGATAAAATCGCTACTATATTTTCGTAAGAGATCACTCTATATCAAAAGTAATAAAGACTGGCGCTAAGCTTGCGAAGCTCAGCACCAGCCTTTTATAAAATTTCTTAACTGCTCTTTTAATATTAATCTATAATTTAACTAAGTATTATACAGAGTAAATCCTAGTGAAAAATAAACTAGCTTTATTTTTAGAACAGAAATTATTCTTACAAAATAACGATTTTTCATCTACAAATTTTTTTTATGCTGAGATTATAAACAAGATAAAATATTATTGTGAATTTTTAGATTCATTAGAAGTAAATACTGTAATGATTTACAGTTCACCTTCTTTAGAGATGCTGTGCTTATGTCATGCATTAGTACTAAAAAATAAAACCTATATTCCCATACATACTTCTACTGCACCAGAACTATTAATATCTTATTTATCTACCTTTTCTGTAGATTTATTAATAATTGAAGAGGAATTAGTTAAATCATTTGATTCAGAATTTAAAGATAAATTACATAAAGAACAATTAAGTGATTTTTTTTATTATCGATCTAACCACCTTAAGCCTAATTTTTGCTGGTTACCCGGTATTGTATTTTTTACTTCTGGAACAACAGAACTTCCTAAAGCAGTACATTATCGTTATGAAGTAATTCAGCGCTACCTTCATTGGGGTATTCAAGAATTTACTCTTACTCAAGGAGATCATTTTTTATTTAACACAGAGCTTTCTTTTGTAGCCTCGTTACGCCCTCTATTTATTCCTCTTTTAGCTGGCGCAAAAATATCTTTTATTAAAACTCAAGCAAATAAAATAAACTTTATCTTAAATGAATTAATAGAAAACAAGATCACTATTTTAAATATGACCCCTACTCTATTTAAAATAGTGATTGAGCATATAGAACATAATAATGCACAAAACCAATTAATTGGTGTGCGTTTAATTTTATTAAGCGGAGAACCTCTAGATGATAAAGCTGTTAATTATTGGCTCACCTATGTGAATCCAAATACTATTTTTTATAATCTTTATGGGGCAACTGAATTTCTGGTTCCTTTTTATAAAAAGATCACAAAAATAATCACGGAAAAGGAGCGATTTCATTTAGAAAAATTACGACCAGGCTGTGATTATAGATTAAAAGTAACAAAAGAAAAAGGATATGAAATCTACATTGCAGGAGATATTGCCACAGGCTATTTCGATACAAAACAAACAAAAAAAAGTTATTTTTTGATAGATAATAAACTGTTTATTAAAACTAATGATTTCGTTAAAATTATACAAAAGCAATTATATTATCATACAAGAAGTCATCGACTAATTAAACTCTATGGTCAAATCATCAACTTGGATCAACTGGAATATTTACTTAGAAAAAACTACCCTGTACATCAATTTACTTGTATTATAAATGACCAAAAAGAAAATGAAATTCATTTATTTGTTAAAAAAAACCAAAAGGATAAAGATTTATTATCTACAATTAAAGTAACTCTAAAGCAGCATTTACCTAATTACATGCACCCAAGTCATTACCATTTTGTGGAAGATTTTCCCAAAACCCAAAGTGGGAAAATAGATTATCTTGCATTAAATAAAATAGTCTGTATTCCTCGGAAAAATGATTTAAACCAGTATTTTAAAAAATTTTTTCCAGATCAAGATATTGATAATAACACTCTAATTCAGAATTTAGGACTTGAATCCATTGACTATATTGAACTGTCTTTATTTTTTTTAAAAAAAACCGGCAAATGGTTTGATAGTTCACGAATTAATGCGCATACAAAAATTAAAGATCTTTATTCTTATTTAACCCCCATGAACTTTAAAGATACAAAAATAAAGCATGCTGTTAAATTACATTGGTTATCAGAAGCTTATTTTATCCAACAAAAAAGAGAAATTTACTTAGTGTCAAGTTTTTGCCTAGATAAAAAAGTTGATCTGGATAAGTTAGAGTTAGCTATTGCTCAAACTATTGATCAACATTTTATGCTGTCTTGCAAACTAGTAAATATAAAGGATGAATATTTTTTTGAAAAAACAGAATCTCAAACTAATTTTTGGTTAAAAACTCCTCTTTTATTTAAAAAATATAGATCAAAACTGAGTGTTTTTACGTATTCTGAGCGATTAGTCTATATCTATTTGCAAAAAAAAAATAAGCAAAACTTCTTAATTATTGCTTTTAATCATATTGCTTTAGATGGTTGGTCTGCTCTTCTGATTCGTGAAGAACTATTTCGTAATTATGAAGGTTATAAAGAGAGTAAGTTACCTAAAAATGAAGAAATTAAAGCTTTAAATAAAATAAATGAAATTTGGCTGCCTACTAATAACTCTTTATATGAATTTGAAAAAGAATTATTAAAAATAAATCCCATTGAATACAATCAAGTTAGGCATCTTTTTGATATCGATTTAGTGCCTCGAAATTCATGCTTTTTAATTACAAAAGAAAAAACCGATCAATATATTTCGAATAATAAGCTAATAAATATTCCCTATAGCGTTCTTTTTGCATTGATACTGAATCAAGCAATACAACAATTAATAAATAACACAAAACTGATGTTTTATGTTAGCTTTTCAAATCGAAATTTACCTATTGAACATATTAAAACTCTTATTACTAATATAGCAACTAGCTTACCTATTTTTTATGACAGTAAAAATAAAACCCTATTAGATGGTGCTCAAGAACTAAATAAATTATTTATTTTATATTTTAAAAATATGAGTTATTCAGCACTATCCGCAATTTGGGAGAAAGAGCTTATAGATCGAAATTATCTTTCAATTACAGATCAACTTCATCCTATAGTGTATACCTATATTAATAAATTAAATAGTAATGAATATATTCACAATAAATATATTGACTGGAATGCTACTACTAATGAAATAGAGTTTGGTATTAACTTGGGTGTATTTTTAAGAATATATAATTTAGATTCACAATTTGTTGTGATTTTAAATACGACTATGAAAAAAGGTCTGCATGAACAAATTATAAATTATATGAATAAGCTTTTTTTAGATTAAAGAACGCGCATGTTTTTAAAGCTTATTTTTGCTCATGTAGTTTAGCTCACTTTTTAAGGACATTTCCTTGAAAAAAAATAATCTAAACAGCTCATTTTTTAATTCTGCGCTGAACTATCCTTTGGATTCTGCTTTAATTTTAAGAAAGAAAAGTGTTATTAAAAGAGAGTTATTACTTAATAATCAACTAATACCCAAACGAATTGCTTTCTTAAGTGGCTCAACCACTTCAACAGTTAAAGATATTGTAGAGCTTTTTCTTTTAAAAATAGGAATTAAACCTGAATTTTACGAGTCAGATTTTAATAAGTTTTACGAAGAAGCTGTCTTTGAAAATAAAGGCCTTGAACAATTTAAACCAGATATTATTTATATTCATACTAGCTATAAAAATATAATACTTTATCCTCAATTTAAAGATTCTCAGACAAGAATTGAAGAACTATTAAACCAAGAGAAAGAAAAATATAGACGTATTTGGACCTCTTTACTTCAATATCAATGTCCAATCATTCAAAATAATTTTGATTATCCTCAATATCGTATTCTTGGAAATTTAGATAATTCAGACCCTCATGGCCAGGTCTGTTATATTAACTGTTTAAATAGTTTTTTTTCACATGAAGCGCAACAAAAAAACTATTTATATATACACGATATTAATTATTTAGCTGCAAGCCTAGGGTTAAATAAGTGGTTTGATAAGCAATTATGGTATTCTGCTCGATATGCTTTAAGCTATGAAGCTATTCCTCATCTAGCTCACAGTCTTTCTGCTCTTATCGGTAGTCTTCTAGGAATAGCAAAAAAATGTTTAGCCTTAGATTTAGATAACACGTGCTGGGGCGGCCAAATAGGTGATGATGGGCTTGATGGAATAATTATTGGCATTGAATCTGCTTTAGCAGAAGTTTATACTGAATTTCAGCATTATCTTAAATCATTAAAAGATCGCGGGATTATTTTATCTGTTTGCTCTAAAAATGATCTTGCGAATGCGAAAATGGGTTTTACACATCCTGATTCTGTATTAAAAGAAAATGATTTTGCTGCTTTCGAAGCAGACTGGGAACCCAAATATAAGAATCTAATAAAAATCGCTGATCATTTGAATATTCATCTAGATAGTATTGTTTTTATTGATGATAACCAAGCTGAACGCCAAATAGTTACAGAAGCTCTTCCTGAAGTTACAGTACCTAATGTAGGTAATGATGTTATTAATTTTATAGAGTTTATTGATAAAAACTATTATTTTGAGACAGCAGGGCTTTCAATGGAAGATATTAATCGAAATGATTTTTACAAAATAAAATCTGTTCCAATTCAAAATATATCTCAACATTTAAATTACGCTGATTTTCTTTCTAGTTTAGAAATGAAAGCAGAAATTAAACCCTTTACTCCACTCTATTGGCAACGCATTACTCAACTTATCCACAAAACCCATCAATTTAATTTAACTAATAAGCTATTTAGTTTAATAGAAATAGAAACTATTTCATCAAATCCTAATTATCTAAATGTATATGGGCGTTTATCAGACTGCTATGGTGATCATGGCCTTATTTCAGTAATTATTTCGAAGATTCTTAACAAAGAGTGTCATATTGAGCTATGGATAATGAGTTGCAGAGTTTTTAAAAGAACGATGGAATATGCTATGTTTCATCTATTAATTGAATATTGTCGCTCATTAGAAATTGAGCAAATCATCGGTTATTACTACCCTTCCGTTAAAAATAAAATTGTTTCTGATTTATATAAAAGATTAGGCTTTTCTTTAATAGAAAATAAATCGGATTACTCTATTTGGTGCTTGAAATTAACGAATTATATTCCTCAGGATTATTATATAAAAATTACATAAAAAGTTAGGTAATGGCGTCAATTTACTAGGTATTTATTTCAGTCTCACCGACATTCCGCAGCTTCGTCTTTTTTGCTAAAAAGTGAGTAAATTTGAATTTTAAATGCTCATTTACTTGTATGTAAACTGCGCTTTAAAATTCAAATTTACTCACTTTTTATCTAAAAAATACTGTGCTGCGGAATGTCGGGTCTCAACCAATAATTTAAAGATAGCACGATTAGCCTCAGGAAAATCATTAGGATTTAATAACTCTTTATTAATCCACTTAAGCCCTAGTTGTCCTTCTAGGCAAGACGCTATACCAGAAAACTCGCTTACATGAAAAATAATTAAACAAACTCGCTTATCAGTATATTGGTGCTCTATTTCTCCTAACAACTGATATTTTTTTACATCAATACCAAGTTCTTCTTTAACTTCTCTTATTAAAGCATGTTCAGCTGATTCATTAATTTCTAGCTTTCCACCAGGAAATTCCCAACATCCCCCTTGAGGAACATCTAAAGGACGTTGGGTAATTAAAATACGCTGTTCACCGTCAGTAATAATGGCAACAGCTACTTTAATGCTCATGCTAAACTGCCATGACATGATTTATATTTTTTTCCAGAACCACAAGGACATGGATCATTGCGGCCTATTTTTTTCTCTTGACGTCTAAAGGTTTGCTCGCTATTTTCTTCTATTTCCAAAGCACTTTCATGAGTTAAATTCATTTTTTGAATTTGATCTGCACGTCGCTGATCTTCTACTGCTTGCACATCTTCTTGGCTTTGAATTTCAACTGATAAAATAAGCTTTGTGATATCATGCTTGATGGTATCAAGCATTTCTGTAAATAGAGTAAATGCTTCTCTTTTATATTCTTGTTTAGGATCTTTTTGAGCATAACCTCGTAAATGAATGCCTTGTCTTAAATGATCCATGGCAGCTAAATGCTCACGCCAATGATTATCTAAGGTTTGTAAAATTACAGACTTTTCGAATTGAGACATCACTTGACGCATTGTTTTTGCTACTTTTTCATTATAATGAGCATTAGCTAAAGCTAAAATTTTCTCTTTAATTTGCTCTGGTTGAATGGTGTGATCTTGTTCAATCCATTCTGCTACATCAGCCTTAATTTTAAATTCGTCTTCTAAGACCTCAGATAAAGTTTTAGATTCCCATTGATCTTCAAGACTTTGAGGCGGAATATAGGAGTTGACTAAAGCAGTAATTACCTCCTCTCTCATCATTGCAACCACTTCTTCGGTATCTTCTATTTCCATCATAGAAGCACGCTGAGTATAAATTACTTGGCGTTGAGCATTAGCAACATTGTCATAATCTAATAATTGTTTTCTCACATCGAAATGATGACCTTCTAATTTGCGCTGAGCATTTTCAATTGCTTTAGTTACTAAAGAATGCTCAATGGGCTCACCAGGCTTCATACCTAAACGACGCATCATATTGGCTACTCGCTCAGAAGCAAAAATGCGCATTAAATTATCTTCTAAAGATAAATAAAAACGGCTACTTCCAACATCTCCTTGACGACCAGAACGTCCACGCAACTGATTATCAATACGACGTGACTCATGACGCTCAGAACCAATAATGCGTAAACCACCCGCAGCCAAAACTTCATCATGTCGTTTTTGCCATTCTACTTTTAAAGCCTCTTTCTGCTCTTGACTTGCTTCTTCTGGCACTTGAGCTAAATCAGCAGATAAACTACCTCCTAGAACAATGTCCGTTCCACGGCCTGCCATATTAGTGGCAATAGTTACAGCACCAGGCCGCCCTGCTTCAGCAACGATTTGCGCTTCTTTTTCATGAAATTTTGCATTTAATACTTGATGTTTAATTTGTACTTTTTGTAATAATTGACTTAAAAGTTCAGAAGCTTCAATAGAAGCGGTCCCTACTAATACAGGTTGTTTCCTTTGAGAACATTCACGAATATCCTCAATAATTGCTTGATACTTATCCATTTGTGTAAGAAAAACTAAATCCGGCTCATCTTTTCTCATCATCTGTTTATTAGTGGGAATAACAACTACTTCTAAATTATAAATTTGCTGGAATTCATAAGCTTCTGTATCCGCAGTACCTGTCATTCCAGATAATTTATTATACATACGAAAGAAATTTTGAAAGGTGATGGATGCTAGAGTTTGGTTTTCATTTTGAATGGCTACCCCTTCTTTGGCTTCCACTGCTTGATGTAAACCTTCTGACCAACGACGTCCCGGCATCGTACGTCCAGTGTGTTCATCAACAATAACCACTTGTTTATCTTTAACAATGTAATCAATATCACGATGAAACATAGCATGAGCTTTTAACGCAGCATTAACATGATGCATTAACATAATGTTACTGGCATGATAGAGGCTTTCACCTGGCTCAAGCAATTTAGCTTCTGTTAATAGATTTTCAATGTGAATATGGCCAGCATCTGTAAGATGTGCTTGTTTTTGTTTCTCATCAATGGTGAAATCACCATCATCTCCCTCTTCTTCTTGTTTCTTTAATTGAGGAATTAGTTTATTAATTTTAATATACAGTTCGGAGCTGTCTTCTGCTGAGCCAGAAATAATAAGTGGTGTACGCGCTTCATCAATAAGGATGGAATCCACTTCGTCGACAATAGCAAAATTAAGTTCGCGCTGCACCTTATCTGCCAAGCTAAATGCCATATTGTCGCGTAAATAATCAAAACCATATTCATTATTTGTTCCATAAACAATATCACATCGATAAGCAGCTTGTTTCTCAGCATGTCCCATATCAGGATAAATAACACCTACAGTAAGACCTAAAAATTCAAATACAGGCTTCATCCATTGACTATCGCGCTTAGCCAAATAATCATTTACAGTAACTACATGAACGCCAAGACCGCTAATAGCATTTAAATAAGCTGGTAAAGTTGCTACAAGAGTCTTACCTTCACCAGTACGCATTTCTGCAATATTGCCCTCATGTAAAACCATTCCACCTATTAATTGCACATCAAAATGACGAAGGCCTAGTGTGCGGACAGAAACTTCTCTAACCGTTGCAAATGCTTCAGCAAGTAGCTCATCAAGGCGTTCACCTTCAGAGAAACGTGCTTTAAATTGAGCTGTTTTGGCAGCAAGTTCAGCATCACTTAATGCCTTCATTTCTGGTTCAAAAGCATTAATAGCCATTACTGCCTTTTCCATACGCCGTAATGTGCGCTCATTTCGGCTACCAAACATTTTCTTAATTAACGTATTCAGCATGGCTTAGATAATCCTCTGGATATTTTATATTTCGTACGATCATAATTTACGGCTTTTGACCACGCGAAGTATAAATAACAAATGCATTAATGTACTAGAAATCACAAGAAAATACCATGAGTACCGCTATAGGACTTTGAGCATTTTTTAAAATAATGTTAAAAATGTCATCTTTAGGAACGAAATGCAGAAATCAAGAACGATTTCAATTTTTTTATTTTTCAGTGATAAAGGTTATAGACCCTCATAGAGGGTATCTAATTCAGAGTTTAAGTGAAAAGGATAATCGGGCTAATTGGTTTTAAAAATAAAATAAACTGCGCCTAAAACACACAACCCAGCCCATAAATAATTTAGAGTAATTTTCTGGTGCATATACAATATCGCAAATGGAATAAACACAGATAAACTAATTACTTCTTGAATAATTTTTAATTGCGATAAAGAATAATGAGCTTGAGTAAAACCAATGCGATTTGCTGGAATTTGCAACAAATACTCAAAGAAAGCTATGAACCAACTTACTAAAATAACCAAAAAAATTGGTTTATTAACATAGCCTTTTAAATGCCAATACCAAGCTACGGTCATAAAAGCATTGGAACAAACGAGCAATACAATAGTAAGCAAAGAACTATTCATTAATAATATTCTCATAGAGACGTTCTGCTTGATCAAAGTAATCGATGAGCTCATCTAATAACAATAAATCTTTTGTTTGCAAAAGTAACATTAATATTTTTTTCCATTGGCTTGCTCCCGGCATACCATGAGCAAGCGTAAATATAGGCTTAATTAATAAACTTAAAGCTACTCCACTATAATATTCATTAATCATATACTCTTTATAAAGCAAAAATAACTGTTTATGAGTTAAAAGAGGATGATGTGGGTATAAAGCATGATGAATGCGAGCAATTTGGTACGAATTATCACAAGCTAAGCGCCCTAACATAACACCATCAACATAGTTTAAATGTTCTTTTACTTCTTTAAGAGATTGTATATTGCCATTTATAATTACTGGAATGTGAGGAAGCTCTTCTTTAATTCTATAAACATAATCATAGTGAACAGGAGGAATCGTTCGGTTTTGTTTTGGGTTTAAACCATTTAACCAAGCCTTACGCGCATGCACTATTAGTTTATCACTACCTGCCTCAACCAAACCCAAAGCAAAAGTTCTAAAAAACTCATAGCTATCTTGTTGATCAATTCCAATCCTTGTTTTACTGGTTACTGGAATCGTAACAGCTTTTTTCATTGCCCGGATACATTCAAAAACCTGAGCGGGTTCTTTCATTAAACACGCACCGAAGCGCCCTGCTTGCACTCTATCACTGGGGCAACCTAAATTAAGATTAATCTCGTCATATCCCTCTATTTCCGCCTTGCATGCACTTTCGGCTAAGGTTTTTTTGTCTGAACCACCTAATTGAAGTGCGATAGGATGTTCTATTGGATTAAATTTTAAAGCGCGCTTTGGATTATTGCTTACAGCACCTGTTGTTTGCATTTCGGTATAAAGCAATGCTTCAGGCGCTAACAAGCGCATCCAAACACGAAATTGACTGTAAGTCCAGTCAATCATAGGAGCAATAGATAATAGTGGAGTCGCAATCACGTTTTGTAGGTGCAAAAGGTCAAATTGTACTCTAAATTGAATTTTTGTTCAAAGGGAGATATAAAGCGAGCACGGTAAACAAATGTAGATTAAAAGTGATAAATGGCGTAACTGCATATTTTATGATAAAATTACCTCTATTTTTTCTCCATCAGAAGTTAGGTAATGACTCAAGACTACAGTCAATTTGAACAAAGAAAACAAGATCACATAAAACTTGCACTGCTGCCAATAAATCAAAGTAGCGAATTAAATCCCTTTGATAACTATTCTTTGATTCATGAAGCCTTACCCGATATAAATTTCGATGAAATTTCAATTGAAAGTTACCGCTTTAATAAATCTGTAAAAAAACCATTTATTATAAGCTCAATGACCGCAGGACATGCCAATGCACTCAATATTAATGAATGTTTTATGAAGGCATGCAGCCAAACAAATTGGGCCATGGGTGTTGGTTCACAACGTAGAGAGTTAACTGATAAAACAGCGTCAGAAGAGTGGAAACTCTTACGTCGAGATTACCCTCATGTAAGTTTATATAGTAATCTAGGCATTGCTCAAATTATTGATACTCCCTTAGCCTCTATTGAGCGTTTAATAGACTCTTTACAAGCTTCTGCTTTAATCATTCACTGTAATCCTTTGCAAGAAAGCATTCAACCTGAAGGGACGCCGCATTTTAAAGGCTCATGGAATGCTTTAAACCAATTAGTTCAACAAATAAGAATTCCTATTATTATCAAAGAAACAGGATGTGGCTTCTCGAAGACTACTCTGGCGCGCTTAAATGATCTAGGAATCAGTGCGGTTGATGTTAGTGGTACTGGAGGCACTCATTGGGGACGAATAGAAGGTCATAGAGCAATAAATGACGAAATAAAACAGCAAATAGCTCAAACGTTTCGCAATTGGGGTATTGACACTATTCAAAGTATTCAAAACGCCATAGCAATAAAGCCTCAATTTGAAATTTGGGGCTCTGGTGGGGTTCGTCATGGTTTAGATGCTGCTAAATTATTTGCTTTAGGAGCAACAACCGTTGGTTTTGCTAAGCCTCTTTTAGAGGCTGCTCTAGAATCGTCTGAACAGATTCTAAAAAAAATGATTTTAATTGAAAATGAATTAAAAACCGCTATGTTTTGTACTGGCAGTCTGATTCTTTCTGATTTAAAGGGGAAAATATGTCTCTAGCAGTTAATGCCGATGCTTTATTTAAAGGCTTTTCAAAATTATCTCAAGAAGAGCGTTTTAAGCGTTTACTTGCTTTAGGGGCTTTAACTTCTGAGGACATTTTTTTTCTCAAACAAGGCGGCGTGAAAGAAGCTATCTTAGCTGATAAGCTGATTGAAAACGTTATTGGTTACTTTCAGATACCATTAGGTGTTGCTACTAATTTTAACATCGATGGACAAGATTATGTTATTCCTTTAGCAGTGGAGGAAACCTCCATTATCGCTGCATTATCAAAAACTGCGAAATGGATTAGACAACAAGGGAATATCACAACCTCTATTCAAGGAAATTGTATTCTTGGACAAATACAATTAGCAAAAGTAAAAGATTTTGCAAGATTTCAAAGTCTTTTTGAAGAAAATCGAAATTTTTTAATTAAAACAGCGAATGAAGAAGTAGCTGCAAATATGGTAAAACGTGGTGGTGGAGTTAAAGAACTAGAGTTACGTCTTTTAAAAAGAGAAGATGGAGATGATATGGCTGTCATTCATTTAACAATGGATAGTTGCGATGCCATGGGAGCTAATATCATCAATCAAGTTTTAGAATATTTAAAAACGCCCATAGAACAACTTACTGGTGAACAAGTCACCATGTGTATTTTATCCAACTTAAATGATCAAAAACTAACAAGCGCTAAAGTAGTTATTAATAATGTAGATCCTGATTTAGGTTATAAAATTGAAGAGGCTTCTTTATTTGCAGAAATGGATCCTTATCGTGCTGCAACACATAATAAAGGAGTTATGAATGGTATTGATCCCGTGCTAATTGCAACGGGTAATGATTGGAGAGCTGTAGAAGCAGGGGTTCATGCTTATGCAGCCCGCTCAGGAAAATATAAAGCAATTACTAGTTGGCGTTATCAAAATAATCAATTAATTGGCGAATTAACTGCCCCTATTATTGTAGGTACTGTGGGTGGAGTCACTGCATTGCATCCTACAGCAAAAATGTGTTTACGCATGATGCAGATTACTTCTGCAAATCATTTATCGCAAATTATTGCAGCAGTTGGCCTAGTACAAAACCTTGGTGCTTTAAAAGCTCTGTGTACTGATGGCATTATTCAAGGTCACATGAAACTGCATATTGATAACTTACTCTTAGTCACTGATGCTAATGAAAAAGAATTACCTGTACTTAAAGTTCGATTACAAGAATGGTTGAATATTTATAAACGTGTAAGCGTCAATAATGCTTATGATTTACTAAACGAAATAAGACAAACCTCGACAGCAATATGAAATGGATTATTCCTGCAAAAACTTTTTTACTTGGAGAATATGCGGCGCTAAAAGGAGCGCCCGCTCTTTTAGCAAGTACTAGACCCTGCTTTGAGTTAAATCTAAATTCAACAGAAATCCAATCATCAATTCATCCACAATCTCCAGCAGGCCTTTGGTGGGCTCAAAATAAACAAAAGACCCACCTCTCTTTTATTGATCCTTATCAAGGATGTGGTGGTTTAGGTGCATCAAGCGCGCAATTTATTGGGGCTTATTTAGCAAATGCTTATCTTCAAAAAAAAGAAGCACAACTTGAATCCATGCTTGAAGCTTACTACCATTGCGCTTGGAATGGTAAAGGTTTAAAGCCCAGTGGGTATGATCTGATTACGCAAACTCAATATGGTTGCGTATTTATTAATAAAAGAGAAAATCAAATTAATTCTTATGAATGGGGTTTTGAAGAGTTATCCTTTTTACTAATACATACTGGTTTCAAATTACCTACACACCATCATTTACAAGAAGGAAATATTAATTTTCCCATCGATAAACTTTCTCAAACTGTAAATAAGGCCAAAGAAGCTCTAGAGCAAAATAATGCTGAATTATTTGTAAGCTCCATTAATAATTATCATGAACAATTATATAGTCTAAATTTAGTCGCTCAACATAGCTTAGAATTAATAGAAGAACTCCGCTGTTATCCCGAAGTTTTAGCTATTAAAGGCTGTGGTGCTTTAGGTGCTGATATTCTTTTAATTATCACTTTAAAGTCCCAATCTTCTTCATTATGCAACAAATTAATAAAACTTAATAAAAAAATTCTTGCAACTGAAGCAAACTTAACGAAAAAAGAGCATCAATTATTCTAATAAAAAACATATAATAAGTTTTATATGAAAAAATTCCATAAAAGACTTGAATTTTAGCGCTGATCCTGTATGATTTCAGCCTCTTTAGGGCCGTTAGCTCAGGTGGTAGAGCAGGAGGCTTTTAACCTCTGTGTCATAGGT